>JAJFLM010000324.1 GCA_021772655.1 Deltaproteobacteria bacterium
TCGAATCCTACCTGGCGAGCATAAATAATAATAGCTCCCGTAGCTCAGTTGGTTGAGCGCCTGACTGTTAATCAGAGGGTCGCTGGTTCGAGTCCAGCCGGGAGCGCAACTTATCCGTCAGATGGTAAGGTGGTGAAATCAGAGGTCTGTAAAACCTTCGTCTTTCGACGATGTAGGTTCGATTCCTACCTGGCGGACATTTTGGGAGTATTGCACAGCTGGAAAAGGCGCGGGCCTGTAAAGTCCGTAACCCGCATGGGTTGTAGGTTCGAGTCCTTCTACTCCCACCATTTAATGGGTATGCTATGATTGTGGAGAAATCAGCCGGCGCGTGGATCCGGTGCTTTATTTAACGCGGAGCTCCAAATAGATTTAGCTAAGATAAACGGTTAAAGAACCGGGGTTCAATTCCCTCCATACCCACAAAACACGGGCGAATGTCCCAAGGCTGGCGAGTTGGTCTCCAAAACCGACTGGGTGGGTTCGATTCCTACCGCCCGTGCATGAAAAGGAGAGATGAATCAAAGATAAGATGGGATTCGGTGGGATTCAAAGAGCACATGGCTATGGATACTCACTGGGAACTATTGGGAGTTATCCGAGAAACCGGAGAAGAAAAATTTATGATCTTCTGCGAAAAGGGTTCTTTGGAAACTTTCCTGGAAATACTAGAAACAAAAGAAAAGATTTTAATCCCATCGGGAGCCAGACAAAAGGCGATGGAATTAGCTTTAAAGATATATGAAAACATATCATAAAATACCACATTGGAACAAAGGAATCTTTGGTCAGCCAGTTATCGCATTTGATAAATTGGATGGATCCAATATGAGATTTGAATGGTCTAAGAAAAGAGGATTCCATAAGTTTGGAACAAGAACCCAAATGATTACGGAACATGCTCCAATATATGGAGAAGGAGTTGATATGTTTATGGAAAAATACTCGGAGGATCTGGATAGAATATTTACGGATCTCAAAGATTATAAACATTGTAGAAAAATGACCGTTTATTGTGAGTTTGTTGGACCAAACTCTTTCGCAGGATTTCATGACCCAGAGGATGACCAAGATGTCATCCTTTTTGATGTAGACAAGTTTCAGCACGGGATTCTACCACCTAAAGTCCTATTAGAACACTTCGGTCACTTACATTTGCCGGAGATCGTATATGAAGGAGACCTAACCACAGAATTCATTGATAGTATCCGAAATAACACCGATTTAAAGGAAGGGGTTGTTGCTAAGGGGAGTTCTAAGAGGAAAGGCAAGTACTACTCATGGATGGTCAAAATAAAGACAAATATGTGGCTCTCTCAAGTTAAAAAAGATCTAGGTCAATCTGCTCTGTTGGAAGATCTAGACGGAAACTTATCGCTCTATGAAGACTAAAGATCATAAGTGGTATAAGGACAAAATCCGAAAATTAAAAAAGGATAAAAAGCAGATCCAGAAGGATATGGCTAGCAATCCTTTCTCCAGTCCCAAGGACAGAAAAAAGGTAGCGGATGATGCTAAAAGGGAGAAGCGAGCCTTCAAAAGAGCGGAGAAACAGAATTGGCAGAAAGAGGTGGAAAAAGCCCTGGAAAATGACGATATATAAGAAAAATATCCTTATATTGTAGTATGAAGCATCTAAAAGTATTTGAAGAATTTGAAGAAATCTTAGAATTTGCAGGAAAGGATATAGACAGAATAGAGAGCATGAAAAGAAAATCTGGAGGAAAACCAGAAAAAATTCTACAATATGCTCAGGCAATGGCAAAATCCATCGGAAATGCAGATAAAGCATATGATAGAGGAATGGCAGCAGCTAGCATCTTAACAGACGAAGAAGGAAGATCCGAAGTCTCGGCAGTATTCTTCGCAAAAGCAGAAGAATTAGGAATGGATGTTAGGAAAGAACAAGAAAAGCCAGAACCAAAAGCACCCGCAAGCCAAAGACCAGATACTGAAAAATCCGACGGAGAAAGAAGATTTAACGACCCTTCTCCAGTACTTCCTTTAGGAATGGTGGATTTAAAAACTGGGGAAAATGAATACATCGATTTTAATGATGAAAGAGATGCAACGATAGAGGTTTGGCAATCAGAAAATGGAAGATATAGACTCGTAATCACAGCAGGAGGAGAACCTATCGAGGGAATAGGAACACACCAAAGATTTAAACATGATCAAACCGGGCATAAAATTGGAGATTGGGTAATGGTAGATTACACAGAAGTAGAAAATTTAGCAGGCTTGATTGATCTATATGGCAAAAAATTACCAGGATATACCTACAAATAATGGACAATCTTAAAACATTTGAGGCATTCGAGGGGGAAAACCCAGTAGATAAAGAAGCCAATGAATACTTGTATCAGATTCTAGAAGGCCAGATAAAAGCTGAATTGGATGATAAAGACATCAACAATTTGAAGATGGAAGATCCTCAAGGAAGCCACGAAGAAGTAGATGATTTTGGATGGAACTTTTACTCAGAAGATGGCGGAAAAAATATGGCCATCTATCTAAATTTCAACTTTGATTGGAAAGAAATTGGTGGAACATCAATACCATCTTCGGATCCTCTAGGAACTCCTGGAGAATATGAAGGAAATGCAACTCTTACTGACATAGAAATTGAAGATGCTAGGTTTTATCCAGACGCAGAAGCTTCTGAAGAGGAATTTGAACTTAATGATGAGAATCGTTATCTAGCCACAAAATGGCTTGCAGATAATCTTCCGGTTGATGACTGGGACAAAGGTGTAGGTGACTACATCAAAAGACTAAAAGAAAGAGCAGGAGTACAGTAATGAAACATTTAAAATTATTTGAAGAATTTTATAATATTGGTGATTCTGGAGTAGAAATAGATTCAGATCTGGAACTAGTTGCCAAGGCACTAGGATTAGATGATCCGACAGATATTTATTCTGTGAGCGAAGAACAATCATCTTATGAGCCTATCGCAAATGAAATACAAAAAACCGGAAAAAAGGTGAAAGATATGGGAACAGAAGGAGCTACCATAGAATTGTGGGACTATAAAGGAATCCCAGTAATTCTTATGAATTCCTTTGGCTATGGAACAATCAATATAGGACCCAATCACATTTCGACGTTCAGCGAATATGAAGAAGATGACTACGAAGAAGAGGGTTCATATAGCGATTTTTAAAATTTTTTCCAAATAAATTTTTTATTTACGAAACTTTTCGTATATTTGTCGATACATAATAACAACAAAAGAATTAAAGAAATAATGTACTTAATATTTAACATACCATGTTTTAAACCCTTTTTTCCGAAGGGCCATACAGGGTGTGTTAAAAACACAGTATAAAAAGATTGGGTAACCGCCCATAATTTTTTAACCGCCCTGGATCCCATTAGGAATTCAGGGTTTTTTGTTGCTCTTTTTTATGGTGCCCAAGCTAACTTGGTAGAAGCACTGGCTTGAAACCCCAGAGGATCCGGATCGTAACCGGAGGGTACCACAATAATGTTCTTTGAAAATGTTGGATTAGCATAAAAGAATGATACCGGAAGGGGTAATTGCCTTCTTGGTTGAAGCCTAGATTGGAATAAAAAACTTCGAGCTTAAGATCGGAGGGATGGAAAACAATAAAGGATCAATGCGCCACACGTGGAGTGTGGAGAAGGAGTAGAAATCTCTGTCCAATGCCTCGGGATATAGCGTAGCCCGGTAACGTGCTTGCTTTGGGAGCAAGAGATCGTAGGTTCGAATCCTGCTATCCCGACAATGATCAGAGTGGTCTGATGACGATAGGCGTATGACGTACTCCCATTGAGGCTTTTAAATGAGATGTTTCGCACCATCAAATTTAAATTCCAAGAGATAGTGGGAATACGCACTAAGTCAGTTCGAAAATTGGACGACCGCGAATCTGAAGATTGAGACATAACTTCTCTGATCAAATGGTACCGTAGCTCAGTTGGTAGAGCACTGGATTGAAGATCCAGGTGTCGGCGGTTCGAGCCCGCCCGGTACCACCACTACAACGGGTAGTGACTAAGGCTAAAGCATCTGTGCATTGGAAGCATGGATTAGCAGGTTCGATTCCTGCCTACCCGACAAAAACCACTAGGTGTGTGCGAGTGGATTAAGCAATCCGGCTTGGAACCGGATGACTGTACCAAGAGGGTGTGGTCCGTAGGTTCGAATCCTACCATCTAGACAGAGTGTTCTTTACATATTGGCGTATACCGAGGGAAGCTTATACCTTCCATAGTCGTAGTGGCAAGTTGAGATAGTATCAAGCGTGGGTTCGAATCCCACTTCGCCGACAAATAAATGTCCCGGTGGCCGAGTGGCTTAGGCGCAGGTCTGCAAAACCTGATACACTGGTTCGAATCCAGTTCGGGACTCAAGATAAATAAAATGTTCGGGTGGCCGAGAGAATAGGCAGGTGGTTGCAACCCATCGCACGGAGGTTAAAGTCCTTCCCCGAACTCTAAATAGTTGAAATGGAAGAGTTAATTGATAAAATGAATAGGATGTATGAGAAACTTGAAGTTATCTCAGTAGACGTGAAGTATATCAATACTGAGTTACACAAAGCAGATAATACATTAAAAAGAATAGATGACCATGCAATACGGATTGAAAATATTACAAGAAAGATTGATCAAAGAATTAAATGATCGTGTAGAATACGAGCAGTATTCTCATTCTTTGGATCAGCAAACGGTAGTTTGGGCAGAGAGAAACCTAAAGAGCCAAGTAGCAAGAATTGAAGGATTGCAAGAAACGATAACTTATATAAAAATCGAAGTTGATAGATTAAAGGAAGAGAAAAAAGATAGACAAAGAATGGAAACAAAGAAGGACATAAAAAAGAAACAAAACTCAAGTTAATGAGGTGAGAAGCTTATAGGTAATTGAAAGCCTGGAGATTCACCTCTCCAGGCTTTTTTGTTTTCCCGTTCGTAGCAAAATTTGGCTTTGCTCCTGGCTCTTAACCAGAATAAAAGGGGGTTCGATTCCCTCCGGACGGACAATGAGTCCATAGGTTCAATGGTAAACTACCTGACTTTTAATCAGGGGATCCGGGTTCGAATCCCGGTGGACTCACAAAATAATTCCGCTCGTAGCTCAGTTGGTAGAGCACCGGGTTTTTACCCCGGGTGTCGTAGGTTCGAGACCTACCGGGCGGACTTCGAGGTTAGGTTTTGTATGTTTCAGTTCCTCTATTCACAATACATGAAAACATACACTTTACCGGGTGTATCCGTAGCGGCGAACGGTGCGGTCTTTTAAACCGAAGAGCTAATAACTCCATCGTGGGTTCGAGTCCCACCACCCGGACATTTTTTGTATATTTGTACAAGGGCCTATAGCTCAGTTGGTTAGTAGCAGCGCGCTCATAACGCGAAGGTCGAAGGTTCGAGTCCTTCTAGGCCCACAATTTGCCCACAAAAAAAGGAAGCGAGGATGCTTCCTTTTCTTTTAAAGATTTGTTAGAAATTCTTTGGTCTTCGTCTCATTTTCGTCTCCTGCACCATCGTATCCTCCCGTGTACAAGTGAAAATGTTCAGACTTCAAGTATTTCTTGTCCGTCTCCTCTGGCTCCCATTGATCTTCAAAACCATAACAAGAGCAGTGAGATCCGTGAACCTCATACAATTGTTTTGTTTTTCGATCTCTCAATAAGAACCAAGCTGAAGAATCGCATCCCCAATCTCCCACTGAAATATAAGCGATTAAAACGGCGAACCGATTTAATTCTTTTACATCAATTTCAAATTGATCAGCAATAGCTTCTCTTACTTCTTTTTGAGTTTGGCATTCAGATAAATCTGCTAAAAATAGAGTTTTCATAATATTAAGGTTTAGTTTAGTTTGACATTCGAGTCTATACATCCACTATACCTCTCTACTATTAAATTCCTAGTAGCAAATTATATTTTCAAAGAACTGAGGTTGCTTTCGCTCCCCATAAGGTAAATATACAAAAAATATTTTAGATAGCTTTACTTATCTCCATAATAGATACGGGTATTAATATTGCTCCTACGATTCCGCCATATAAATCCATTAAACCTATGGGAGCAATAATGCTATTTAATGCCAAGGTTATACCTATCATAAAAAGGAACACGAAAAGCAATACCTTATTTTTATTTTTCTTCATGTTCCCTAATAATTTTTTCTATATCACTGGGCTTCAGCTGGTTTTCCCATTTTGGTTTCCAGTCTTCTCCCCATTTAATAAGTTCTCCGGTTTCACTGTTTCTAATAACAACAGAGATACAGCCACTTATTATGTAGTGATAAAGTATATCATCTACGGTGATTTTTCTTCTTCCTTTTTTTGGTAACATATTTAGGTCAGATTTGAATTGGGTCATGTAATAATAATGATCAATCTCTGGGTAATACCATGAATCGAATTTCATAGAGTACCTAATGATTCGACTCCATCGTATTACAAATGTTTTCATGAGGGGGATACGGGATTCGAACCCGTGTGAACCTTATTAGGGCCTTCAATTTTAGAGATCGCTGCTCTAACCACCTGAGCTAATCCCCCGATTTATCTCTTGCAAATGGTGCAAGTACCTTTCTTGTGCGGTGTCATAGTAAAACACCTTTTACAGTAGCTGAATTTCATTTTGATAAACTATCTATGAGTGCTTCATATTCCTCTGGGGTTCCAATGAAATTGTGAAAGTAATCACCAACTCGACCAACTTCGTCACTTACATCGAAATCTGTCCATCCCCTACTTTTCATAAGTTCATAGATGGCTTTTCTCTTTACTAGTCGCTCTAGATTATTTTGGTGAATATCTATCTCCAATTGTTCCGTGGCGATGAATTGATCGAATTTATTTTCAGGTCCGATCTGGTTGATTTGTTCTCGACGAGCAATAATTGTATCATTGCTTATTTTATCGGTCCAGTCTGCATCAACCAAGCTTTGAGAGAAGAAGTTCCTAAGATCTCTATCTACAAATAGATTGTGCATATTTATGTCTGTGATTTTCATACTATTTTTTTGGATTTGATTTGTGATCCGGAGCCAATAGTCTCTCATCTCCTTTTTTGATGGTGATATCGAGACGACTCAGTTTCCAAGAGCTCTGTGCTTGGTGAATTTTCATTTTTCCATCTTCACTAAGGAAGACATCGAATCTTTCGGATTCCCGAAGCTGTTTGAAATAAACGTCTCCAGATCTTGATAATTCATCAGAAAGTTCGAGATAAACCATGAAACCTGGAGAGCAAGGACACATTGTACATCCACAATGTTTGCTCCATTTGAAGAAGATCCTTCCGGATTTTCCGGCGATTTCTTGTAGACGAGCTTTGACCTTCTTTAGGTGTTCTTTACCCTCTTCGGTCATTCGGCTTGTAACGTTCCTACGATTCTTGATGATTTCTACGGAAAAAGCTGCTTCGCCCACCGTTTTGTTTGCCTCATCGGCGAAGAGTTCGCTGTTGATAAACAGACTTCCGATTCTCATTTGCTTGTTCATGTAGTTGGTTATTGGTTATTAAGAGCAATGTACGAAAAATACTCGAAGAATAAAAATATTTTACCATCTATTTTCCCCCTACGCGTACGCGGCCCCACCATATCTAGTACCCCGGACTTAGTCATATCAAGTTAAATCCCTGGCCTTAGGTCAATAATTTTACTCGGAATATTTTTTTATCTGGAAAATTTTTCGTATATTTGTATTAACCAATTAACTAATACTAACTAAATAACCAACTAATGAAAAAAGGAGATCAAGTAATTATCCCAGCCGGTTGGAAAACCGTTAAGGATATAAAAATTCCAAAACAACTTTTCGAACCACTGATGTTAGATATCAAAGACTTAGATATTTTTATGTCCGAGATTGGCGGCATCATTCCTTCGCAAGTTGTGTTCTTCACAGGAGAACCTGGGATTGGAAAAACCACACTGGCTATGTTTATGCTATCTAAGGTAGCTCAACAGGTAGGAAAGAAATTCAGTCCTATTATGAAGGATGGCCAGGAATTTGTCAGAACCATTCCGGTGAATCCGCCAGCAATGATTTCGTTGGAGATGAGTGACTTCCAATTGAAGGCACAAACCAGAAAAATCAAAGGACTGGAAACGGTTAACATCCGGGTTGAGATGGATGATATCGACAAGACCATTCGGGAATTGAAAGAGATGAAACCATCATTGGTTGCTATTGACTCGGTTCAAAAATGGGCAGAGGAAAAACCGACCAAGATGATTGAACTGGTCAAGAAGTTCTACAAATTTTCCAAAGAGACAATGATCCCGACTATCATCATCGGTCATTGTAACAAGGATGGTAGCTTCAATGGTCCTCAGTTTCTTTTAAGGGAAGTTGATACCCATATCCACCTCAAGATGGATGATATCAAAGATGCTTGGATTGAGATGAATAAAACTCGATTCGGAAGCATGGCAAATCCAATTCCTTGGGAAATTCGGGACTTTGGACTCAAGATTGGATACCAGGTTTACACAGCCAATGGAGCCAAGACCGAGGATCAAATCCGGGAAATAGAAAGAGAAGCTTCGGGAGAAGTGGTTCCGGCAGTAGAAAGATTCAAGGAAGGACCTTGGGATGAAGAGAAAATGAAAACTGCTTTGACTGATCTCTTTAGCTACCTAAAGAAGACATACCGAAAGGAACTTCAGAACGGAGGAATGACTGATCCGGATAGCATGTACTTGCTCTTCAAAAATGTTCAGCACACCTGCGCAAGGGTAGATCACATCCAGATGGGATTAAAGATGATGAGGTCCTGGGGAGTAGGAACAAAATCCATCTACAAAGGAGAAGATAATTACATAGCTAAATGGTGTAAGACCAAGCAGGATGTTACCCTCTGGGTATTCCTCCACGAGTTTGCCCACATGTTTAAGAACATGCGACACCATAAGAAATCCTTCTTCCAGCATGTGAATACCATTGCTAAGAAAGAGGATTGGATCTTTCACAAACCAAAAGTAAGTTAGTTAGTTGGTAAATAGGTTTTTAAGTCTCGGCTTTTGTATGTACATTAGCCGAGATTTATTTACCTAACCCTTACAAAAGAGAAAATGGAAAAGTTAACAGCAGAACAAATCATCGAGAAGTTAAATTCCTATGAAGAGGCATATGAAGAAGCATCTGGCGAACGTTTCACCGATAGCTTTGGGTATGGATATGTGAACAGTGACTTTGAGCCAATAAAAGAACTTGGCGAGATGGAATATAAGCATACCCAGGACAGAGCTTTGGAAGGAGATTCAGATGTAATGACTACAGTGGTTCTGTTTAAGAATCATGACGTCTACATTCGAATGGATGGATACTATGCTTCATATGATGGATCAGAATGGGATGGTGAATTCCACGAAGTGAAACCAGTAGTTAAGGAAGTAACCTTCTACGAAGAAGTATAAAAAATAGAGCAAGAGGAGTTGTCGCTCTACCCCCAGGGTTTGCCTTAGGGATGAGAGGAACCTCGGAACATCTCTGCTTAAGGAAGGAGACGAAAGTCGATCGCACTTCCGAGGATGCAACACAAACAGACCGAGAGGGTGAGCAGCTCTATGAGGTCGGGTTAGTGGCCATTAGATAAATGACAACATAAAACAGGATTCCGGGTACGCTCAGCTCTTTAATTATTAATTTTTAAAACCTATTACTATGAATGTTATATTATTTTATCAAAGATTGGTAACCTTAATGAATGAATACGAAGATGGTGAGATCAATAAAGAAGATGCTTTGGCTAGCTTAGAAGATTTAAGACAAGAAGCCAAAACTGCTGGAATTCCTAACGTCAGGGTTTCTGATAAGATCTTCGATCAAATCGAGCCAAGTGAGAATTATGATTCTTACCAGAGTTCATATTAAGAGATATGTTAATAATTGGATCCACAGCTTTAAGAAAATCAATTCCCGGATCTCGGGAGCCACATGACCTGGACATTGTAGTTACAAGGGATCAGGTTGAAGTGGTTGCTGCCCAATACGGCAAATTGGTTTCTTCTGGAGATTACTATGCTTCAGTCAAAGACGATTCTGGGAACAGAACAGAGTTGATGATTGCAGAACCCGGTAATGCTATGTGGATGTACTTGGAAAGGTACAATGCTTTTGAGGGAGAACATTACATTGATGTTGATGGGTTATATTCTATGAAGAAAAGCCACATTAATTTCCCTCTGCATTTCGAAAAACATATCCATGACTACTGCCTACTTCATGAGATAACGAAGGGGGTAGATCATATGCCTGAGATCACCGACCAGAATAGGAAAGATATCAAGGAAAGACTTGGCCGCCGTGCGGCTACTCCCTCTTTGAACAAGTCTGTTGATGAATTCTTTGGCCAATCTGATGGATTGGTTCCAACTTGGTTCATCCACGATGATATTCATAAGGTAATGGCACACAAAGAGAAACCTCTGTATGAATCCATGCAAAGGGATCTTACTATGGCTAAGTGTGAGAAAGATCTGTGGGAGGAATTCAGCTTTGAAGATAAGTGTAAATGTGTTCTTGAAGAAGCATATGTTATTGCATTAGAAAGAAGAATCATTCCTATCTTATATGGTGGAGACAAAACCAGCGGATATTATT
>JAJFLM010000325.1 GCA_021772655.1 Deltaproteobacteria bacterium
GATTGGTTATCTCTATGGACATTATAAACGACTCCAAAATGCCAGCACGGGTGCACTTACGGGCAAAGGCGCCCATTGGGGCGGCTCATTGATTCGCCCTGAAGCGACCGGTTATGGTTCAGTCTACTTTGCTCAAGAAATGCTCCGCACTCAAGAACAAGAAATTGCTGGCAAACGTGTGGCTATTTCTGGGTCGGGTAATGTCGCTCAATTTACAGCCGAAAAAATCTTGGAACTCGGTGGCATTGTTGTCAGCATGTCTGATTCCGCTGGAACCATTATTGATAACGATGGCATCACCCGAGAAAAGCTCACTTGGATTATGCAGCATAAAAATGAACGTCGTGGCCGCATCAGTGATTACGCAGATCAATTTACAGATAGCGCTGTCCGCTTTCATGCAGGAGCACGTCCGTGGACCTTAACGGCCTTTCAGTTGGCATTTCCAAGTGCTACTCAAAATGAAATCAATGAGAAAGAAGCCCAAGCCATGGTAGCCGGTGGCTGCATCTTGTGCTCAGAAGGCGCCAATATGCCGACGGAACCTGAGGCCATCGAAGTCTTTCAGGCAACACCCAACTTTCTCTATGGCCCTGGAAAAGCCGCCAATGCCGGTGGTGTCGCTGTTTCTGGCCTTGAAATGGCACAAAACTTTTCTGGCATCTCATGGTCACGAGAGGAAGTCGATAAGCGGCTTCAGTTGATTATGGAATCTATCCACCGTGCCTGTGTAGAAACAGCCGCACATTATAATATGCCTGGCAACTATGTCGCTGGCGCCAATATTGCGGGCTTCATAAAAGTAGCCGATGCCTTGATTGATTTTGGCGTGTAAATTCAGCGCTGATATTTGCACTGTCCGTAATTTTAAGCTAGAGGGCTTCCATGTTGAAGCCCTCTAGCATTCGTACGGTACTCAAACACCTCAAAGAGCATTACCCTAATGCGCGCACCGCTTTAGATCATAAGAACTCCTTTGAATTATTAATCGCGACTATTCTTTCCGCACAATGCACGGACAAGAGAGTCAATATTATTACACCAGCACTCTTTAAAGCTTACCCTGATCCAGAAAGCATGGCAGCCGCTAGCATCAAGAATATTGAGCACTATATAAAAACCTGCGGCCTCTATCAGGCAAAAGCTAAGAATATTTCCAAGTGCTGCCGCCAACTATTGAATGATTTCAACGGAGAAGTTCCACGAACCATTAAAGAACTGCAAACCCTAGGCGGAGTCGGCAAGAAGACTGCCAACGTCGTAGCCAGTGTCGCCTTTGGAGTCCCAGCGATTGCCGTGGACACTCATGTTTTTCGCGTTTCAAATCGAATCGGCCTCGCCCATGCAAAAGACGTAAAACGCACTGAAGATCAACTCATGGAAAACATCCCCAAAAAAGCTTGGGCCGATGCACACCATTGGATTATTCATCATGGCCGTGAAATTTGTGACGCCCGCAGCCCTAAATGTGACATGTGCTTTTTAAAACGTTGGTGTGAATACTATAAGAAAAATACGGCTCATTAAACGTAACACATCCCAATCCAATACATGGCCAGATTAGCGACACAATGGAACAACGCGGGGGCTGTGATCGTACCAGTTTTCTCTTTCAGCCAAATAAACAATAGAGACGGAAAGAAAATTGCAAAATGCCACCATTGAAAGTGAATCAAGGTATGGGCTGTTGCAAAAATAGCGGCGCCTAAAATCCAGGTCCAACCCAACTGAACTCCAAAAATATTCCAGCGTTTTTTACTCAAAGTATCTAAGCGAGGCTGAAACCAGCCACGGAAAAACATTTCTTCAGGAATCGCGACGAGAAAGAGTTGATCGACAAAAATACCACCCATATTCGGCAGCATCTTAGGCATAAAGACACCACCAAATACCCATTGCTGCCAATAGTGATTACCAATCAAAAAGGATGGCATCACCAACAAGAACCAAATCCCAAACCACTTCAGCGAAAACTTCCACTGTTTCCAAGAGCGATCTAAATACGTGATTTTCTCTTTACGCCAGGCAGCATGAATCACCGGAACATAAATCAATAGTGCCGCAACCATGACCGCCACATAAGGCGCTAATACCGGAATATGCCGTAGCTCATAAAGCCCGCGAATCGCCCCCAGCACGAGTACCAGAATCAGAAAGGTCTCTTTGATTCTTGAATTTTTCGTCATGTTCTATTCAGCCGTATCGGCAACACGTTCACCGCGCTTTTTCAAATAGAAATAAACGCCAGCAAAGAAAATACAGCCTACGAGACCCATCACCTGACCGGTTGATAATGTATTATTAAACCAAATACCTCGATCGGCATCGGCCCGCCAAAACTCAATAATCGCTCGAGGGACAAAATAGAGGATAAACATCAGGGGTAAACACTGCCCCGGAAAGCGACGTTTCTTTTTAAAATAAAACCAGTTCATGATACCGAATAAAGTCAGGGCATGAATTGCCGAGTAAATTTGCACGGGATGCAAGGCCACATTAGGGAAATAATAATACGCTGTCGAGGCGGGATCCGTAAAAGTAATCGCCCACGGCAAGTCAGTAGGCTTACCATAACAACAACCTGCCAATAAGCAGGCAACGCGAATACAAAACTGGATGAGTGGAACACCCAAGGTGAGCACATCAATGTATTCTAACACCGGCAATTTACGAAGCTTTAAATAGGCAAATACCGAAAGCGTCCCGCCAATATAAGCCCCAAAACTCACAAAACCACCGCGCCAAAACTCAAAGACATGCATCGGGTTCTCAAGATAATAATCTGGGGCTTCAACAAATATGTGGAAGACACGTGCACCTAAGACTCCACACAACATCCCTATCATGCCTAGGTCCAAATAGATCTCACGTCGCAAACCGACACGTGGCGCAACCCAATAACAATAAAACGCACAAGCCAAGGTGCCTACCATAATCATAAAGAAGAAAGACGGTACTTGCATTTCTCCAATACTGAATAAAAAAGGTCTCATAAATTATCCCCGCTTAAGCTTCCTCAGCAGAAGCTGTCTTTCGTTCTTCTTTAATCAATGCCCATAATAACCAAATGACCGCTAATGAAATAGCCATATCCGCAACATTAAACGAAGGCCACTCTAATTTAAATTCCCAAACTGTCTTGCCCCAACCCCAGCTGACCCATTTTTCGTACCAATGCACCCGCAGAAAATCGACAACTTCTCCGCGGGCAAAGCGATCATATAAATTACCAGCGGCCCCACCCAAAATCAGTGACAAAGCAATCTGCATTCCTTTGGCTTGAGCCGGTAAACTGAAGTAATAGAAAAAAATAAGTAACACGGCGATTCCAGACACACCTAACAACACATAAGCCCGGTACGGATCCGGTAGATTTGCAAAAATACCAAAAGCGGCTCCGCGATTAGTAACATAAACCAATTCAAAGAAATTAGGGATCACTACAATAGGTTGTTGCCCTGCAATGGCATGCAACACCCAGAACTTGGTAAGTTGATCCAATACAAAAACCGTTACGGCCCAGTATAAAAGTCGTTTTATTTTCATGGATGCGTTATCTAAGGCTGTGGCTCAGTAATCGGACGGGTTTTCTCCATCACACCAATATTAGTCACATCAATATCAGCAGGCCGCAGCATATCCCCTAATTTTGCTAAGAATTTTTTCTCTAAGCGATGACTGGTTTTCATTTTTGCAACAATACTCCTAATAGGTGTCGCAACAATGACCTTGCTCACACTAGGAGCGACGGATTCGATGCGAATCGTCATATGATAATAGGCCCCATTGGCCCCGTAGTCCTGGCGGCCGAATAATTCTAAATAATGGGAGTCAATGGTTGTCGGACGCCAACCGGTTCTTAAGGCTCCGTCATCGGCATTCACATACTCAACCTTATAATCTAAGGATGTAAGTGCCATTTCAGCGGCCTCAACCACGGCCACCTTAGCTGCATTGAAAGTCTGAGATAAGGGCTCCATTTTGTAGTCACGGCCCGTTACCAAAGGACGCGTACAAGAAGTGAATAAGACACCCAACACCAAACTAGCAAGAACAGCTTTCTTCATAAAGATACCTCTTTCTTTCTTAGGTTCCGATAATACACGATACAAAATAAAATCACCAGCAAGCTGATAAACTGTGACGTAGACAGCAAATCAGGGATAAGAAAGCCACGGACTTTATCACCGCGGAACATTTCCAAAATCGACCGAACAACCGCGTAGAGGATCAAATAACTTAAGAAAACTTGTCCCTCAAACTTTTTCCGGCGTCGGATCAAGACCAACACCCCGAATAAACATAGTTCGGCTAAAGACTCCATAAGTTGCGAAGGGATTAACGGGATACCCGCAGGGGCCAACCCAAGCTCCGTCGCAGGAAAAACTAAAGTCCACCAGGCCTCATGCCCAGCAGGCCTCCCATAACAGCAACCCGCCATCAAACAACCAAGGCGACCGACGGCATGGCCTAAAGCCACACTCGGCATTAATAGGTCACCGGCCTTCCTTAAGGTCCACCCTTGCTTGTGGGCATAGACCGTAGCGACCGCCATACAGGCCAACAAGCCACCATAAAAAACCAAGCCACCTTCCCAAATTTTAAAGATGGCTAAGGGATCTGCTAAAAAGCGTTCGTGCTCGATAATCACATACAACAATCGTGACCCGACAATAGCGGCTACAATAGAATAGAATACCAAATCAGCCACTTTGGTTTTATCAACACCTGCCAACTTAGCTTCATGTAAGGCCCAAAGTAAGCCTACTAAAAATGCGCTCGCCACGAGCACTCCATAGCTATAAATAGCTACCCCACCTAATAAGGGCCAAGATTCTGGAAAGCGTAAAATAACTGGAAACATAGATACCTATTTCTTCTTAAATAAAGTCGCTAATTGTTCTTTAGCTTGTTCGGCGTCACTAGAGGATGTGCTGGCCTCAATCGATACCTCAAAAAAATCACAAAAATTCCCCTGGGCTTTATCGACGACGCGATCCGCAGCAGGTTCACTACATTCATTATACGCACTGGGTTGATAAAAGCGGCAATTCAAACAACAGCGCAAATAAGCCTGGCATTGAGAGCACGTATCTTGACGACCGGGCTTACCATCAATACCCTCGCTAGCCCCACAGGAATGGCAAGTCAATCCTCCCATACAGCTTGTATACCCTCATCCAACATCATCTGGCAACTATTCACCTTAGCCAATATTTACCAGTTTCCTTTTATATTTTAAGCAATTAAGCAAAGTTTCTTCTTAGATTAAACGGGGGAGCAACGACCAAGCCGAAGCTGCGCTTTGGCGAGATAACAAAAGGGGTTCAAAGTATTTCAATCGATGGAGTGTTGAGGGGAACAGCGTTCCCCTCAATCAAAATGCATAGCCAAAAGTGAAATGAAAGCGTCCTAAACCTTCCCCTGGCAAGGGATCTAAAATGAATCCATAGTCAAAGCGGATGGGGCCTACTGGAGTGATATAACGCAATCCGGCACCCGCAGAATGACGCAATGTGCTTAAGTTAAATGCCGGGCCTAGAGAAGAAGATGCTGTATCAAAGAAGGCCGCTAACTTAATAGGACCTTTAACGCGAAACTGTAGTTCGCTATTAAATAATAAAGTCATCGTTTGGCCAATGGGAGTCCCTGAAGTATCTAAAGCGCCAGCCTCGTCTTGATTAAAGCCACGAATCGAATAATCCCCACCAATAAACAGTAATTCTGAACGCGGCACAACAGTGCTATTTTTTAAGGGAACAATCCCCGCCAGACGCAATGAGTTAACAAAAGTAAACCGACGGGTAGGTGATAAATAATACGCCACCTGTCCACGCATCTTTACAAAGTCAGCCCCCGTCCCAAAGAAAGAATGAAAATAATCCACCGACCCTAAACCATATAAACCGGTTCTAGGATCAGCAAAATAATCCCGTGAATCATAGTTGAGCGAAAGTGTGGCATGCGGCAAGGTTCTATCTTCGGTTTCTTCATCAGGATTGGGCGTTCCCCCGCGAAATATCGTGCGGATAAGGTTATACTGCACCAATAAAGAAATCTTACGGCCAAATTCTCGCAAGAATGAAATAGACCCACCATAATCAGCAACATTAAAACTAGGGCGATCTTCATCTTGGATATAAGCACCTAAAATCATTTCTGTCTTACTACCAAAAATATGCGGGTCAATATAACTGAGTTCACCACGACGCAAATCAAAGCCCAAAGTTCCCTTAGCAACCAGGCGTTTACCATAACCAAACAGATTTAAATCAGTAATGGTTAAAGAACCCGAGGCTTTATCATCCGTACTATAAGACGCCCGCAAATCAATCACATAGTGCTCACGCTCTTCCAGATTAACCAAAAGATGTACCTGACTATTTTTCTCCTTAA
>JAJFLM010000326.1 GCA_021772655.1 Deltaproteobacteria bacterium
GAACGAATTTTGTCGGGGCGTATTGCAATACGCCCCTACGGCCTTACATATTTCTCCGATACTGCCCACCGACTTCATACAAAGCATGAGTCATCTGCCCTAAGGAACAATATTTTGCCGCTTCCATCAAAGCGCTGAAGACATTGCCATTAGCTAAGGCGATTTTTTGCAGTTTGGCTAATTGTTGCGGGGCTGCTTGTTCATGAAAGTTCTGCAGCTGTTGCAACGTTGCAATCTGCCCCTGCTTCTCTGATTCATCAGAACGAATCACCTCTGCAGGAATCACCGTCGGTGAACCCTTAGAAGATAAGAAGGTATTCACCCCAATAATCGGGAAATCACCCGAATGCTTTAAGGATTCATAATAAAGGGACTCTTCTTGGATTTTAGTGCGCTGGTACATGGTTTCCATGGCACCCAACACGCCACCACGTTCGGTGATGCGATCAAACTCCGTTAAAACCGCCTCTTCTACTAAATCAGTCAGCTGTTCGATGATAAAAGAGCCTTGTAAGGGATTTTGATTCTTGGCCAAGCCTAATTCACGATTGATAATCAATTGAATCGCCATCGCACGTCGCACCGAATCTTCCGTCGGTGTGGTAATGGCCTCATCATAGGCATTGGTATGTAATGAATTACAGTTATCAAAAATGGCGTACATGGCCTGCAATGTGGTGCGGATATCATTAAAATCGATCTCTTGTGCATGAAGTGAACGACCCGAGGTTTGAATATGATACTTAAGTTTTTGAGAGCGCTCATTAGCACCATAACGCTCCCGCATCGCCTTTGCCCAAATACGGCGCGCCACCCGCCCTATCACGGCATATTCTGGGTCAATCCCATTAGAAAAAAAGAACGACAGGTTGGGGGCAAAATCATCTATTTTCATACCCCGCGACAAATAATATTCTACGTAAGTAAAACCATTCGCCAAAGTGAAGGCTAACTGAGTGATAGGATTGGCACCGGCTTCGGCAATATGATAGCCCGAAATAGAAACCGAGTAAAAATTGCGGATGTGATGCGCAATAAAATCCTCTTGCATGTCCCCCATCATCTTCAGGGCGAATTCTGTCGAAAAAATACAGGTGTTTTGGGCTTGGTCTTCCTTAAGAATATCCGCTTGAACGGTACCGCGCACTTGTTTCAGCGCATCGACTTTAATCCGTTCATAAGTTTCTTGAGGGAGGACTTGGTCTCCGGTTACACCCAGTAGCATGAGCCCTAGGCCATCATTACCTGGCGGCAAATCGCCAGCATACTGGGGCTGCGTTTGTCCTTTAGCTTGGTAGCGAGCTTTAATTTTTTCCTGAATCTGCTTCACCTGCCCTTGTGAGTGAATATAGCGTTCGCATTGTTGATCAATTGCTGCATTCATGAAGAACGCCGTTAAGATAGGTGCCGGCCCATTAATCGTCATGGATACCGAAGTTCTGGGATCACAGAGATCAAAGCCTGAATAAAGCCGCTTAGCATCATCTAAACAACAAATTGAAACACCGGCGTTCCCGATCTTGCCGTAAATATCAGGACGATGATCCGGATCCTCTCCGTAGAGTGTGACGGAATCAAATGCCGTAGACAGCCGTTTGGCCGGCATATCAAGGGAGACATAATGAAAACGTTTATTCGTACGCTCAGGGCCACCTTCACCCGCAAACATCCGGGTGGGATCTTCTCCTTCACGCTTAAATGGGAAAACACCAGCAGCATAGGGAAAAGTTCCAGGAACATTTTCCTGCAATGACCAACGGAGTATATCACCCCAGCCCTGATAACTGGGCAACGCAATCTTGGGGATTTTTAAATGAGATAAAGAACGCTCATGGTTTTTAATTTGAATTGTCTTGTCACGAACCTGATATTCGTAAACGTCTTGAGTAAAGCGTGAACACAATGCGGGCCAAGTCTGCAATAGCTCTTTGTTTTGAGCCGCGAGCTGCTTTGCTAAATCAGCTCGACATTCTTCTAAAGCCTTAACCGGCTCCGATTTTCCTTTAAGTAACTCGCTTGCCGCTTGCAGAGATTGAATTTGATCTGCTATGTGTGCTTGTTGTTCGACCCACTCATTATAATCACGAATACTTTGTGTAATATCTGAAAGATATCGAATTTTTTCTGGTGGGATGACATGGATTTTTTCTGATAGTTGATGGGAACTTGCTAAACTAGGCTTCAAATCAGCTCCCGTTTTAGCTGTGATGACCGTCATTAACTCGCGATACAGGTTGTTCATACCCGGGTCATTAAACTGTGAGGCAATTGTACCATGCACCGGCATAACTTCTAGATCTTCCGTAAAACGTTGGTGATTGCGCTGAAATTGTTTCCGCACATCTCGCAAGGCATCTAAGGCCCCACGCTTATCAAATTTATTCAATGCGACCACATCCGCAAAGTCTAACATATCTATTTTTTCAAGTTGAGTCGCCGCACCATACTCTGGTGTCATGACATACAAAGCGACATCAGCATGCTCGGTAATCTCAGTATCTGATTGCCCAATGCCTGAGGTTTCTAAAATAATCAGATCAAAGTGTGCCGCTTGTAAAATTTGAATCGCCTCACCAATATGTGCGGACAAGGCCAAGTTGGCCTGACGTGTTGCCATGGACCGCATATAGACGCGGTCGTTATAAATCGCATTCATGCGAATGCGGTCACCTAGCAAAGCACTTCCGGTTTTTCTTTTAGAGGGGTCGACCGACAGAATGGCAATGGTTTTTGTGTCGAAGTCTTGCAAATACCGGCGTACCAACTCATCAATCAGTGATGATTTACCGGCGCCACCGGTTCCCGTAATACCGAGGATAGGTGTTTTATGCTGCCCTAACAGAGCTTGTATCTTTTGAAGTAAGTCATCCGTTTGCGCAGCTTTATTTTCAACGGCTGAAATGAGTTGTCCGATAGCCCGGCTATTCTTCTTTTGAAGTTGATCCAACTCAGTATCAAGGGACGTCCCCGTGGCAAAATCAGCCTGCTCCAGCATGTCATTAATCATGCCTTGCAAGCCTAATTCACGGCCATCATCCGGTGAATAGATGCGTGTAATCCCATAAGCCTGCAGCTCTTCAATTTCGCGTGGCAAAATAACACCGCCACCGCCACCGAATAACTTAATATGCCCACAGCCGCGTTCTTGGAGTAAGTCGTACATGTATTTAAAATATTCTATATGTCCGCCCTGATAGGATGTCAGCGCGATGGCTTGAACGTCTTCTTGAATCGCACATTCTACGACGTGTTGTGCGGGTTGGTTATGCCCTAAGTGAATCACTTCAGCACCGGTCGCTTGAATGATCCGACGCATAATATTGATCGCTGCATCATGACCATCAAATAAAGCTGCCGCTGTTACGATGCGGATTTTATGTTTAGGTTGATAGGGTTTTATTTCGTTCACAGAGTCTCCGTTGCTAGTGTAGCACGAAGTTCCATGTATTGGCTTTCGCCCAAAAGGGCAAGAAATCGGGGCTTAGAAGCGGATGTTCATGGCCATTTGAGGCTTATTACCTGGCTTAATGCCCAGGCTGACCCGTTCGTTGATAGGATAATTAGTGATTTGGGCAAAGGTATTTATATTCTTAATAAACTCACCGGTTTCACGAACAGAATCGGATTTATCCTGCTCAACCTTCGCAATATGACGCCTTAGAAGAGTCCGCTGCGCAGAGCCGGCCCATGCGCTGGTCAAGGGGGATAAAGTCGCGGCGACTAAAATAAACAATGCGAGGATACGAGTCATATCCCTTAATAAAGCAATTTTTATGCCAATGTAACTTAACGAATGTCATCTAACTTTATGATATTATTAAGTTATTTTATTCAACTTCTTTCGAAATAAACCAGGGCAATATATTTGGGGCCTAGAAACCCCAAAATGGGTGATTTGATCTCTCTGAAGATCTGAATAATAAGGTGAAATTGGGGCCTTAAGCCAATGCTGTAATCGGATCTTTAATAAGCACTGTCCACTCAAGTAAGGCCGTTTGAAATTCTAATTTAGCCTCTCTCAAATCATGCTTAAGCTCAGCAAGCTGATCCTGCATGGAAGCTACCTTCAGACGCTTTATTTCGCGATACTCGCCTTTTAATTCAAGCCAGCGCTGCTGCGCCTGCTGCAATTGTACTTGCGCCCCTTCTAACATCTCCTGCGCTTTTTCTGCAGCAATATCCGAGCAAGAGGCCAACTTATCCCAGTAAGCCTGACGATCCACATGTAATCGGGCTTGTAAGATATTTAGCTTATTGGCACGCTTTAAATTGCTGGCCAAACCTAGACCCGACAAGCCGGCAATGAGCCACTTTGTAGGATCATATTGATAGGCACGAATCCCATTGCGATAATCTGCCATAAAATGGTGATGAAAATTATGGTAGCCTTCTCCATAGGTGATTAAAGCCGTAATCCAACTATCGCGCGCCGTTAATTCATCATCATAAGTCTTTTTACCAATCAGGTGACAAAAGGAATTAATGCTGAAGGTTCCATGATGATTGATCACCATGCGTACAACCCCAGCGTAAAGCAAACCACCCCAAGGGTCGCCCCATAGGGAGGCCACTAAGGCTGGAAATCCAAAACACATCAATGCTGCAATCGGAATATAAAGTCGTTGTTGCCATCTCAGAATAGGATCGCGCGCCAGGTCTTTGACTAAATCCATACTGGCATCTTCGCGCTTTTCCAACAGCCAACCAATATGCGCAAACCAAAAGCCCTTTTGAATCCCATAAGGATCTTTGGCTGTATCTTCGAAGCGATGATGAATCCGATGCTCGGCGGCCCACCACATGACAGAACCCTGAAAGGAAGCACTGCCAAATAAGGTGAAAAGCAAACGCACGATCCACGAAGCTTGATATGTACGATGAGAAAATAAGCGGTGATAACCACCTGTAATAGCCATCCCGGTGGCAAATAACATGAAAACAGCAAAGGCAAGCGTTGCGGGATGTGGACCACCATCGGCGATATTCAGAGCCATGCCGACAATCGCAATAATGGGTGTGATGGCAAAGAAAATGATATTCACCCAATAGGGCTTCGCTTTTTGCTGATTTGTCATGGTTTGAGCTCCTTAGCTCTCAAGTGTTAATTGTCAATCCGGTGGAAGTACTACTTTTTTGTGTCGTTTTTGTAAAGTGCACTGATTTCCGTTAAAAAAAGCGCCCCCAGAACTTAAACCACAGCTTATAAGCAACAGCCGGCTCAGTGGGCAGCGCTGTCGCTAAAGCCTCTGCCTTAGGAGCCACATCACCCTGTACTTTAAAATGATCGATGATATTGTCGGCGAGGTCAAGGGTCTGCACTGAAATCTCGGCATCTTTCACCCGAATCGTCACATAATGATATTTCCGAGCGGCACTCGCTAAAGCTTCATTGTTCATGATGCCATAAAGCGGACCCCCGCCGCCCCCGCTCACGATATAATGAACACCACGGATAGGCTTAAAACGTTGATAATTATGATCATGACCTGCAAAAACGATATCAACACCATATTCAGCAAAGATAGGAGCCAAATGCTGTTGTAAATCGAGATCAGAGCCATGCCGGCCCCGATTAAATGGTGGGTGATGCAATACAATAAACAGTGGTTTTTGTTGAGAACTGCTTTGTAGTTTATCGATTAAGTACTGATACTGTAAGCTTCCGGGGCCAATCGCTATAGTTGAATCTAAAATAATAAACTGAGCCCCTTGATGTTGAAAGTTATAATAGTTAACACCCTCTTCATTAAACGGAAAATGTTGTCGAAATATATTGTCTTTAGAAACATCATGATTACCAATGGCTGGATAGAATTTTATTTTCTTGAATAAATCTCCACTTTCTTTAAAAAAAGCATCCCAATCTTCTGACTCTTCACCGCGATAAACTAAATCTCCCGTATTAATAATCAGCTGAGGTTGCAGGGCTTTCAACTTCTGAATAATTTTCTTATGAACCTCAGCCGATTCCGTTGAATAACCTGATCGGTTGTCTCCATAAACGGCAAAGTTAAATTCGCTTGGCTTAGTTACTTGAGCCGGTGCAACAACAGAAAATAGGCTCAGTAGCACAGCAAATGATGTAAATTTTATTAAGTACCTATACATTCAAAAAACCTTATCTTGATTTTTTATGAATCATCGCCACTAGCAACTTCTATTAGCTGCAAAGCATTTCTGCTTTAAGCGTTTAAACATAAACTGTGTATCTAAATGAATTAAATAGAGGCACGGAATTAAATAGAGAGTCAGTACCGTCGCAAAAACAAGTCCCCAAGCGACTGCTAGCACCATAGGTGCAATAAATGGATCCGAGCCACCAATTCCGTAGGCTGTAGGCATCAATCCCACGACAGTTGTAATTGTGGTAATAATCACTGGGCGCAAGCGACGGCCCGCGGCTTCAAGAATTGTTTCTATCAGTTCGTTGAAGCCCTCATGCCCCGCTGCTAAAAGTGGCCTGACCAACCTATTGATAAAATCAACCATCACCAGAGAATCATTCACCACAATACCACTGAGCCCGATAATCCCAATCAGACCTAAAAAGGAAAACTGAATTCCATGAGCATAAAACGACCAAGTCACACCAATAAGACCGAATGGAATAGCACTTAAGATTAGAAAGGGTTGAGTTGTGGAGTTAAATAGCAGTGTGAGCACTAAATAAATCCCAATAATACCGCCAACAAAAGCAATGGCGAGCGACTGCATAGATTCCTCTGTTTTTTCAGCTTCACCTCCATAAGAAAAGCTAACGTTCTGATAGTTTTTTAATTCAGGGGTATACTTATCAACTAACTGATTAATAACCCGATTAGGCATCACAGCTACCCCATCAGTCTGCGCATAAATAGTCGTCGTCACATCACCATCGGTATGATGAATGGTAGTTTCTGCTCGTGTCTTCCCAAGTTTAGCAAAGACATGGAGGGGAATTAATTTACCATCGGGATTGCGAATATTTAAATCTAAGACGTTCTCCATTTTTTGACGATATTTAATAGGAAAACGGACTCTTACCTTCACCTCCTCGTTGTCTCGCACGATAGAGGTGGCATCCACACCATCAAAAGCAATTCTCAAGGTAGATGCAACGTCATTAACGGTAAGGCCCGTCGCCGCCAATGTATCGTAATCAATATCTAGTTTATATTCTTCACGCCCAATTTTATTATTTGATTTTACATCAGATACACCTTTCATTTCTTTTAAATCCTGCATCATACGATTTACAAAATGAAGTCGTTCCTGGTCATTATCTGCATGAACGTGAAACTCGATAGGATTGCCGGCTGGCGGCCCTGGCTTGGCGACTTCAAATCGCAACTGCACTAAATCCTTTGCAGCCGCAATCTTTGAAGTATTCTCTCTGAGTTCATTCATAATCACATCGGCTTCACGATCACGTTCTGAAATCTGCGTGAGTGTCACTTGAATATAGGCAAGGTATTCAGCCCCCCCACTTTGCTCTCCCAAAGGGTCGGCTTGATCGGTGCCAATACGCGTTGTGTAATTAAGAACTTCTCCTTGGGGTAAGTTATCAATTTTCTGTTCAATCTTTGCAACAAGCTGATCGGTGCGATCAAAAGTCACAGCATCATTCATCTCTAAATAGACATAAAAGGTATCGGCACCATCCGGCGGGAATAAATTAACCCCTACCCTAGTTTTACCCCACCACAATGTCCCAATCAGTAGAAAAATAGAGAATGCCGTAAACACATAACGAAAACGTAGAACCCGGCGCAGCCAATATTTATAGGGTGTTGCAATCGCCGAAAAGAAACGGCCTCGCCAACTTTCTTCATTTTGTGTCAGATTCGCCGTGGAATGCCGCAAGTGACTGGGCAGAATACAAAAACAATCAACTAACGACCCAAACAAAGCGGCAATAACTGTCACGGGAATCACGTAAACAAAACGCCCCATCACCCCAGACATAGCCAACATCGGGGCAAAAGACAGAGCTGTTGTGATCAAGGTTGCAATGACGGGTTGGAAAACTTCTAATGTCCCTTTAACAGCAGCTGTATAGGAATCGAGTTTACCCGTCGTTCGATAATAGAAAACATTTTCGGAAACAACAATAGAGTCATCAACCAATAGACCCAAAACCAAGATCATGGCAGATAAAGAGATAGAATTGATATCAACGCCAAACACCGGCATTAAAATCAACGCAACACCAAAAGCCGTTGGAATGCTCATTGCAATCCAAAATGAAGCCCTAAAATCTAGAAATAAAATGAGAATGCCAATGACTAAAATAAAACCCAGTATCCCATTGTTAATGACAATCTTAAGTCGGTTTCTTACGACAACTGAGGCATCGTTAACTGCGTAGAGATGAACACCAGCCGGCATTAATTCACTCTTTGAGTTTACATAATCTTTTAAACGGTCAACCAACCGGATGATATCCGCATTGGCATTCTTTTTAACAACAAGCGAGATACCCCGCTCACCATTAAAACCTGTACGCATGTCTTCATCTTCAAAACCTTCTTTGACCTCCGCAACATCCTCAACCTTTAATTGCCCACCATTGAGAGTCGACCGAATAATAACCTGTTTAACCTGATCGATATTCTCAAATTCTGACAGAGTGAGAATATTACGTTGTGTCTGAAAGGATTCTAAACTACCACCCGTGGAACGCACATTTCTATTTTCTAAGGCGTATAATAAGTCATTTAAAGCGACATAGTTTTCCTCAAGCTTCTCTGGATCGAGGTTGACCTGAAACTCATGGTCTCGGTAGTCATATTTATCAACTTTACCAACACCTTTAATATTTTTGAGATCCCGCTCAATAATTTTGGCGACTGTCCTGAGTTCCGCATAATCAAGGTCATTAGAGGCAGAAACGCCAATGACTAACACAGGGATTTCGGTAGATTTCAAGTCTGTTACCTGGGGGCTTTTATCCACCTCTGCAGGTAAGTCTGTTACGCGATCCACTGCACGCCTGATTTCGTCCTTCACTTCAGTGGGATCAGGATAATCAATGTCTATTTCTACACTAACGGCAGAGATATTTTCTGATGACACAGAAGTAAATTTTGAAATACCAGAAATACTCTCTAACTCTTCTTCAATGAGGCGAGTGACATTTTGTTCAACATCTTTAGGAGAGGCTCCTGGGTATTCCGTGCTAATAAGCATCGTTGCTAAATCAACTTCAGGAAAGAGATTTCTTGTACTCGTACGCGCTGCTTGAAACGACAATAAAAGCGTGGCTATTAACATGATGTTAACGAGAAGTTTTCGCTGTAAAAAGAATTCAATGATCGCGCGCATGTGGGGGAACCTAATTGAGAACTATAGCAAAATCAATTGCTTTCAAGGGCTTGCAAGGCCTGCAAAACAGGCTCTGGGTCTGGCTCGCCGGGACCAACTCCGTAGGGACAATGTCGACATCCTTGCGAACAACAAAATCCACGTTGAGTCAAATAATATTGGGTGAACACAGTAAAGCCCTGCGCATCATAGTAGAAATCAATATTTTCTTTTAAATTATTAGTCACCGAGATCCTCTGGTAATTTAGCTATATAAGGAAGATTACGGTAGAGCCCATTATAATCCATTCCGTAGCCAATGAGGTAGTCTTTAGGGGATTCAAAACCTATATAGTCTATTTGCTCTCTTAATGCTGGAACCACGTCTTTATAAAGTAAAGTGCAAACTTTAAGAGATGCTGGCTGCTTAATGGATAAATGTTGTCGCAAAAACTGTAAAGTACATCCCGTATCAATCATGTCCTCTATTAATAGAACATGCTGCCCTTCAATGGGTTCAGACAGATCTAATTTTAATGAAACCTCTCCTGTACTTTTAGTTCCATAATAACTTTCAACCCGTAAGAAATCATAGCGTACTGGCATTTTAAGATGAGGGGCTAAGCTTGTAAAAAAATTGATAGCCCCCTTCAGGACACCCACTAAAGTAAGCGGCTGCCCTTGATAGTCTTGATTGATCTCTGCAGAGAGACGGATAACCTGCTGTTTAATTTCATTTGCAGAAAACACTGCTTTAAAAACATTCATTTTTTTAAATAAATATTCTCTAATAAATGCGTCATCTGTTGCTTGCGTTTAGATAAGGCAGCGGCTGAAAGTGGGTCTGCTCCAATCATATCTCCGATAGAACTGGAGTAGGCAAAGTAGAATGAGCTGGCCCCTAACAAACTAATAATAAAATGAGCTGGATCTAAAGTGTCATCAAGGAGGTTCTCATGTTGAGCTTGCTTGATCAAGAATTCCATTTGTACAAACAAAGGGCCCCGAATATCGGTCCAAATACTCCGTGAGATTTCCCCGCCTTCTAGGCCTTCCCACATCATGAGACGCATGAAGTATTGATGGGCGATCATAAAGTCGATATAGACCGCTATGGCTTCGCTAAGCAGCTCTCGAGTATCCAGAGGTTGCTCACCGGCTAAATCAAGCCGTTTTTTGAAAGCTTCATCAAACCAGTTTTTGAGTTCAGTCCATTCATGGACAAAAATAGCCCGATAAAGCCCCTTTTTATCACCAAAATAATGATACACCATCCGTTTATTCGTACCCGTAGCTGCAACAATATCGCTCAATGAGGTCCCTTCGTAGCCTTGTGCCGCAAATAATAGGGTCGCTTGTTCACGAATCCGCGCTCTCGTTTCCTTAGGGTTTCTCTTAATTTTCTTTTTCATAACAAGCACTTGCAATTATGTAACCAATTGGTTATTTATATTGACAACTTACCTACCATACCTTACGATAAGTAACTATAAGGTTACTTTTCTACCATCTGCCACCCTTTAGGAGGTACTATGACTAAAGAGCAATATATAAAGCTGTCTAGCACACATCATTTATTGCCCCCACTCCTTTTTTCTCCGGTAGCACTTTATCTAATCTATTTAGGATATACGAGAGGTCAAGCACTGTGGTGGCAAGGTCCCCTTTTATTAGCTACTGGCTTCTTCATATGGACTTTTGTCGAATATGTACTGCATCGCTTCCAGTTTCATTGGAAAATCGAAAAAGAACCTTGGAATTTACTGATTTCTGAATTTCACCTCCTTCACCATGAAATGCCGAATCACCCCCTACTCGTCATTGCTCCTCTAACAATGGCCATCCCAGTTTATGGCTTGATGCTTGGATTACTTTGGCTCATCTCAAAAAGTTTTATTGTCATGGGTTTTATTGGTGCGGGGATCATTGCCGGTTATTTAGTTTATGAATGGGTTCATTACTTTACCCATCATGGCAAACCAAAAACACGCGTAGGAAAGTATCTAAAGCAGTACCATATGATTCATCACTTTAAAGATAGTAATAATTATTACGGAGTAACCTCACCTTTTTGGGACCTGATCTTTAGAACGAAACCGGCTTATGACCCTAAAGCGGATCATGAAATTCTTCCGATTATGACGCGCGCTAAGATTTAAGAGTGCTGGGACCTAAATCAAGCAGCATGCATTTGACAGCGCCGCCACCCTTGTGAAGAAATTCAGAAACATCAATAGGAACAACTTCAATCCCCTTAGCTTCAATTTGTTGACGAAGCTTTACAGAAACACCTGAAGGCATAAATAATACGGGCTGCCCCTTACGGATAATTTGAAAAGAATTGGCCGCAAAGGCTTCTGCATCGCGCTTATTCAAAGAAATAATATTCGCTTCATCTTTTAATAAGTCCTGCGAACTATGGGTTAAACCATCAAAGTAAACTAATAAATATTCCTGTTTTTTTCCAAAAGGGCATAAAACCGTATCCCCATGATAAAAGGCTTCATTACTCAGTTCCAAGCTCAGGCTACTTTCCAAAGTAATCCACGAATGTAACTCATGTAAGGCGCGCTGATCCGTACGGAATCCATAGAGACGTTTCCACGGGGGGATTCCAAAATTTATTTGATACTGTGGCTTGATTAAACGCCCATAAGTAAAAATATTTTCTCCTCGCCAACTGACTAAATCTGCTTGCCCCTCGAATTGACGCTTAATCGTACGGATTCTAAGCCCAAGCTTCTTTTTTAAGAACTTAGCATAAACTTTAGATTCTTTAGCGCGCGCCGAATTTAAGGTAGATAAAATAACTACACGTTGGTCTATCGGTAATTTTTGATGTAAACGCGGAACATAACCTGCGTTAGCAGGAAATACGAGACCTGGCATGGTTTCAAAGGCCGGAATCACATCCACTTTAACATCATATTTTTCTAAAGTCGCTTTCATGGCATGCCATTGATCTTTGGCCTTCACCACATCCACGGATTTTTTTAGACCCAAGCGATTTCGGGTATGAGGATTAGCGCCATAGCGGATGTGAAAAAAATCAGGATCCCCCATCACGACATGTCTTGAACAAGCCATGCATCGTATTATAGCGGGATTAGCTTTGGATCGCTACTGGATAGGTGCAGAACAGTGGACTAAATAAACCAGCCGGATGATCATTGCCACTGGCTTTAACACCGCCAAAAGGCAAAGTGGGTGAAGAACCTATCGTTCCACGGTTCCAATAAAGGTTGCCCACCTCTAAATATCGAAACATTTCTTCAAAACGAATTTTATCCTTAGTAAAGACACTGGCAACCAAACCATAACGACAATCATTATGAATCTGGATGGCCTCTTCTGGCTTTTTAAAGCTATAAATCGCTACATCGGGAGCAAAAATCTCATCATAACGATAGCCAATTTGATCTTTACTGGGCCCTTGCCAATCTAAACGATGTATCGTTGGAGTAACATAATACCCCTCTGGACTCATGCTAATGCGGAAAGGGGTCAATACGGCTCGTGCACCTGCTTTGATGGCTAATTCTTGGTAATTAAAGAAATTAGTCATTGCGGCCTTAGAAACCAATGGGCCAATCATGGCATCAGCTTGTTTATAATAACCAGGATGCCAACTTAAAGTTCGATTTGCGAGCTCAACGGTAAGCTGTGTGACCATGCTTTCATGAACTATAATGCGACTGAGTGCATTGCAGCGCTGACCTGTTGTCGTAAGCATACTGGCTGTACATGCCGTGATGGCTTTTTCTAGATCCGCATCATCAAAAATAACCGCGGCATTCTTCCCACCCATTTCTAATATGCAGATTTTCTTTGGGTCGTGCTCCACCTGCTTTTTAATTTCTTGGCCGGTACGGTCAGAACCAACAAAAATAACGCCTTTTACATCAGGATGTTTGACTAAACTTTGCCCAACAGTAGCCCCACCTTGTACTAAATTGAAAACACCTTTTGGAAAACCTGCTTCATGAAAGCATTCAGCAATCAGTTGCCCGGTAAAAGGTGTGAGTTCAGAGGGTTTAAAGACAACTGTATTTCCTGTAGCTAAAGCGGCAATCCAGTTTCCATTAGGAAGGTGCAATGGGAAATTAAACGGGCCAAGAATCACCATGACACCGCGGGGATGATAGGCATAGTAGTTATTTTGTGTAGATTTATGAGACGCCAGCAGACCAAGGCCTTCAGTCAAAAGTGTATCAAACTTATCAATGGCTGCCTGAACTTCGGCTTGAGATTCGGGTAATATCTTACCCATTTCGCTGGAAATAGACTCCGCTAATTGATCACGTCGTTTAGTAAATACCGCCTGTAATGTGCGTAAATAATACAGACGTTCGCTTTCTTTGAGCCAAGCCCAATTATCAAAAGCTTGTTGTGCCGCAGCGACGGCAGGCTTTACCGCCCCCTTAGTTTCGTACCAAACCCCAATAGTGCGAATGGTTTTTCCAGGGTCGCATTTTTGCAAGCCTCCTTTTCGTTTTCTTTCTATAAAACAACCATTTACATAGGGCCCTTTAAATCTTTCCATAATAGAGAAAACTCCTCTTCTGAAACCCGAACCCAAGATCATTATAAGACTTTTTTAGGAAAGATTGGATAAAAAAAACTCTGGGGGCCAATGAACTGGCCCCCAGAGTTAAAATTTACTGATAAAACAATGATTAATTTCCTGTTATTCGTATTCAATCCGTAGACAGACACTATTAACCGTTCCGGTATCACCACCCGCAAGATCTTTAACATGAAAGGTCCAAATACCACTGGCCTCAGCATCATCAAATACTGAAAGGGCTGTCAGCGGTTGAAAAAGCCCCTGCAATGCTGGGTCATTTGCATTGATGCAATCGTTCGGCATGACTGGTGCAAGAAAGGCATCCTCAATGACAATTTCTATATTATTACCACTGCAACCTAGAGAAGCATCATCAAGTATCTGCGATGTAGTTCCATTTTCATGGCGAATCTCCATCACATCAAGATCGCCTATCCAGGTATGAGTTATATTGATATAATTAACGGCCAATGTTTTGATAGTCCCCATTGGTTCCACGATAATCGGAACGTCAACGCCTTGGACACTATCATCCGGGATATCATAAACTTGTTCAGGATCACTGCAGAATGTTACCTCATTTGAACATTCCCCATCGTCAAATTCACAATTATTATCACAAAGCAATGTTCCCGCAGCAAAACCCGCAGATTCACAAGAGGCGTCGCCAACATTTTGTATACCATCGCAGTCTTCACCCGTTTCGATAATACCGTTTCCGCAAACAGCAACGCAAATGCCCTCATCACTACAATCACCTGAGGCACAATCAGCACTATCAACACAGGTATCATCTACTTCACATGCATCGCATGTATCCCCACCACAATCGATATCTGTCTCATCTTGATTTTGAATACCATCATCACAGGTTGGATCAATTTCATTAATACAATCAGCACTACAGCCATCATCAGAAGCTATATTGCCATCATCACACTCTTCCAACAAATCGAGAACACCATCACCGCATACCCCCACATCCTCATTTGGGTTAGGCGTTGGCTGATCGTCATTACAAGCCACAACACTAAATAGTAATAGCGCCACACAGCACATTTGCAGTATCTTCAATAAAGACACTGACTTTGAATTATTTAAGAATCTCATTTGATTTGCACTCCTTATTAAAGGTTCTAAGAATTCACATCCATAAAACCTAACCCAAGCAACCACAGTAGTCGGTATCAGTGCCGTTAAAGTTGCCATTGGTAAAGTATGTGCGCCCAGGTTCAAGAACGAAAAGCACCCCCT
>JAJFLM010000327.1 GCA_021772655.1 Deltaproteobacteria bacterium
CCGCGAAAAACTCACCCGTGACAACGTCAAAGAAATCTTCAAAGATTATGATGTGGTGGTGAATGGTTGTGATAACTTCCCTACCCGTTATTTGATTAATGATGCTTGTGTGTTGATGAACAAGCCCATGGTTGATGGCTCGATCTTCCGTTTTGAAGGCCAAGCCACCGTCTTCCAGCCTCATGAAGGTCCCTGCTATCGCTGCCTTTATCCTGAGCCACCACCACCAGAGATGGCGCCTTCTTGTGCGGAAGCCGGTGTTTTTGGCGTACTGCCCGGGATTATTGGTTCGATTCAGGCTTTGGAAACAATTAAGATTATCCTCGGTATTGGCGAACCTTTAGTGAACCGCTTGCTGATGTATGATGCCCTGACTCAACGTTTTAGAGAAATGAAGATTCAGGCCGATCCGGAATGCCCCGTCTGCAGCGAAAACCCCAGCATCACTGAACTCATCGACTATGAGTGGTTTTGCTCCGCCCAACGCTCGGAACAAGAAGCTGAAGGCGGCCCTCAGCTCGCTAAAGCCAATTAAAGGATAAATTTCCACCTATTGACGAAAGAGCCCCTGTCCGCTAAGCAGGGGCTCTTATTTTTTAGCAAAGATATATTTAGTTAAGGAGAATGACTATGTTGCAAGTTGGCCAAAAAGCCCCCGAATTTAAAATGGACGCCGTCATCGGCAAAGGTGATTTCACCACAGTTTCTTCAGAAGACTTAAAAGGTAAGTGGACGGTTCTGTTTTTCTACCCACTCGACTTTACTTTTGTTTGCCCTACTGAAATCACTGCTTTTAACAGCCAAATCGAAGAATTCAAAAAACGTGATGCTGTGGTTATTGGTACCAGCATCGACAGTAAATTCAGCCACCGTGCTTGGATTGATTCTGAACTTGGCGAAATGAAATATGCCTTGGCAGCAGATGTCACAAAACAAGTCGCTCGTAAATATGGCGTGCTTAAAGAAGATGCTGGCATCGCTTTGCGTGGCGTGTTCATCATCGGACCTGAAGGCAACTTACGTTATCAATTAGTTCATGATTTAGGCATCGGCCGTAACGTCGCTGAGATTCTCCGCGTGTTGGACTCCATTCAATATGTTGATAATGCCGGCGGCAAAGAAGTATGTCCTGCCAACTGGACTCCAGGTGCTGACACCATTTCACCTAAGTAATGGTAATTTAGTTTTACTGAAATCTAGGGGGCGGCCAATCGGTCGCCCCTATTTTTTTAAAGAAGCTTCGATCCATTGCAAATAGCTCGGCGACCCGTCTTCGATCGGCAGAAAAATCAATTCTGCTGCTTCATAGGGATGTAATGCAGGGAAAACTTGCTTTAACGGCTGAATTTGCTCACGCGTCGTCTTCATCGTAATCAAACATTCCGCCTCATCGCAGACTTTCCCTTTCCAATGATAGAAAGATCGCAAACCAGGAATCACCTGAGCACAGGCCACTAAGCGTTGCTCCACTAAAGTCTGTGCCAGCTGAGCGGCATCTGCTTCCGTAGCCACTGTGGTCATGGCATAAAAATATTGAGACATACTCCTAGCTTATAGCTGTTTCCCCGTAGGGGCGCAATTCATTGCGCCCGCAAATGGCACATCTCAGCCCAGGCATGATAAATCACACCCCTACAATCACATTGACAATAGGCCCCGTTCCCCTTTAAATCCGCCCTACCATGGCTCAAACAAGCATTTTAGAGACTGTTGAAGAGAAAGTCCGTCAGGGCGAACGCATCACCGAACATGAAGCGGTTCAATTATTTAATGAAAAAGATCTCACTCGCTTAGGCCAGTTGGCCGATTGGGTCTGCACACAGAAAAATGGCAACCATGCCTATTATAATATCAATCATCATATTGATTATTCAAATATCTGCGTGCTGACAGATAAATGTAAGTTCTGTGCCTTCGCCAAATACGAAGGAGACCCCGATGGTTTCTTTCATTCTTTAGATTATTACACCGAGCGGCTGACCGAAGCCCTCAAAGAAGGCATCACTGAAGTCCATATAGTGGGCGGCCTGCACCCTAAGTTAAGTTTTGATTATTATTTAGATATGTTGCGGTCGATTAAAAAGTTGTCTGCAGATTTACACATTAAAGCATTTACAGCCGTAGAGATTGATTTTTTTGCACGACTGGCCCGACTGAGTATTGAAGAAACTTTTCAAGCCTTACGCGAAGCTGGACTTGATTCCATGCCTGGAGGTGGCGCAGAAATTCTCGCTCGTCACGTCCGCGACAAGATCTGTAAAGAAAAAATCAGTGGGGAACGCTGGTTAGAGATTCATGAAATCTCTCATAGTTTGGGGATGCGCTCTAATGCCACCATGCTCTATGGCCATGTCGAACAAATCGAAGACCGCGTGGATCACATGAATCGCCTACGCGAAGCTCAAGACCGTACGGGCGGCTTCATGTCTTTTATTCCGCTCGCTTTTAATCCAGACAACAACCTCATGTCTGATATTGGCTGGACCAGTGGCGTTGACGATCTACGCACTTTAGCTATTTCACGAATTTTCTTAGATAACTTTCAACATATTAAAACCTACTGGATCACTTCAGGGATTGGCGTTGCTCAATTGGGGCTCAATTTTGGTGCCGATGATATTCACGGTACCGTCCGCGAAGAAAATATCACCCACATGGCCGGGTCTAAAACACCTCAAGCCCTCACTGTACCGCGCATGCGACAATTGATTCAAGAGGCCGGACGCGAACCTCATGAGCGTGATTCGTTTTATAATATAATTCAATAAGGAGAGCTCATGACGAGAACGAAGCAGACACGCAGTATTATTGTTGGACTCTTGCTATGCGGGACAGCTGCTTTGGGCCTAGGTTGTGGCACCAGCGCTGGTGATCCAACTGTACGTAAAAGTGCTAACCGTAAAAATATTAAATGGGATCTCGCTATCAAACAACGCTACTATGGTGGTCAAGTAGAAGCGATTCGTAAAAAATCCATCAAACTAGACAATGATGCCGCACGCTTAAGCCGTTTAAATACGGTGATGCATCGCCTTAAACGGCGCACACTGTTGCCTGAATTACCTTATGAAGTTCACTACGTAGATCATGAAACTGTGAATGCAGTCTGTTATCCCGGCGGTGGCATCCTCTTTTTTCGCGGCATCTTCGATAAAAATAAAGGTTTAGTTAACCCTTATAGCAACGATGAAATTGCCGCTGTCATGGGACATGAAATGGCCCATGCCACCCTCCGACATGCCTACCGCAGGCAACAAACCGCTTCGATAATAGGTTTTTTTGGATCAGTTGCCTCCGTTGCCGTAGGCGCCGCTGGAGGGGCTGACTTAAGCCGTCTTTTTCATGCCGTCTTTGATGTTAGCACCGGAATCTATTTTCCAGCCTACTCACGAAAGTTTGAAACCGAAGCTGATATTGAAGGTCTCTATACCATGATGCACGCCGGTTATAATCCAGAGAAAGCTGTTTTGCTGTGGGAACGTGCCGCTCAGAAACATGGTTCTAAGACGAGTATCTATGCCTCACATCCGGCGAATGGAAAAAGGGCGCAGCACTTACATGAGGCTCTCACAAAAATCCGCGCTGAGCAGCTGCACCGACGCTAATTAGTCCGAATCATCTATCTATTTGACCTAAGCTATTATTTTTTTTATGCTAAGCGACCCTTTAAAGGGTGAGGTTAGGCTATTAAAGCTTTATCTCCGGGGCGTAGCGCAGCTGGTAGCGTACCTGCTTTGGGAGCAGGGGGTCCTCAGTTCGAATCTGAGCGCCCCGACAT
>JAJFLM010000328.1 GCA_021772655.1 Deltaproteobacteria bacterium
CGACCAGTATCTGATGCGGTTCACGTACCTCCGGCCGAGCCTCCGGCGCGGCGACCGCATCGTCATTGTCTTCACGTGGAATGATCTGACGGCCGACATCGGGACTTTTCCGATGGAGAGGTACGGACAGCAAACCTGTCCGGAAGAAGCAGGCGTCAGAAATTCACGGATGCCGCAGCCGTGCCTGGCGAAACCTAAAACGTATTACCAGGAGAAGACGACGTGGCGGCGGCAGTTGTTCGATTCGACCGGTGTATTCGTTCCGGACCTGGGTTCCGTCCGTGGCTTCCTGGAGACGGCGACGTTCTCGTCGGCCGTCGGTTTCGTGGCGTTGCCCAAATTGAAACTGCTCTACTACCGTTTCCGTGGCGAGGCGGCGAAGGAGCGCGGGCACGATCCTGCGAAGTTCGCTTTCAATCTGAAAATTGCCGCGCGCATCCGGGACTTGGCGGCCGAAAAAGGGGTTGAGACGACGGTCGTGCTGCTGCCCAACCGGCTGTTCTATGACGATGTGTATTATCAGGCCTATTCCCGTGCCGGCGTGGCCTTCCCGGAGCGCGACTACCCGCGCCACGTCACGCGGGAGCACTGTCAGACCCACGGCTTGACTTGCCTGAGCCTGTTCGACGCCCTCAGGACGGACCAGGTGGACCGCCACAACTTCCCCTTCGACGGCCATCTCAATCCGGCGGGCGCCAAGGCGGTGGCCGATCAGATGCACCGTTGGTTGCTTGATGGCACTCTCAGCGCCAGGCCGTGACCGTTGAAGCGTTGACGCATATGGTTTATCCAATCCGCCGACCCGAAATCGCCCGAAAACTGCTGGATTTCCAGTCACCATGAGTGTCGTCATCATCACCGGATCGGCTGGCCTGATCGGCTCGGAAACGACCCGCTTCTTCGCCGCCAAGGGGCTCGACGTTGTCGGCATCGACAACGACATGCGGGCCTCGTTTTTCGGCGCGGAGGCGAGTACGGTTTCGAACCGGGAGACGCTACAGCGCGACGTGAAATGCTATAGCCACGTGGACGCTGATATCCGCGACGCGGACGCCATGGCCCAGGTATTCGACCACCACGGCAGCGCCATTGCCGCCATCATCCACACGGCGGCGCAGCCGAGCCATGACTGGGCGGCGCGCGAGCCGGTGACCGATTTCACGGTCAACGCCAACGGCACCATGAACCTTTTGGAGCAGACCCGCCGCGTCTGCCCGGATGCGCCCTTCATCTTCCTCTCCACCAACAAGGTCTATGGCGATACGCCCAACCACCTGCCGCTGGTCGAGCAGGAACTGCGCTGGGAGTTGGATTCGAGCCACGCCTATGCGGCCGACGGCATCGACGAAAGCATGAGCATCGATACCTGCATGCACAGCCTGTTCGGCGTGTCCAAGGCGGCGGCCGACCTGATGGTGCAGGAGTACGGGCGTTATTTCGACATGAAGACCGCGTGCCTGCGCGGTGGCTGCCTGACCGGAGGCGCGCACGCCGGCGCCGAGTTGCACGGATTCCTGGCCTACCTGGTCAAGTGCGCGGTCGAGGACCGGCCCTACACGGTGTTTGGCTACAAAGGCAAGCAGGTGCGCGACAACATCCACGCCACCGACGTCGCCAACCTGATCTGGCACATGGTCCAGGCGCCACGCTCGGGCGAGGTCTACAACATCGGCGGCTCGCGCCACTCCAACTGCTCCATGCTGGAGGCCATCCAGTTCTGCGAGAGCTTGACCGGCCGGCCCATGAACTGGACCTACAGCGACGACGCCCGCGCCGGCGACCACATCTGGTGGATCAGTGACGTCGGCCGCCTGAAGGCGCACTATCCCGATTGGGACTATGCCTACGACATCGAGGGCATCATGCGCGAGATCCACGACGTGCTGACGCAATGAGCGCCAAGGCCGAGGCCATGACCGAGACGGCGCGCGATCCATGGGCGCGCATCAGTGTCGTTTTCGTGGTGCACAACTCGGCCTCGGTGATCGCGGATACGTTGGATAATCTGAAGCACGCGACCGATGTCGTCATCGTCGACAACCAGTCCACTGACGGCACGCCGGACATGGCCGAGCGCCTGCATCCGGGCGTCCGCGTCATCCGCCGTGATGACAACCTGGGCCTGACGATTGCGTCCAACCAGGGTTTTCGCGAGGCGACGCGGGACTATGTGCTTCACCTCAATCCGGACACCCGTTTCGATACGGCCTGCATCGCGCGCCTGGTGCAGACCATGGACGAAAACCCCAACTGCGCCGTCGTCGGGCCGCTGCTCTCCAATAACCGCGACGTCGAGGAACTGGACGTCATGGGACCCGGCGAACTGCGCCATGCCAAGATCGCGGTCGACCCCGACGGGCCGTTCTGTACCTGGTTTGTCACCGGGGCCGTGTGTCTCTGGAGGCGCTCGGCCCTCGACGCCATGGACGGCTTCGACGAAAACATCTTCCTCTACTATGAGGACGCGGACCTTTGCCTGCGTTGCGCCAAGGCGGGATGGTCGCTGATCATCGAGCCGCGGGCCGACGGCCACCACTACGGCGGCCAGTCGGAAGCCATGAGCGACAAGACGCGCTGGCGCAAGGACTGGAATATGGCCTGGGGGCATCTCTATTTCGAGGCCAAGCATGGGGACGCGGCAGCGACGCGCCGGCTGGCCCGCTCGCTATTGGTTGGCCATGCCTGGTCGGCATTCCTGGGTCTTCTGACGTTCCGTCGCAAGCGCCTCGTCGGCCAGGCGGCGCGGGTCGCCGGCATCTGGCGGTTCCTCTCAGGCAGACCGTCGTGGGGCCGGCTCGACATGGGAAAGAGGTAGGCAGATGGCCAACGAGGACATTCCCACGGTCGGCATCGGAAGCCACTGGCAGGACCTGCAGGTCGGCCAGCGCTTCAAGACCATCAAACGCACCATCACCGAAACCGACCTGATCAACTTCATCGGCGTTACCGGTATGACCGAGGAGATGTTCATCGACGCCACCAGCGAGAAGGGGGCGGCGGCCAGTGGCCGCTTGGTACCGGG
>JAJFLM010000329.1 GCA_021772655.1 Deltaproteobacteria bacterium
CGGTGGTTGGATAGAAAGATCAATCGTGCACCACGTTGTCTCAATGCTTGAAGTTCTGCTAAACGCTCTTCGTGAAGAACCGTCGGTTGCCATTGTAATCGTTGCAAAACACCTAAGCCAATTGCTTGAGCGGCTCTATCATAATAGCGATCGTTTCCGGCACGCTCAAAGCCAAGTGCTCCAACGGAAGCAAGATTTTCGAAGTCAATCAAACCACGGCGATAAGATTCTCGGCTTAATGACGGGGGCATTCCGAGCGGTCCTGCCGAGGCTTTCATGGCTTGGACAACGTCTTGAAGCGACCCATTAGGATCGACGGCTATTTTCTTAAGGCGACTGAGGGCTCCCGGGGTCCCAAAACTTTGTAGGTAGGTTTCAATTTGTTCTGGTACTAATGCCGCTTGGTCAGCATGGGTCAACATTTGTGAGGCTGAGCGATAGCGGTTAATAAAACTCATGAGCATGATTAAGGCCGTTGAGGCGGAAGCAACTGTCAGGCTTTCACTGCCGCCAGCCATGATATTAGCTCCGGTGATGGCCCCTGCCGCTGCTGTGACTATTGGGCCTGAAAAGAAACGTAAGAGACTCGTCGGTATGTACATCAAACTGCCCAATTGCATGCTTACGTTTGCGGGTATTTCACTGTCGCTGTTTTGAGCTTGAAGAGATTGTAACCAGGTAGTCAGAACGGCAGCATCTGTTTGATTGAGAGTTGGTGTTGTGGTGACTCGGTCACGTAATATTCCCGGGGCCTCCACTAAAAGCGCTTTAATAGCATCAGGTTTAGAGCCAACATAAGCCAGTGAAAGGGCACGTTTTGTTGGGTCGTCAGATTTCAGATTGCTTACATGAACGGACCCCTGGAACCGACCAAAGCCTTCAAGGGCATTCAGAATTCCCACGAAACTATCTCTATGGGCATCACCCATAATATCGGGGTCTGCTGCCAAGCGAAACAATTGTTGGCTAAGAACATCTCCAGCGGACATGTGCGCAACGGTGGAAGAGCTAGCCAACAGGGTCGAAGAAAACAGCGACATGGACTGTAGATATACCATCAGTGTTTATTCGTCATAGGGCCAAGAAAGTTGCTTCTAAATATCCAGGAATTTGCGAAAAATCGATAAGTGGGTGGCGTTTTAACCTAATGAAATAATTCAAGTATTCTTATTCAGCTGACGAGGCTCTGTCCAGAAATCGGACGTTGTCTAGCTCATCTGCGGGGCGCTCACCTGATTCTGTAAAGGCCTCCTCATAGAAAGAGTCCTCAGGGAGTCCTAACTCTTGGCGGATGCGTTGATGAGTTTCTTCTAATAATGAAATCAATTCAGGGCTAGCGGGGGCACGGCGTGTCGCATTTAAATCAGTTGTAGGGATATTATAACTAGGTTTTTTGTAATCCCAATGCTTTACGACTAGAGAAATTTCTTTGAGTAAGGCGTGCAGGGCATCTTCATTATGCTCGGCTTGTAGCAATTGAAAGAAGCGATTTTGAAAAGCACGGCGCTGGCTGATTTCACCAGCCATAACGTGATGAGGAACAGCTAAAATCCGTGCCATGACGGTATAATAAGTGGGGTATTTTTTGAGGGCTTCAATGGCGGATACATTCTGAGCGATGGCTTCACGTTCTAATAACTCTCTTTCAGCACGTTCTGTGAAGGTACGAATTAATTGCTGCGCATCATTTTCACGATATTTTTGTGCGATAGCTGCAAAATGACCGACTAATACTTGGCTGGTATTGTTAGACACGAGCGTCATGTGTTCCCAGTTTAGAGCCGTTTCGTCGGCTGTATCCTCTGGGTTTACCTTGCCGATAGATTCAATGCTATAACGAATAGTTTGATCTGTAATGGCAGGTTCTGCCATTTGACCTAAACTACTATCAGCCTTAGGGACCACGGCATAAGCCCCAGTCGTCTTAAGATAAACCACATAAACAGCTTCCCCTGAAGCACGTGCCAGTTCAGTGACTTGGTCGCCGACACCGCGGGCCACAAAGAATTTAGGCCTTCTTGTTGAGACAACCTGTGTTAGTGGAGTGGCCTGGATGAGCTTGTTAGCTTCGTCAACCGACTTAGGTTCGCGACCTTTACTGGTATAAGCTACCGCGCTCAGACTGAGATCAGCTTTCTCTTTAAAGTCGGTGGTCCAATCAAAAGGTTTATGAGGGGCTAAGAGGCCACGGTTGACCATCGCGCGTGCGGTGGCTCTTGCAGCCCAGCTAAAAGGTCTTTTAATCTGCTGGAGCGTTCTTTTAAAAATCCCTTTAGGGGGCTCAGAATCCGCACATTTCTCATTTCGTGAAGCGTAGAATAAACCGATATTCTGTAGGGCTAACATCAGTGATGATAAGCCCGGTATCCAGCGTAGTGCCATGCGCCCACTAAAATTATAATGATCGGCTAAAGGTCGGCCGTGAATTCCTTTGGCGGCGCGACGCATTTGAAAAGCGCCCCAAAAAGTCGGGAACATCGAGCCATCATGGTTGCCAATAAAAATTACTTGAGAACCTTCTGGAATGACCTGTAGACGTTCTTGATTCACAAAATCAAGATTAGTGCGATTGATTGCCGCACTTTGAATGCCCCATTGTTCGGTGATGATGCTGCCGGTTTCAATGAGCTCTTGATTAACGGGAGCGACTTTTCCGCGGATCCGATAGCGCCATAGATCCGTTAAATAGGCTCCTGAGCCCGAGATATCTTTAGCCTGGTTGCTATAAATCCACGCAAAACGAATGGTATTCACCAGTGCTTTAAAACTGCGCCAGCGGCCTCGTTGCGGAGTGTCTGCATAAATTTGCTGCCCCATGGTAAAAAATTC
>JAJFLM010000330.1 GCA_021772655.1 Deltaproteobacteria bacterium
GAAGAGAATATTCAGGCACGGATTCGCGGTAATTTATTGATGGCCTATTCCAATAAGCATGGGCATATGGTGCTTTCTACGGGGAACAAATCAGAGATTTCAGTAGGCTATTGTACGCTTTATGGAGATATGTCCGGGGGCTTGGCCGTGATCGCTGATTTGTCAAAGACCCAGGTGTTTGCCATGGCCAAGTGGATCAATCGTGATCATGAAATTATTCCAAATGCGACAATTGAGAAACCGCCTAGTGCTGAGTTGAGAGCTGATCAACAGGATAGCGATAGCTTGCCTGAATACGATGTGCTGGATGAAATTTTACAGGCCTATATCGAAGATCATCTCAGTGAGGCTGAAATCATTGCGCAAGGTTTTGAAGCTCAGCTGGTTCGTGATGTGCTGATTAAAGTAAGAAATAATGAATATAAGCGGCAGCAAATGTCGCTTGGACTTAAAGTCAGTAAAAAAGCCTTTGGAGTTGGCCGACGCTTTCCTTTGGCAAAGAAAGAGTCATGACAGCAGGGACATTACATATTGTTGCTACTCCAATTGGAAACTTAAGTGATATTTCTCAACGTGCTTTAGAGGTGCTGAAATCAGTTGATTTGATTGCCTGTGAAGATACGCGTCATAGTGGCAAGCTATTAAGCGCCTACCAAATTCAAACACCCATGTGTGCTTATCATGAACACAATGAAGTTGCTCAGACGGCAAGGTTGGTGGGTGAGTTGCAATCAGGTAGACAAGTGGCATTAATCACGGACGCGGGAACGCCATGCATTTCTGACCCAGGTTATCGTTTGGTAAAAGCGTGCCGAGAGGAACACATTAAAGTGTCTCCAATACCCGGTCCAGCAGCCTTTCTAGCGGCCTTATCTGCATCAGGTATGCCGACACATGCTTTTTATTTTGCGGGGTTTCCACCCGTAAAACAGGGGCGTAAGAAAACTTTCTTAACAGAATTAGTAAGCTTGCCGGGTACGCTTATTTTTTATGAATCGCCTTATCGCATTCAAAAGACATTGCAGCTTATGCACGAAGTCTATGGTAAACGTCATTGCATGTTGGCTCGCGAGATTACCAAGCTTCATGAAGAATTTGTTTCTGGATCTATTGTTGAAGTGATGACTCAACTAGGTGAGAGAAAAATCAAAGGGGAATGTGTTATTTTGGTTGAAGGACAGGTACGTCGTTAGGGATTTTCCAAAAAGATATTTTCCCAAGTTGAGGGTCAGCGATAATGACGACGCCATTTTTGTTGATGGCAATACCAGTGGGCTTTCTTAAAGCGCCACGTTGTTTGTTATTATTTCCCCAAGCGATATCAGGCAAAATAGTATGGGTTAATTCTGTGTTGGCTAAACTTAATCTTTGAATGCGGCCATTTTGAGTATCTGCAATATAGACCACACCATTGCGATCAATCGCCAGGCCTTCTGGGTCGTTGAAATTACCAATTTCATCCCCTTGTTTGCCCCACGCCATGATAAATTTCCCGTGATTGGTGAATTTTTGGATGCGGTCATTAAAATCAATCACCCATATATTGCCATCTTCATCGCAGCTAATGTCAGTGATGCCAAAGATTTGCCCCTTTTTGTCACCTTTCTCACCAAATTCACTGAGGAAATGGCCCTCACTGTCATAGCGTAAAATTTTATCACGGTTGTGATCGGCTACAAAGATTTGACCTAGTGGGTCAACGCAGAGCCCCATGACTTCACTGATTTTCCCGACTTCATCTCCACGTTCTCCTAGGCTGCCTAAGTAGGTTCCATCGAGGCGGTAGCGGTGGATAATGGCTTCATAGCGATCTGCTATGTAAAGTACGTTGAGGTCGATGGCGAGACGCGCTGGATGTGCCAGCCGTTTTTTATTGGGGCCAAACCAAGTGGAGACAAGATTGCCTTGGGGATCAAATTTGAGGATAGCGCGTTTGGCTGTGTCGGCCACATAGATAAAACCTTGGCTGTCAATGGCTACATCGGTGGGTTTATCCAGATTCATTTCCGAAGTGATCAGTTTCCACTCGTCAATGACGTGATAATTAGTGGGGGGTTGGTGGGTAATAAGTGAATTTACAGGGATAAGCGCGGGCTTATCAGGCTGAGCGCTTGCCTTATAAGGGGCTAGCGCTAGAATAAGTGTGTAAAAAATAAAAAAAAGCTTATAAATCAAATGCATAGCCCCCTATTGGTACATAGTAGTATATGTTAAAGGGCGTAAGACTGCAATAGGGTGAAAATGCTGAGGTTATCAGGGTTTAAACTTGTCATTAAAGGGGGGGTGTGGCATAGGGCGTATACATTTTGGGTTCTTTAACCGAAAGTGGGCCCTTAGCCCGCTTTTTTTTTGGTGTGGTTTTGGCGGATATAGCGCGTTTACAGGCAATGATGGCGGAGCAGCTAGCAGCTCTTGGGTATGAACTCGTCGAGTGTCGCCTGCAATCTGGTCAACAGGGGCCGGTTCTAAGTGTACTCGGAGACCATCCTGAGGGCTTTGGATTAAAGGATTGTGAAACCGTTTCCCGACACTTGAGTGCCTTGTTAGATGAAGATGATTTTGGTTTAGATAAATATCGTCTTGAAGTGAGCTCACCAGGTATTGAACGTCCGCTAACGAAGAAGGCCCATTTTGAAAGATTTTGTGGTGAGACCGTCAAAGTGCAGACACAGCAGCCAATTGACGGTCGTAAAAATTATCGTGGTGAGTTGATTCGGGTTGATGGTGATGCTGTAGTGGTGCTCGTTGATACACAAGAGTATTTGATTCCTCTTGCTGAGATACACCGCGCTCGTATCGTAAAAGAATTCTAGTTCGCTTTTGTTTTTTAAGGAGAAATTTCTATGTTGTCAGATTTAGGTCGCGTTATTGAGCAGGTCAGTAAAGATAAGGCTATTCCTAAAGAAATCATTATTGATGCGTTAGAAACGGCTATGTTGACAGCGGCACGTAAGAAATTTGGTTCTTACCGTGAGATTGAAGCGCAGTATAATGATGAAATTGGTGAAGTTGAGCTGTTCCAGTTCCGTACGGTTGTAGAGACAGTAGAAGACGATATGATTGAAGTCGCTTTATCTGAATCAAAAGATCTCGACCCTGATGCTGAGGTTGGTGATAGTATTGGTGAAAAACTTGATTCTTCAATGTTTGGGCGCATTGCGGCGCAGACTGCCAAACAAGTGATTATTCAAAAAGTTCGCGATGCTGAACAAGAAATTATTTACAACGAATACAAAGATCGTGTTGGCGAGTTGATTACGGGTGTCGTGCGACGTATTGAAAAAGGAAATATCATTGTTGACTTAGGTCGTACTGAAGCGATCGTTCCTTATCGTGAACAAGTTCCCGGTGAATCCTACCGTTCTGGTGAGCGCTTACAAGGTTATTGTATTCGTGTTGATGCTGCGGGTCGCGGCCCACAAATTGTTATTTCACGACGTCATACCGGTGTGTTGACTAAATTATTTGAAATGGAAGTCCCTGAAATTGCGGAACGGATCGTTGAGATTAAGGCCGCGGCTCGTGAGCCAGGGGGGCGTTCTAAAATCGCGGTTTATTCACGTGATTCTGATGTAGATCCCGTAGGTGCCTGTGTTGGTATGAAGGGTTCACGTGTTCAAAGTGTTGTTCAAGAATTACGCGGTGAAAAAATTGATATTGTTAGTTGGAATCCGGATCCAGCGCAATTTGTGTGTAATTCGATTGCTCCTGCTGAAGTGAGTAAAGTCATCATCAATGAGAAAACTCATACGATGGAAGTTGTGGTGCCGGATGATCA
>JAJFLM010000034.1 GCA_021772655.1 Deltaproteobacteria bacterium
ACTGCACACTCTGACGCATTAAATAATCGCGCTCCGTAAAAACTTCCCGTTCTGCTTCATTTAAAAAAAGAAAATGTGACGATGAATAAGACTTCTCTTGATAACGCGCTTCATAGGCCGCTAATAATTGATGGGCTCGACTCGTATCAAACGGTGACATCACAAAATGTGGTACGAGCACCGGCGTCATCGGAATCATAGACGTCAGTTTAGGGTAATAGGCCAGTCCATGACGCTGATAAGCCTCCGCCCAGGCCCAGTCAAAAATATACTCACCATAGCTATGATGTTTTTCGAAAGTATAAAGTAAGGCCTCGGGAGATTTACCTCCCAAAGAGAAATAAAGTGGCTGCCAACCTGATGAAGCTCCGACCACCTGACTATGCTCCAGAGCCTGTAAAAAATTATAATGTAAAAACGGGGAGACATCGGGTTTGATTAAATCCCACTGTTTGGGTTTAATGGCGTCTAGACTATGAAAAGTAGTAACCGACATAAGGATAGGTCATGAGCACTCAATGGACGTTAGATCAACTCACTGCTGCCACCATTAATCATTATGAACAGAATCCACAAGGTTTTTGGGAAGGCACCAAAGATCATGATGTTTCACAAAACTATGAGCATTTCTTAAAACACTTGCCTAAGGAAGCTCCTTACCGCATTCTTGATTTAGGCTGTGGCCCCGGACGTGATCTTAAATTTTTTTCGGACTTAGGACATGAAGCCTATGGCTTGGATGGCTGCGAAGCTTTTTGCCAAATGGCGCGAGCGTATTCTGGTTGTGAGGTCTATCATCAAAATTATCTTGCGATGGAGCTTCCGGAAAATTTCTTTCATGGTATCTTCGCCAATGCTTCACTGTTTCATATTCCAAAGAATGCATTAGCCGACTGTCTCAGTCAGTTCCATCAAGCACTACGCCCTGAAGGCATCCTCTTTTCATCCAACCCACGTGGCCAAGGTGAAAGTATTAGTGGGCAACGCTATGGTCATTATATGGAACTAACAGACTATCGGATTTTTTTTGAGAAAGCCGGCTTTAGTTTGATTGAACATTATTACCGGCCTGATGGGATACCCGTCGAACAACGATCCTGGCTGGCGTGCGTACTACGGAAGCAAGCCTAGCTCACTTCCGTAGTTTCGCAATAAAATTAACCGCGTACCGCACGTAATTGTCGCACGGCTAACAAAGCTCCCAACAGTAACAGACCTAACACGAGGCCCACTTGGCCTTGTCGTGCACTTGACTGCGCTTGTAAAGAGCAAGCTCCACCACCAACGCCCATTTCTAGGTAAGGTACCACAACCGCTAACTGACGTGATGAACTTTCTTGCGCCATGAGGGCCAACGATGGATCCAATGAGGTAAGGTCTGCAGGTAATTTCACTTGAACCTTAACCGCATTCGCATCCGCCACGTTCGCAACTTGAGTCGTCTCTTCAATCGTTAAATGCTGGGGTTCGATGACATGCAAAGTCGCCATCTGCTGTGAATTAGGCCCCGGCTGTAACAAACCAGACACTGGAATTTCTAGCGCCATGATATTGGGCTTCATATGCTCATCCGCATAGCTACCCTGCTGCCAGGACTTCATCATTTTAAGTACATGCGGAGACTTTTCTGGCAAGCCATCACACTCACCCTTGCGTTCGCAGTCACGAATCAAACGATCCACCTCAATCACTTCAGGGTCACGACTCAAATTAAATGCCACTTGAGGGCAGGGTGTTTCTAAAGCGACCGATTCATGCGGGTTTTCAATATTGTAAGCAAAGCTCGATCCTTCATGACAAACATAGATAGGACTGTTGTCATCTCCTACAACTTTAGGGTCTGGTGTGGGTTCATTAGGCTGATCGCCTGAACACTGACAGGCAGCCACCTCAATATGACACTCAGTCCGTTCAACTTCTTTAGGCGGTGCTAGCTCTTCAACTTTAGCCGGTTCATCCTTGGCAAGCTCTTCCTTACCAAGCTCTGCAAGCTTCTTTTTAACCAACTCCGCACGCTCACCTTCGCCAATGATAATCTGATCTGAATCAGAACGACGGAGAAGCTCTTCACGCTCTACCAGCGTCCGTTCCGGCATTTCTCCCGCAATCTGCGCCTTAATACCGTCGCATTGCTCAGCTGGTAACATGAATTTAAAGACATACACTTGTCGGGCTTCATCCAGCTCAATGCCGTTAAAACCAATTACATCCGACTTATCGCCAATCAACTCTTCGCGGATATGACGATCAATCGCTTCAAGCTGGCTTGAATAAATACAAGGCCAACGGAAGATATTTAGAGGATCTCTCCCACAGATGGGTTCCCATCCAGCAACAGCTTGTGGACTCGGGCAATCACAAGTAGGGAAATCAGTCGGATCTGCTTTCCACTCTAAGCCATCCTCTCGAGTCGGACGAACCCTTTCAATAACTCTTTCTTCTAAACCAGAGTCCTCTCTTACCGCACCCTTTTCTTCAACAGCCCGCTCTACTCCCTCAATGCTCAGTTCTTCCAACTCACGTCGCTCAGCTACTAAGGTAGCTTCTTCAATGCGAGCTTCCGCACAATCCTTTAAATAATCTAATTGTTGTGGCGCCATACACGGTAAACAGGTCATAGCTGATGGGGCCACTTTGCAGCGACATTCTTGAATCAAAGCAGGCTTATCTTCCCAGCCATCTTTGATTTGTTGCGCATCTAAAACGCCTTTCATACAGCAGCCGAATAGCGACTTATCTTGCTTATTTAATTCACCCCCAGCCGTTTCGAATAAACTCGCACAACTATTGCATTGCGCATAGGCTTCTGGATCAACCGTTGCCAAAGGACCACAGGGGTCCTCGCTGGCACTGGAACCATCAGGCGTATCCGACTTACAATTTTTTTGGTGATTGTCTTCGAGAGAATCACATTTAACTTTTAGCTCAGCAGCGGCAACCGTATCCCCGGCCTCAGTGCTAGCCTTTTCCTTCTCTCGACAGTTGGCTATTTCTTTCTCTAAACTCGCACACTCAGCATCCTGAGTGACCACTCCGGGGATTGCCGCCGGAGCTTCACCACAACTTAATGCTAATTCCTTACATTGCTGACGGACTCTTTCAGCTCTAGCTATTAGCTCTGCAGGATCCCCCCCCGCGTCTTTGAGCTTTTTAGCCTCTTCTTCCATGTCATCCGCCTTGGCATTACAATCAGCTAACTGAGCCGCCAGCCCATCACAGGTATTTTCTGCGGCAGCTGGCACCTCTTTAGCCATAACACGGACCTGTTGGGCCTGAACAAAGCTGGCATTCATCATGCCTAACAACATGAGAAAAACGGTTAACAATGAAAGTCTAAGAAGTTTATTGTATGTATGTGCCATAGTGGCCATTAGCTATTGCAAACCAAATGCCAAAAGTAAGCAGGGAGTTAATTATCTAAGTTATTGTAATTATTTATAATTAAAGGGTTCCCCCCAAATGGTCCTATTATCTATATGATAATTTTATCATTCTGATAATAGACGTTTGACAAAAGGTGGGAGGGTAAACGCTGCTTGCTGAATTTCTGGAGAATAATACTGAGTTTGACCAGCAATCCTTTGCCAGCGCTCATCCCGCGGCTGCAAAGGTAAATCCGGGCCGCCGGCATACATAAAGGCCCAATAACAGCCAATATAGCTCGGAATCGTCACAACATAAACATGCACTTGGTCAAAAATAGTGCGTGCCCGTTTCACGATATCTTCAAAAAGTAACTCAAAGGCCATGTCAGAGCAGCGCCGTGAATACATCGGACTTTCTACTTGCTGTACAAAAATACCACCTGGCTTCAAGGATGCTTTGGCTTGCTGATAGAAGGCCTCTTCAAACAACACGATACCGGGACCAATGGGATCGGTCCCATCAACTAATAAAACATCAAAATGCTGTTGATACGGCACTAGCCATTTGGTGCCATCTTCAAACACGCACGTAACGCGTTCATCATTAAGGCCTGCGGATAATTTCGGGAAAAATTCACGCGAAGCCTTCACCACTTCTTCGTCAATTTCACACATGATGACTTCCGCGAGGTCCGTGTGCCGACAAGCCTCGGTCGCCACCCCACCGTCACCACCACCGATAATACCCAAAGACTTGGGAGCCGGATGACTCGTCAAAGCGGGATGCGTAATCATCTCGGGATAGAAAAAATGATCCCACTCTGTGGTCATCACTTCATTATCCAACAATAAAACACGGCCAAAATCTCGATTTTGAATGACTTTTACTTTTTGGAAGGACGATTGTTTCTCAAAGAGAACTTGAGACACATCAAAATAATAGCCACTTTCCTCACCTGCAAAACCTGTATGAATTCGGGGAAGCTCTTTTTTCCCGTTATTTTTCATGGATATAGAGGTTCCCCGGAAGCTCGTCTAAATGAGCTTCTTCCGCAGGCGTCCACTGAAAAGGTGGGTAGAGCGTCACGCGTTGAATATCCGGACCCTTCATCGGCCTTAAATCACCACGACCTAAAACTTTAAGATCTATTTTAGTAGCCGCCATGCGACTCGCCAGCTCAAAAACAGCATTACGCGCATTAATGGGACTACTACAAGTAAAGAAATCTAAAGCACAATAACCATGTTCGGGCCAGGTATGAAATGACAAATGAGACTCAGACAATAAGAGGATGCCCGTCACGCCTTGAGGTTCAAAATTATGGAATTGGCTATTTAAAACAGTGACTTGTGCGGTTTTAGCCGCATCATGAAAGAATTCACGCAAACGCGTGCCGTCGTCCAACACTTCGGCCGGACAGCCCCAAAGCTCCGCGATGTAATGGTGACCCAATCTGGACATAGGTCGATCTCTCACGTGGTGCAAAAAAGTTAATAATAAATGTTGCTACATTGGCTTTCATACAAAGTTAAACAGCCCCTAAACCTAAACATGCCCCCTGGGCCCCGGTGCTGAAAAAACGGATCTCTTTATGGAGTAGGTCTAAATAATTGTCAATCGTTTTTAACCCAGCGATTCCAACATTTTATCTCACGACGAGGCGCGTCAGCTCCTTGACATCAGGGACCTGCAGGCGGTAATCGTAGGCCGCTTCGAAAGCGGCGGGGGATGCGTGTATTCTGCGTAAGAAGCCCATTTATCCTCACCCAACTGTCTTAGACAGGATGGGAATGACCGGATCTGAGCCTTATATATTTTTACTTGGGAAGGAGAGTGATTCGAGTGCCCAAGCTCGATGCCTTTTTACTCTACAGCGCTATTGTTTTATTCATTGCAGCCACCGTGCTTGTACTAACAACACTAACCGGCGGAAAGCACCGCGCGACTGCGCGCAATGAAGTTTTTGAATCTGGTATTATTCCCACCGGCGGCGCACGCTTTCGCTTCCCCATTAAGTTTTATCGCGTCGCCCTCTTCTTTTTGATTTTTGACCTCGAAGTCGCCTTCATTTTGCTGTGGGCCTATGTTTACCGTCAAAGCGGTTGGTGGGGTTTTGGACATATCACGGGATTTATTATTGTCCTGTTTGTGGGCTTACTTTATCCCTGGATGAAAGGCGGGCTCGACTTTGTGTCCTCCCCTAAAAAAGTGGGGGCCTCATGAGCAATCCCTTAATCTCTCAATTTCAACCCCAGCCCTTAAAAGCGGGAGATACACTACCCTCAGCCCATGAAGCGAATGTCAGTCAAAGCGTTATTTTAGCACCTCTAGATAAATTGGTTCGTTGGGGTCGGAAGAATTCTGTATGGCCATTTAATTTTGGACTCTCTTGTTGCTACGTTGAAATGATGACGTCACTCACTTCACGCCATGATGCTTCGCGTTTTGGTGCAGAAGTGTTGCGCGGATCTCCGCGTCAAGCCGACGTCATTGTGATTGCCGGCACGGTGTTTAAGAAAATGGCTCCCATCATCAAACGTCTTTATGATCAAATGATGGAACCCCGCTGGGTTATCTCCATGGGCTCCTGCGCTAACTCTGGCGGTATGTATGATATTTATAGTGTGGTGCAAGGGGTCGATAGTTTTCTGCCCGTAGATGTTTATGTACCGGGTTGTCCGCCCCGCCCCGAAGCCTTTTTAGAAGGCCTAATATTATTGCAAGATAAAATCGGCAACGAACATCGTCCGCTCTCTTGGGTAGTTGAACCTGATGGAGTCCGCGAAGGTTGGACGGGGCCTGTGCAAAAATTTAAGAAACGTTCCTTCCGACAAAAGATGAAAGACTTGGCTACTCCCGATAGTCGCCCCGCACCTTTTAAATGGATGAAGCGCAAGGGGAAAGGCTAGCCATGGAATTCGATTATTCCATCATCGGCACATTGCGCCAACAGTTTCCCGAAACATCTATGTCTACGGTGGACTTCCAGGATCGTCTCCCCACAATTCAAGTAGATCGCAATGATGCGAAACAAATTCTAAGTTATTTAAAAAATGACATCGAGCGCCCTTTTCGTGCTTTTTATGATTTAACCGCTATCGATCAACGCAACCGTCGCAAAGGCAAGGTGGATGGCGAAGACTTTCATGTGGTCTACCACTTACTCTCTTACGATCGTAACAGCGATATCCGCGTGATGGTTCCGCTCAATGAGAACGATACCAAAGTTGATAGCATCACCGATATTTTCCCGGCCGCTAATTGGTACGAACGCGAAACCTGGGATATGTTTGGCATTCATTTCAATCATCATCCCTGTTTGCGCCGCATCTTAATGCCGCCTGATTGGGAAGGCCATCCGCTGCGCAAAGAACATCCAGCCCGTGCTACGGAACTCCCTGCATACATGCAAAGCGACGAGTCTTACAAAAAACATGAAGCCGCCCTCACCTTTCATCCCGAAGAATGGGGTTGGCCTAACGATACTGCAAGCGAAGACAGCGAATACATGTATCTGAATTTAGGGCCCAACCATCCCGGCACCCATGGCGTCTTGCGCATTATTTTACGGCTGCACGGAGAAGAAATTATCGATGTCATCCCCGATATTGGTTATCACCATCGCGGGGCTGAGAAAATGGCTGAACGCCAAACTTTCCACTCTTTTATTCCCTACACCGACCGTATTGATTACTTAGGCGGTGTCAATAACAACCTCGCTTATTTACTAGCCGTAGAAAAACTTACCGACATCACCGTCCCAGAGCGCGCGCAACAGATTCGTGTCTTGATGTGTGAGATGTACCGCATTGCCAGCCACTTAGTTTGGTTAGGCACTTACGGTCATGACGTCGGCGCCATGACCCCGGTATTCTGGACCTTTAAAGAACGCGAAAAGATTTTTGATTTTGTCGCCGCCGTGACAGGCGACCGCATGCACCCTAATTGGTTTCGCATTGGTGGCGTCGCCCAAGACCTCCCTGAAAGTTGGGATGAGATGGTCACCACCATTTGCGACGATATCGAGAAAAACATCGGCGACTTTGAAGTCCTCATGTCAAAAAGTGGTATTTTTAAAGCCCGCACACAAGGTGTGGGGGCTTACACTTTAGATCAAGCTATTGAATGGGGCGTGACCGGGCCTAACTTACGTGCCTGCGGCATGGAATGGGATTTTAGAAAAAAGCGTCCCTATAGTGGCTATGACCAGTATGATTTTGATGTGCCTACCGCCACCAATGGTGATAGTTATGATCGCTGTGTTGTCCGGATAGAAGAAATCCATCAATCGATTCGCATCGTCCGCCAAATTATCAATCATATTGAAGGTGGCGATTACATTGCCGATCATCCGTTGGCCATCCCCGGACAAAAGGCGCGCACCATGGAAGATATTGAAGCCCTCATCCATCACTTTTTAGGGGTGAGCTGGGGCTTTGGTTATCCTGAAGGCGGCGCGCACGCTTCGATCGAAGCGCCCAAAGGTAACAATGGTTATTTTATTGTGAGTGATGGCGGCACGATGCCCTATCGTTTACGCATCCGCACCCCCTCGTTTAATCATATGCAAACTTTGCCGATGTTAAGCCAGGGACATCAAATTGCTGATTTGTTAACAGTGATTGGTAGCTTGGACTATGTCTTAGCGGATATTGATCGGTAATGCCGATAACAGAATGAAAGCTATTTAAGGATAGAATAATAGTGCTTACGAACGAAGAAAAAGAACTACTCGAAAAAGAAGTCCACGGTTATGTACACCGTGAAGCGGCGAAGATCTCCGTCTTAAACAAGCTGCAAGAATGGCGCGGTTGGATTTCAGATGAAACCTTAAAAGAGGCGGCTGAGTTCTTAGAAATTACACCAGACGAATTAGATTCCGTCGCTAGCTTTTACAATCTGATCTATCGCAAGCCCGTCGGCAAAAAAGTGATTCATGTTTGTGATAGCGCCAGCTGCTGGGCTTTAGGAGAACCTGAAGTCAAAGCAGAATTAAAGAAGTGTTTAAACGTTAACATGGGTGAAACCACCGAAGATGGCGCCTTCACCTTGCTACCCATTGTGTGCTTAGGAAACTGTGACAACGCTCCGACGATGTTGGTCGGTAAAGAATTACATAACCGGGTGAAGCCAGCAGACGTGAAACAAATTTTAGTGGAGAGCAAAGAGAAATAGACGAGAGACCCGATGGAAGAAAAATTAGTTCTCCTCAAACGCATTCGCGACAATCAAGATCAGCCAGTCTTAGACATTGCTGACTATGAGCGCAGTGGCGGCTATGAAGCCTTGAAACTGAGCATGAAAACACATGCGCCTGAAGACATTCGTAAAATCGTCAAAGACTCTGGCTTGCGTGGCCGTGGGGGTGCGGGTTTCTCAACCGGTATGAAATGGAGCTTTGTCCCACAAGGTGATGACTCTCCTAGCCCTAAATTCTTAGTCTGCAATTGCGATGAAATGGAGCCGGGCACTTTTAAAGACCGCCTCCTCATCGAGAAAGACCCACATCAATTAGTTGAAGGCATGATCATTGCCGCCCAAGCCATGGACATGAACATTGGATATATTTATGTGCGCTGGGCTTACAAAGATGGCGCCAAACGTTTGAAGCAAGCTATTGGGCAAGCCTACGACAAAGGGAATTTAGGCAAAAATATTTTAGGTTCAGGATTAAACTTTGATCTGTATGTCAAACAAAGTGCGGGTCGCTATATCATTGGCGAAGAAACCGCCATGCTTAATGCCTTA
>JAJFLM010000331.1 GCA_021772655.1 Deltaproteobacteria bacterium
ATAACTGCCCGCGACTCCGTGCCTGAATATTCTCTTCGGGAGTATCAGTAGATTTCCCTTCGAATACTGGCGTCAATGTATTGAGATACTCTTGAAATAAAGCATCAATATTTAAGATATGTGTCGCAATATTTAAATTAGCCGCCAAAGCTAAAGCATCTGCAACACTACCCGCACTGCTATACCGTGATGGCATAATCAAACCAACGACATTTTCTGAACCCAAGGCATCTGCAGCAATTGTGGCTGTTAAGGCTGAATCAATCCCACCGGATAAGCCTAAGACAACACGTTGAAAACCACACTTAGCAACATAATCTTTCACCCCTAGTACCAAGGCTTCATAGCTTAACTCTAAAGAGTCACGCACTTCTGTTTGTGGTGAAAGTTGAGGGAGATCTTCCCAACTCACCACTAATTGGGCGGATTCAAAAAGAGCGGCTTCGGCAACCACTTCGCCGCTTGCATTGATGACTGCAGACGCACCGTCAAAAACTAATGAATCATTACCACCGACTAGATTACAAAAGAACACTGGAGTTTTATGCTGACTCGCAGTGGCTTGCAACATAGCTTTTCGATCTGCATATTTATCATGGCCAAAAGGCGAAGCCGCTAAATTTATAATAAGGTCCACACCTGCCGAAACTAAATCAGCAATCGGATCGATCTCATACTGAGGATCTTCCCAATAAGCTTTATCATTCCAAACATCTTCACAGACTGTAATCCCCAACTGCAAGTCACCAAACTTTACAACACCTACTTCCTGACCCGCAGCAAAATATCGAGATTCATCAAAGACATCGTAATTCGGAAGTAAGCGCTTGGCATATTGATAATGAACCCGCTGCTCCATGAGCAAAGAAGCGGCATTGATTATTTTTTTACTGCCCCCACTCTCAGCGTAGGCAATATGCCCTACTAGTATCGCAATGCCATCAGCTTGCTCCGTGAGTTGTGTTAATACAGATAAGTTATCCTTAATAAATTGCGGGCGCTCCAGAAGATCTTGCGGAGGGTATCCTGAAATAGCGAGCTCCGGAAAAACAATCAGGTCAACGGCATCATCCTTAGCCGCTTGAATCTGCTGACACATTTGCTCATAGTTTTCAGAAAAATGCCCAATCGTCGTATTAATTTGCGCAAGTGCTATTTTCATTGAATCACTCCCTTGCGTTTATAATCACGAATTTTCTGAGCTTCATACCCCAGCTCTTTAAGAATGCGTGCACTATGCTGCCCAAAGGAAGGTGCCGATTTTGCCGTATAATGACGTTTTTTTCCAAATACCAAAGGTGACTTGATGAAAGGAATCAGCTTATCGCGAGGTCCTTTCATAAATAAAAACACTTGGCGCTGCAAGAAGTGAGGGTCCTTCGCGACCTCACTCAAACGCTTCACAATAGAGAAACAAAACTCAGCCTGCTTTGACAGCTTAATCCATTGCTTCGCGGTATATTGCCTAAACAGCTTACTTATTTTAGCATGATAAATAGACTGGAAAAGACGCGGATCAAAACTATTCGCTGGCAAATTTATTCCCTTAGCTAATTTTCTAAATGCCGCCCAAAACTTATCTTCTAAAGCGGCTATGGCCACTGCCTGCTTATCTTTAGTGTGATAGACCCGATAACTGGCTGAAGCTCCGGTTAAAAGCTGCTGCGGCAATTGCCCCATCGCCTGCTGCCATAAATCACCTGTGAGATGCACACCCGCCAGGCTCAAGGCTCCTTCTGTCATCGCAACGTCTACCCAGGTTCCCTTCCCAGTTTGGCTCCGTTGTTGTAGCGCTGCCAAAATAGCAATGACTCCGTAAAGTCCCCCACCTGCCATATCAGCAATTTGTATACCCGGCACCTTCCCTTCACCCAACAGTGCCAGCAAGCCGGTATCACTGAGATAATTGATATCATGGCCGGCATCCTGGGCCTTAGGGCCCGATTGCCCATAACCTGTAATCGAACAGAGAATAATCTTTGGATTGCTTTGTTTAAGACGCTGATAAGAGAGGCCTAACTTAGCTAAAACACCGGGCCTGAAACCTTCCAACACAATATCTGCCCGAGCCACTAGCTTTAATAAAACTTCGCGCCCTGCTTTGGTTTTTAAATCAAGGGCCAAACTTTCTTTACCGCGATTTAAGGCCGCAAAATAGCCCTCACCCATGATAGCGCCCGCCTCACTCTGGCGATAGAAATCACCCACTTGCGGTTCTTCTATTTTGATAATGCGAGCCCCTAAATCCGCTAAGATTAAAGAACAAAAGCCGCCTGGAAACAGGCGGCTTAGGTCAATAACGGTAAGGCCTTCTAATGGCCGTTTCATCTCGTGCCTCAACTAGTCAAAGAGTGCTGTTAGCTTTAAAGCTAAACCCATATTACCCGTGACTTTTAATTTACCGGTCAAAAAAGCCATTTGCGGCTTGAGATCACCATTTACCATCTTAGTAAATGATTCATCTTTCATGATCACCGTACAATCAGGGCCATCACCCTGCTTTTCGGCAATACTAATAGGATCATTTTTTAAATCTAAGGTCCAGGTCCCACCATTATCACCGGTAATTTGAAACTCATAGATCGCATCTATTGATTTTAAATTATCAGCTTTGTTCGCAATCAATGCGGGGACATCTGTTTCAAAATATTGTCGTGCTGTCTCTGCCACAATGGCCTCCTTCAATGCAGTTATACTCAACCTAACTTGGGCGGATTTGCTACCATATCCCCCCTAGCTTGGCAATCCACTGCATAAAAATTAGGAAAACAGCTCCTGCACACCAACGAGAAGCTATAAAACGGTGTATCCACAGCTTTTTTTCAGAAATACCCCCTAATTTGGCGATTTCTTCGACTACGTAGGCCAGCAGACTCAGAAAAATAAGTGGTCCCAAAGGATAGTAGGCGATAGATTGATGCCAATGCCCGCTGAGAAAGGAAGCTCCGGAACGCAGCAAACCACAGCCAGGACAATCAATATTCAAAAAGTGTTTAGAAACACAGACTGGGACTTGTTCTAATAAAGAAATTGGGAGGGCTACTAGAATCACTAGCAGCCCTCCCAATATAATAAGACGAAAAACGATCGACGAACTAAACGCCGGCTTTTTGCGCAGCAAAGTCACCGACGTAAGGAATTTTCCAACGTTCACCTTGGTAAGCTTTTACCAAGCAAATAATCCATAATACAAAGGCACCCAGGCCTAGTACAGGAATCAAGAGGCCAAAGATGACACCAATGACGTTAGCAATGGAGCCAAGCACAGCGGCTAAAATCTGTAAGGCAATGATTAAAACCATATAAGCCACACCAAAAGACAAGCCCTGCCAGGCGTGAAATTTGACATCTTTATTTTCTTTTTCGATCAGTAAGAAAATGATGCTAGTAAGCGGCATACAAATATAGCACAACATGCTCGCTACATTTGGTGCTAAACCTGATCCGTTGTTTCCGGATGATGGTGTTTCTGTCATGAAGACCCCCCTAAGCTAGGTTATGAGAATTACTTAATAAAGTGCGTCGAGAATATCAGAATATTTCTTAGTTACAAAGCGCCTTTTTACTTTTAATGAAGGTGTAAGCTCTCCGTTTTCTTGTGTAAAGTCACTTTCTAAGATGGCAAATTTCTTAATCGTCTCATAACTCGCCAAGGCACTATTGTGTTCGGCAATAATACTATCGACGAGAGCTTCGACTTTAGGATGCTTGAATAAACTTTCACTCTTAGGCCTAACACCTTGTTCTGTAACGTATTTTTCAACCTCTTCCTGATTGAGGGTTACAAGGGCTGTGAGATATTTCCGCTTGTCACCATGCACGACAATTTGGCTGATAAAGCGGTTTGTCTTAATAAGGTTTTCAAGCTTTTGTGGAGCAATATTTTTGCCGCCAGCCGTCACAATAATATCTTTTTTACGATCAGTAATTTTTAAGCTACCTGCTGAGGAAATTTCGCCAATATCTCCGGTATGAAACCAACCATCAGGTTCCAACACTTCTTGAGTAGCTGCGTCATTATTGTAATAGCCCTTAAAAATCATGGGGCCTCTTACTAAAATTTCACCATCTTCAGCTATTTTAGTTTCAACCCCCTTCAAACTTGGACCCACACTGCCAAACTCAATGCGGTCCGGGGAAACACAATGAACAGCCGCACACGTTTCCGTCAAACCATAGCCTTCAAGAATATTGATACCCGCTGCATGAAAAAACTCTGCTATTTCAAGCGATAATGGTGCTCCACCAGAAACGGCAAAACGCATTCTACCGCCCAACCGCGCGCTAATCTTCCCAAAACCCACGCGACTCGCTAATAAATACTGACTACTCAAACGAACACGCGGAGGAATACCTGCCTGCTTCGCGCGACTATATTCCACCCCTACTTTAGTCGCCCATTTAAATAAAGCACGCTTCGCTACAGATCCATTCTGGACTTGTGAAAGAATCTTCTCATAGACTTTCTCAAAAATACGCGGCACGCTAACTAAGAAATCAGGCTGAATTTCAGAGATATTCTCACCCAGTTGCTCAATCGATTCCGCAAAAGCATTTCGATAGCCGGTCGCAATATGATAAAACTGAATCACCCGTGCAAAAATATGCGCCAGTGGTAAGAATGCTAGGCTCGCATCAGTGGGCTTAACCCGCAACACTTCCATGCATCCCTTCACTTCAGCTAAGAAATTCCCATGCGTTAAGATAACACCCTTAGGCTGTCCCGTTGTTCCTGATGTATACACGAGTGAAGCAATCGTATCTTCAGACAATTCTTCTGCATTGATAAAATAGCGTGTTGCCTTTTCAGGGTTTGTGAGTAGTAAATTTTTAAGTAATATTTCATCACCGGAAGTTTTATCGGCCTCAATTACAATAATAAACTCTAATGACTTCAATTGATCTCTAACTGAAAGCACCTTTTCCAGTTGAGCTCGATTCTCTACAAAAATGCCCTTTGCATCCGCGTCATTGACAATATAGGCCACTTCGTCTGCTAAGTTTGATTGGTAAACCGGAACCGAGACCGCACCCAGAGAAAGGATGGCCATATCCACGAGAGTCCATTCAGGCCGTGTCGCTGACAAGATAGCAATGCGATCACCTTGATTGACACCCAAACCTTGTAAGCCTGCTGAAATAGAAAGCACCCGAGTCCTTACTTCATTCCAATCCCAGGCCAGCCAGCGGCCATCATCCTTAAACAACATACAATCGGATGAAGCATAGGCATCAACTGCATTCTCAAAAAGCTCAACTAAGTTACGTGCATTCTTATGTGGACTCAATTCAGACATTGACTAAAAACCTCACAAAATTAAGGACTTGGATCCCGTGCTATAATCAATAGTGGCAATCTTGTCCACAAAAACCTGGTGGACTTATAGAGATATTCGGGCTTCAAAGGCTTCTGGAATCCATTGAATAACCGGGGGCTTACAGCTGGCATCGATTCCGATCACTCCAAAATAAAGCTCATAACGATTCATCTGTGGATATTGCTGCAGAAATGCCATCGCAACACGAGCAATTTGTCGTTGCTTGGCTGGAGTGACTTGCTCTAGCGGGCTTCCTGCTAAATCAGTCCATCGGGTTTTCACTTCAACAAAATAAAGCCGTTGTTCTTGTCGGGCTATCAGATCTATCTCTCCGCCAATAGCTTTAAAATTTTGGGCTTCGATGATGTAATTATTGGATTCAAGGTATTCACGCGCTAGCTTCTCACCAGCCGCCCCACGTTCTTTCAAGCCCAACATTATTAACTCACCACACGATCAACGCTAATAACACCCGATAGTTTTTCAAGTGAACTCATCAGCTTATTAAGAACCTGCACACTGGACACCCCTAGTTCAAAAGTATTCACCGCCTTACTATCCCCGACAGAACGACAATTTGCACTACTGATATTGACCTTATGATTGGTAATTTCTTTTGAAATAGCCGCTAACATCCCTGGCTTATCTTGGCATAACATTTTTACACGCGCCGTCGAACGGTTCTCAGTCCGACCATCCCATTCCACGTCAATCCGCCGTTCTGGATCTAACGACAGCGACCTGGAACAATCTGTCCGATGTACGGTAACCCCTCTACCACGTGTTACAAAGCCGGTAATAGAATCACCCGGAATCGGTGAACAACAGCGACCAATCGTCACTAAGATATCATCCATACCCTGCACACGCACGACACCTTTAGATTTTTTAGTCGCCCGTTTAAAGATTTTAGCTAACGTAGTTTGGGCCGGTTCTTCACTGACTTCATTCATCTGCTCAGCAGGCAGCACGGACGATACCACTTGCCGCGGTGTCAATTTACCATAGCCTAATTGAGCCATTAACTCTTCTTCGCTACTAATACCACGACTACTCAAAAACTTATTAAACTGATTACTCTTAAGCTCTTTCTTTGGCTCAGCGCCAAAACGTGAAAATTCTTTTTCTAAAATATCACGACCAATACTCTTAGCGCGATCGCGTTGCTGCTTACGGATAAAATGTCTTATTTTTGAACGTGCACTGGAGGTTTTGGCAAACTTCAACCAATCTTTAGAAGGTTGATGATCCGCACGTGTAATGATTTCAATTGTGTCACCACTTTTCAGTTCGTAGCGCAGTGGTACAATCCTGCCACTAACGCGAGCGCCTACACAATGATGCCCAACATCGGTATGCACCGAATAAGCAAAATCAATGGGCGTCGAACCTCGAGGGAATTCTCGAATATCTCCCTTGGGAGTAAATACATAAACATCCGTTGCAAAGAGATCTAACTTAACAATATCTAAATATTCAGCTGGATCCGAGACATCTCGCTGCCATTCCATAAATTGACGCAACCAACGGAATTTCATCTCATCTTTTTGATGCATTCCTGATTTTTCTTTGTAACGCCAATGTGCGGCAACACCCCATTCTGCAACCTCATGCATATTTTTGGTACGGATTTGAAACTCTACTCGATGGCCATGAGGGCCGATAACTGTCGTATGCAAAGATTGATAGTTATTCAACTTGGGCATACCCACATAATCCTTAAAACGCCCGGGAACAGGTCGCCACAAGGAATGAATCAAACCTAATGCTGTATAACAAGCCGCCAAATCATCCACTAAAACGCGGAAGCCAATGATGTCATAGACTTGATCAAAATCTAAGTTCTGTGCCTCCATCTTGCGAAAAATACTATAGTGATGCTTATAACGTCCTTGTACATCGGCCGCTATACTATGCTCCTGAAGTTCCTTATTAAGCATATCTTGAACTTCTTCAATAAAGTTGCGATTGGCTTTCTTTAAACTCAGCATCTCACTTTCAATCTTCTTCCAAACTTCAGGCTTGAGATTTTTAAAAGCAACTTGCTCGAGCTCAATTTTCATTTCTTGGATACCCAAACGCCCGGCTATCGGCGCATAAACTTCTAACGTTTCTGTCGCAATACGGTGCCGTTTTTGTGCAGATAAAAAATCAAGCGTGCGCATATTATGCAAACGATCCGCTAGTTTCACAATAATCACGCGAATATCAGCAGCCATCGCCATAAACATCTTACGAAAATTTTCTGCCTGACGCGCTTCACGAGAAGAAAACTTAATTTTACTTAGTTTGGTAACGCCATCTACTAATTCTTTGATATGCTCACCAAAAAGAGTTTCAATTTCCTCAATAGTGACCAGTGTATCTTCAACCGTATCGTGCAACAGTCCTGTAACGACAGTCGCCACATCCATCCGCATTTCGGCGAGCAACAAAGCAACACATAGAGGATGCGTCATGTACGGATCCCCTGAACTACGCTTTTGACCTTCATGTGCCTTGCTCCCAAATATATAGGCTTTGCGCACCAGATCTAAGTCAGCATCGCTGGCATACTCTTTTAGTTGTATAAGAATGTCCTCAAGACGAACTTTGGTTGAATCAGGATTAGAGAAGGGATCTAGATTAGCCTTCATAGAGACATTTTTTCCTCAATAATTTCATTTAGTTCCGCTACCGCCTCATCGACGTCATCATTGATTATAACATAATCAAAATTATCTTTCTCGGCCATTTCAATCCGAAAGCGATTGAGTCGTGTTTGCAGTTCTTTGGGGTCTTCAGTGCCTCTTGCCCGTAGCCGAGCTTCTAAAACCTCTAAAGATGGCGGCGCGATGAAAATCAGTGTTGTATGAGGATAAAGCTGACGTAACCTTAAGGCTCCCTTAGTATCAACATCAAATAAGAGATTTCTGGGCTCGTCCGTTAACTCAGCTTTAGGAGTCCCATAAAAAAAACCATGAACTTCTTCCCACTCC
>JAJFLM010000332.1 GCA_021772655.1 Deltaproteobacteria bacterium
AATTTCATCTAGCAGTTGAAATTCTGGCCCCGCATATAAATAGCCACTATCATAAATAGCCTCCCTGTCCATCCGCTCATGATAACTGCTAATATTTTGAGGGGACACCCCATGTTGATCTCGTAGCAATTCTTTAGAAAAAATTAATTCCCCTGAGCAGAACTCTTCATAACGAGACATTTTTTTATTCTTTGCTTCCCTAAACTTCAGCAAGCGTACCTTCACAATAACCCTATCCGTACTACGACTATCATATTTAACTTCAGTGCGAACCTTCTGCTTACCTTCCGCAAAAGAGAGCCAACTACTTACACGTGCATGATGAATAGACATCAGCTGATATGTTGGTAGTTTTAACTTTGCGGCATTCACCATAATTTCTATCATGCCCGCAAAGGGCATTGTCGGGATTACAGATGTTGGACAATGATCTTCCAGCCACATATCATCCAATAAACTCCAATTGCGCTCATATAGAACATAATCTGTTGAACTCTCAATGCAATCACCTAGCATATAGTGTAAAGTCGATGCGCTCTTATCCAACGTTACTCTCGACGAATCTGAATCAGGTGGATTAAAAACCTGCTGACTTAATATAGTGGGAGGCAAATATTTTTCTTGGGCGACAACCCTATCATTTGACAGTAACTTATCACTAATGGCACGCATCCCTATACCCATCACTTTATAGATGCATTTCCCATCTACCCACAGAGCCGCATTAGCTTTCACTTCTGAAGTTTCACCCTGTTCATCAATAGATCGATCTATAATATCAGTAACAATCTTTATCTTCTTGTTGTGCGGTGATACTTGCCCCCTATATTTATATTTAAATTCATCTCCAACCATTACCGATTGAAAACGAGGTGACTCAATATGAGCAGCCATATTATGTTCAATCATATAAAATTGAAGCACCTGTAATATAGCCTCAACACCTAAAGAGCCCGGCATGACGGGATCCTGAAAGAAATGGGCTCTAAAAAACCATTCATGAGGATCTACCGTGCGCTCAGCACGGATCCTGCCTAGAGATGACTCACCGCCGTCAGGCCACAAACCTGTTATTTGATCAATCATCAACATTTTCTGCGATGGCAAACTTAACGAACCTGCAAAGTACTTGGAGTCTTTCTTTAACAGATCTACATGATATTCAGAAAAAGCTGAGATAGCTGCAAACTCGGCATCAGTAGCAGATAAGCCTACTTGTTTTTCTAAAGACTCCTCTGTGAACATTCCCGAGACTGTAGTCACTTCAAACAAGCATCTATCACCTTGTTTAACAGTATTCTTAAACATCGCAATTAAAGTATCGGACAACTTGGATACCTGCAGCAGCTTTGAATCTACCCTAAGTGTGCCAGCATCTGGCAGGATTTCGCCATGAACCTTGCAATCTCCATCAAGATTACGGATTAGCAAAGGCTTTTCAATATTTTGTTCTTCGATAAAATCGAGCGTAACATCCATCAGGTGCAAACTAAATGGCTGCAATGCAATCTCTAAGTAAATCGCGAAAGGCACCGTATGACTAGAGCCCTCCTTAATATACCAATCATCCGCAAAGACATCATATTCACAAACAAACTCTTGGCCAATATACGCTTTATCGCCGATAGCTTTCTCCTTATGAAGCACCCGGTGCATCATTAGAAGCGGTGGCATTGGAACTCGAGAAAATCTTCTTTCGCCGACATAGGGGTGAGCACGTACTCCCAAAGCAGTCTCCAATAAACCGCCACCCCAACTGAGCATTCGATTAGAATCCATGAAAAGGTTAGGTTGCTCTGGCTCTGGAAAATTTTCATATGCACGCTGCATATAATCATTAATACAGGCTTCAACCTCTGACCGTACTCGATCGTTGATCGCCTTATCCCTATAGATGACATCAGGCATAAGCCTTAATGACGCATGATACATGCATGCCACCTGCACACCATCAAGATAGAAAATAATATCGACAATGAGCTGCGGCGTCGTTGTCATTTTCATATCGCGATAATAAACTCGTGCACAAAGATCAGCAGAATTATTAGTTGAAAGTGATGCTACTATAGTAGATTTATCATATTTAATTTTAGAAAAAGCATAAGCATCACGCTCTAACGAATACCCTAGAATACTCAGTGATAACTGTAGCATTTCCTGAGCCATCGCAGCTAACTGAACCTCTTCAATGATGCCTGAGCTAGTCACTAAGCGAAAATCCGTAAAACCGTTAACCACAGAGTCATGATATGAAAGTGTATTTGTTATCTCCCGCACATAATCAACAGTTATGGGGGGCGGACAGAGATGAGCTGCACTCTTCTCATACCCAGCACCCAAAACATCATAAAGACTACTATCAACAAGGTTTTTTAGCTTTACAATGTTAAGCTCTTTAAGAGCTGGGGCCCTGAAAGGAAAATCAACTATCGGCTTCGCTGCTTTTAATTGCATTGAGGGATCGTATGGTTGAAACTGACCATTATCCTGCGACTTGTAATTTAGTATATTCTGCCCACTCATCCATTCTTTCCTTATCCACTTACCTATTATATTGCTCTTCGGTCGCTTTGACAGAGTAATCCCACGGCAACATTGTGGCCGATAATTTATTCAGTTCTGCAAAAACCTGATTCTTTGCATTATAGAAGATTAAATCAAACTCTACGCTAAATTGGTTAATGACCCGCCCCTTCATCAAACAATGCACAGGACCTTCCGCATCAATGGCTTCATATATTTTTAACTCCTTAAATCCTGACGGCAACGCAGAGCCTTTAGTTTGCCACCGTGACCAGATTGCGGCCATTTGCAAACCACCTTCAAAGGCAGCAATATCAGTATCCCAACCATGAATCCGATAACCAACCGATTGTGACGGTGCTAACTCTGCTTTCATTCCAATATCCGAATAACCAATAATATTCTTAATGAATTGAAACTCTTTCCCGTGAAACAAGTTCTCACGATTAGTCTCGGCAATAGACTTAGTATATTGAGATAATTGGAGTTTTTTTTCGTAGTTCGGATCAATGTGATTAACTAAAGTGGGCGCCTTACCCATCAGCACACGTGCCTGATAATGCAATACACCAGCAGATGAAATAACTTTAATAACTACCTCAGCACTGAAATCCCCTTCATTTTCTACATGATATTCTAGTTGAAAAACTGTCTCTTCCTGCTCAAAGCCCTTTATACTAATTCCCTTTAGCACCCGAAAATCAGAACATTTTTGCACAAACCAATTGGGCTTTACTTTCTTAGCCACGCCCACAACCCATTCTATGGCAAGCACAGCTGGAATAACCGGGACACCACTTATTGAGTGGTCTCTCAGATAAGCATGGGTCTCTGGAGTCACTTTTTTTTCGATGCAACTAGAATTAAACATTTGATTCATGCTCCGGCTGACTCGTGAGTTGCAACCCAAGCCGCTTGCAATGACTTGCCTTCTGTCCATCAACGGAAAAAAGCACATCAGCATATATTACTGGATTGGGTTCCAATTGTGAGCTTTCCACAAACACTTCAAAAGAGATATCTTTTGATGCAGGAGTCACTTGTCTCCTGAACTGTATCAACGCACTATGGTTATGAACTGGCTCAAAATAACAATTATCACTGTTAAGAGTAAATCCTAACGATGCCATATACACAGCTATCGCCTGGTAGCACCCATCTAGAATGAGATTACCACACATAACAGGATCATTCATAAAGTGAGCATCAAAGTGCCAAGCTTTGCTATCAATTTGAGCTGTGGCCTTCAGGTACCCTCTTCCCCAAGGCCCACCAGACCAATCAATATCACTAACATTATCTAAAAATAGCATTGCCCCCCCTTGAATCCGGGGT
>JAJFLM010000333.1 GCA_021772655.1 Deltaproteobacteria bacterium
CTTTGCCGTCAATCGCATGGCCGTCGGTGGCTACCGCCATATCCCCATTCTTGACGAAAACAACAGAGAAATCCGTGGGATAATTTCCGTACAAGACCTATTTAATTATTTAGTCGACCGTATGCCTTCATAAACTGCGCGCTTAAACAGACCTTTATTTCCTTTGTCATTTCGACTATTTGCTGTTATTCCTGCGCTTTATGGCCCGTCATCTGAAATGGCTGGAGCCGGCCTTAAGTGGGCTTGCCCTCGTTATCCTCACCCTGTTCTTGATCAAGGCCGGCAAAACGGTCAGCCCACTCTATGAATCCCTCTTTTTAGGACTAACCTACGCACTGATCGCGACTTTTTTAGTACACCTAACCCTGTTGCTGAGCTTACTGCCGCAAAACCCTTCACATATTGAACGACGCCTTTTTGACTTAGCTATTTTGGCTCCTTTGATCATCACTCAAGGCAATCATGAAATTTCAGCGTCGCTGATTATCTTCCGACAAATCTTAATCAGCCTCTATCGGATGGTAAAACAACAAAAAGTTCAAGAATTTTTAGACACCTTACAAAACTATCCCGCACGTCTACTGACAGGATCCTTTTTAATTCTAGTGGTTGTTGGCTCCATTTTACTCGCACTTCCCATCGCCTCAGAAAGTGGTCTGACCCTTAGTTTGGTCGATGCTATCTTCATGGCTACCTCAGCCACCTGTGTTACCGGCTTGGCCGTGGTGGATACCGGCACACAATTCTCTTTATTTGGGGAGTTGGTGATTCTCGTGCTGATTCAATTAGGGGGCTTAGGCATTATGGCCTTGTCAGCCAGCGCCGCAGTTTTACTCGGCAAGCGTCTGGCAGTAGGGCAACGCATGATGATGCAAAGCATGTTTGAGCAATCGGATTATGAAGAACTGAAAAAAGTGTTCTTTCACATCATTCGCTTTACCTTTTTATCTGAAATAGTCGGCGCGGTATTGTTAACCATCCGCTTCAGCCAGCGTTTTGATAATACCCTAGATGCGGCCTATTATGGGGTCTTTCACGCCGTGAGTGCCTTTTGTAACGCAGGCTTTGCCTTATTCAATGACAGTCTCAGTCAATTTACAGATGATCCCGTCGTCAACATTACCATTACGAGTTTGATTATTTTAGGTGGGCTGGGTTTTACGGTGGTGGGACCTTTATTCAGCCTCCCTAAAATCTGGCTGCGGCATCGCGGCAACCCCTTGCGTAAAATCAGCATGCATAGTCAACTAGTCATCAGCATGACCGGGCTCTTATTATTAAGCGGCACCCTGTTTTTCTTTATGTTTGAATCCAGTGGAGCTTTTGCGGAGCTTGATTTATCCGGCAAGCTTTGGGCCAGCTTCTTTCATGCGACCACAGCGCGTACTGCAGGCTTTAATACCGTAGACATGAGTTTATTTAGAACCCATACTATATTCTTTTTTACTCTACTCATGTTTATTGGCGCCTCACCAGGTTCCACTGGCGGTGGTATCAAAACAACGACCTTAGCCACCTTGATACTCACGGCCGGATCCATGATCAAAAAACGTACGGATGTCGAGTATCATGGCCGCCGTTTATCCGAATCTTTAATCACCAAGGCGATCGCTATTTTCATTATGTCCTTAGTCATCATTCCCATCAGTGTGTTGGCTTTATTGATTACTGAAGGGGCCCCTTTTATGGATACTTTGTTTGAAGTCATCTCGGCTTATGGTACCGTAGGACTCACGTTGGGATTAACGCCCAAATTGACTCTTTTTGGTAAAATTTCTATAACCCTGTTGATGTTCATCGGCCGCTTAGGGCCATTGACAGTCGCATTAACTGCGGGGGAAGGAACCAAAGCCGGTAGTTTTCGTTATCCTAAAGGAGAAGTTCTCATCGGTTAGGAAGTTATTATGCAATTCGCTGTCATCGGTCTCGGTAATTTTGGTATGCACATCGCCACCACTCTGGCGCAACAAGGTGGTGAAGTGATTGCTATTGATAAAAACGAAGCGATCATTGAACAGATCAAAGATAAAGTCGCTCAAGCCGTCATTGCCGACGCCACTCAAGAAAAAGCCATGCGTGCCATTGGGATTCCCGATGTGGATGCAGCCGTCGTCACCCTGCAAGACATGGACGTCAGCATCATGACCACAGTCATCTTACGACGGATTGGTGTCAGCAAAATCATTGCTCGCTCTCAATCAGATATTCACGAACGTGTTTTAAATGAAGTCGGTGCTAGTCGCATTATTCATCTTGAAAGTCAGATGGCTGAACAGTTGGTGAAGCAATTACTCGCACCACATATTCTTCAGCATATGACTTTTCCAGGAGGCTATAGCTTAGTCGAAATTAAAGCCACTAAGGCCCATACCAATAAAACTATTGTTGAATTAGATTTTCGCCGAAATTATGGCGTCAACATTGTCGCCATTCAAAAACGTATTCCCGACGTAGATGAAAATGGGAAAAGTTTTTTTAAAGAGGTCACCAACACTCAACCCAAGCCCGATGACATTATTTCTTCGGATGATATATTGGTTTTAGTCGGCGGTACCGAAAAAATTAATACCTTTTTAGAAAAGGAATCCGCATGAGGCTATCACTCCAACGTCGGATTCAGCTATCGTTTTTACTCTCCATTGCCTTGGTGGCCAGTATCGGTGCCATCTCATTCTATTATCTACACCAACTCAACGAACAGGTGCAACAGATTGTGGATCACGATATTGCCCTCTCTCACTCCGGTGAAAAAATTAAAACGGCATTATTTTCAATGCGCCGTACCGAACGCACTTTTTTATTAAACCCTGAAGCCCCTGATTTTCATAAATCAATGCAACAAAGTTTGAGCGAATTTCGTGCAGCTGTTGAAGAAGGCTTGAAACTCTGTGTTCGTGATGAAACCAAAAAAATCCACGAAGATATTTTAATGTGGACCAATGAATATAAGAATACTGTCGTAGAGACCTCGATTCCATTTAATCCACGGCTCTTAGCTCAGGCCCTCGATGCTAAGACGCGTAAGATTGGGCAGGCCGTCTCCGAAATCGCTGAATTGCGTTATGCCGACTTAGAGGCCCACCGTAAGCAAGCACAGTCCTTATCTGACTCCTCTAGCCGTAATATGATTCTCATGATTATCACGACGATTTTGGCGGGTTTGGCGGTTGGTTTCTTTGCACCCAGTAAAGTGGTAGTTCCGTTCCGCAAGCTAGTGGCCGCCATCCAAGAGGTTCAGGGGGCCAACTTTAACGTGTCGGTACACATGGGCGGCGAAGATGAAATTGCCGAACTGGGTAATGAATTTAATAAAATGGTCGAAGATATCCGTGTTTTTGATGACATGAAGATCAAAAAGATTGCCTTTGAGAAACGTAAGCTAGATGCGTTGGCCAACATGATTCATTCTGGGGTGATTGTTATCTCAGTCGAAGGTGAAATTCTTTATATGAACCGCACCCTCTATGAAATCTTAGGGCTCACTTCTGAGCGCGTCCTACACGTCGCCTTGAAAGAATCACCCTTACCCAAAGAATTAAAAGAATTATTTCGTGAATCGATTGACCGCAAAGACCGCTTTGAAGAAAGAAAATGGAATTTCACGTATAAAGATAAGAACGATATTCAAGTTCGCCAATCCGTGCAAGTGAGTTTCTCACCGATCCGCAATCATGTCGGTGATATTGTTAATTTCGTGATCTTGATGAAAGAAAATGCCGAAAGCACAGAGCTTGCCGCCGCACCAACAAGCACCGGAGACGCTTCTGATATTGGGGATACTTGGTAATTACGCCGACGTTCTAAAAAACATAATATCGCCATCTTTGACGATATACTCTTTTCCTTCTACCCGCAGCTTACCCGCCTCTTTGACTTTAGCTTCGGAACCTAGACCTAATAAATCATCGTAGTGATACACTTCTGCGCGAATAAAATGCTTTTCGAAATCCGTGTGGATCACCGCCGCCGCTTGAGGTGCGGTCGCCCCTTCATGAACCGTCCAAGCCCGTACTTCTTTTTCTCCAGCAGTAAAATACGTAATCAATCCTAATAAGGTGTACGCAGCGCGCGCCAATCGATTCATCCCGGCCTCTTGCAAACCGAGATCAGCTAAAAATTCACTGCGCTCTTCATCTTCTAAAGTAGAAAGTTCGGCTTCGATGTGGGCTGAAATCATGACGAACTGGGCTCCCTCTGATTCAGCGTGAGCCCGCACGACTTTCGCCAAGTTCTGATCTTCATTGGTTACATCCGCTTCGGCGACATTCCCAACATAGAGAATCGGTTTGGCAGTCAGAAAACCTTCGCGGCGTAGTAATAGTAAATCATCGTCAGAAACATCGGCTAAACGAATCCCTTTACCCTCATTGAGCACCGGTTTAATTTTTTCTAATAGGCTTTGAAGTCGCGCTGCTACCTTATCGCCAGACTTGACCAATTTACCCAACTTCAACAAACGCTTATCGACGGATTCTAAATCAGCCAAGGCCAGCTCCGTATGAATCACTTCAATATCGCGTAAAGGATCCACCGAACCGTGCACATGGGTCACATCATCATCTTCAAAGCAACGCACCACATGCACAATGGCATCCACGCTGCGGATATTACCTAAAAACTGATTACCCAGGCCTTCCCCTTTGCTGGCACCGGCCACCAAACCCGCAATGTCCACAAACTCGACCGAGGTCGGGATGGTTTGCTTGGGCTGCACAAACTCTGTGATCTTATCCAGCCGAGGGTCCCGCAAAGGCACCACCCCTACATTGGGCTCGATGGTACAAAAGGGATAATTCTGCGCCTCGGCCCCCGCTGCCGTCAGGGCGTTAAATAAGGTTGATTTTCCCACATTGGGGAGTCCAACAATGCCGCATTGTAGTGCCATAAGCCGCGCACTGTAGCGGTCCCTGGCTTCCATTGCAAGAGTCTGTCTTTAAATCCACACTCACGAGACTGCCGATACAGGTTCCGCGACAGTCTCTTGCAAGTCAGCTGTAATTAGGCTACCCAGCCGCATATGATCGCTTTACCACGCCAACAACTGCTACTGATCAGCACAGTGCTGACCGCTGTTATTTTCATTCTAGTGGGACCTATCAGCATCCCTGGTCTGGATATCTTACTACCCAAATGGCGTGATCTGACCGCCGTCAGTTTATTACTGATTCAATGGCTTTTAGTCGGTTGGCCTTATTTACGCGCGGCCTTCCGACGCCCCCAGGCCAATGAAGAAATTTCCTTATTTTTTATGGGGTGGGCTTTATTGCTTTGTCTTATCGGCAATGGCGTCGCTTACTGGCAATACGAACCCTTCATCTCCACCGATCCCGCCCAGTTTCATTGGCATAGCACCAGCTTTCTGCTCTCCTTTCATCTACTCCTCCGCTTTCTTTTGCGGCAACTCCAGCGCTTTGACCAAGCTCAAGCAGAAGCCAACCTCAACCTAACGCCATTGATGAAACAAACGGTGGAGCAGGCGGAAAAGAACCACCCTCCTATTTTACATCGAGTTTTAAAGCGCACTCCCTGGATTCATGTCAGTTATATGATTGCTGCCGGACTCTGTGCCTTAGGCGTGGTGGGATGGACCGGACAGATCCAAACCGGCTTGTTTCGAGCCGCCACTGTGCTGGCCACCTGTTCTCCATTAATTTTAGTTTATAGTATTCCCGCAAGTTTCTGGCGGGCCCTCCGCGTGACGGCCGCTAAAAATATCTTGGTCAGCAATAGCACAGCCATTGAAATGGCGACCCGCATCAACGCCTTGGTCTTTGGAAAACGGGGAACCCTGACTCAAGGCGCCCCACGCGTTTCTGACGTGATCCCGGCCAGTGGCATTGATGAAGAAGAGCTTTTATTATGGGCCGCCTCCGCCGAGCATAATTCGCAACATCCTTTTGGCCGTGCGATTGTCGCCGAAGCCGCGGCCCAAGCTATTCCTTTAGAGCCCCCCGAACGTTTCTTAGAAATGTCCGGACAGGGCGTGGAATGTGTGATTGACGGGGAAGCCGTGCGCTTAGGCAAGCCGGCTTTCTTTGATAAAAAAACCATCCCAGGTTATTTAGGTGACCGTCTCGCGCAACTCGCCTTGGAGGGGAAAACACCGTTTATGTGTTGCCGCAATAATGATTACCTCGGGATCATCGGCGTCACTGAAGAAGTCCGACCCGAGGCCGCTGCGGCCATCGAAAGCATCCGCGCCTTAGGCTACCGCACCATTATGATGACCGGTGACGATCAAATGATGTCAGAAACCTTGGCCGAACAATTACACATCGATCAAGTCGTCGCCGAAGTATTATCTAAAAAGAAACCTAATGAAATTAACCGGCTCCGCCGTGAAGGCTTTCGTTTAGGCATGGTAGGAGAGTTTCCAGAGGATATCCCCTGCTTCAATGAAGCCGAACTTGGCATCACCCTCACCCGCGGGAGTGGCCGTGAACTGCCCCCCACCGATATTATTTTATTAGAGGACAATCTGGAGCGCGTTGTCTCTGCCTTAGAGATTTGCCGCACCACCATGCATGTGGCACGTGAGAATCGCCTCTTTTCTTATCTGTATCATATGGCCGCTGGCTTGTTCTCCATCGGCGCCCTCGTGCCCTTTGGCTTTGCCCCTCCAGGCCCTATCGCTGGCAGTTTGTTATCCGGGCTTGCTTTGAGTCTGGCCTTGTTAAATATTAGGCGCATTAATTTTACTCACTAAAAGGATATTTATGTCGACCGAACCTTCCAAACAACTTGAAACCTTTCCTAATCCCAAGCCAGACCGCCCTTATACGATTACTTTTGAATGCCCAGAGTTTACCTGTGTCTGTCCCAAAACCGGGCAACCTGACTTTGCAACCATTCGCATTGAATATGTTCCCGATCAACTGTGCATCGAACTCAAATCTCTGAAGCTGTATCTGTGGTCCTTCCGCAATGAAGGTCACTTTCATGAAGCGGTCACCAATCAAATTTTGGATGAGTTAGTTGCTGTGTGTAAGCCCAAAGAAATGCTCATCGAAGGTGAATTTTATGTGCGTGGAGGCATTCAGACGACGATTGACGTCCAATACCCTTAAAAGTCAAATATTTGGTATATTTCTTGTTAAATTGTTCTGACTAAACCTTTATACTAGGACCAAGAGAACCAAGGAGGTCTTATGAAAATCTCCCCAAAGACTGCCATCTGGGGCCTAGGAACATTGTTGTTTGTTATCATCATCGCACAAAACCTAGAGCCCACTTCCCTTGATATTTTATTTTGGTCGCTCCCCTCTGTTCCTAAATTAGTTTTAATTCTTGGCTCTATGCTCTTTGGGTTTTGTTTGGCCTTACCCTTATGGTTTCGTCGCTCTAAAAAAGGGAAAAGTTATTCACCAGATGGTCGCAATACTTACACTCCGGAATAGGAAGGAAATCATATGAGTCAATTCGATTGGGAAAAATCAAAGAGTCGCCTCAGTAAAATTTTAACTGATGGTATTGAAGAAATTAAAGACTTGGCGGAAGAAGCCTCTTATCTGACCGATGCCACCACCCATGTGGTCAAATTAGAATTAGAG
>JAJFLM010000334.1 GCA_021772655.1 Deltaproteobacteria bacterium
TATGATTACCTTTCAGAACGACGCTGACGTTAAATTCTTTAGCGAACTGAGCGGCATATTCGAAGCGGTTGGCTTGTAGCTTTTGAGAGTTGATGCCAAGTAGCCGGCTCATCTCTCCCGGATGAGGGGTTAGGACTATAGGACTGAGGGCTTCTTGCAAGCAGCGTTTCTGATCCTGCAGACAATTAATTCCATCAGCATCTATGACTAAGGGAATGGGACTGTTTTTGATAAGTTGGCGAACTAAGTGGCGTGTACCAGCACTGACTCCCATACCTGGGCCCAGTGCGAGCACAGTTTTATCTTTCCAGAGTTTCCTAATCTGACGGATGGCCGTACTAGCAAAGTGTCCAGAGCGTGCTGCAGCAAGTGGTTCATACATAAGTTCTAAAAAAGATGCAGGGATATGCTGATAGGCAGTTTCGGGTAATGCCAATGTTGCCAAGCCGGCCCCAACCCGTAATGTGCTTTTCGCGGTCATCAAGGCAGCGCCTAACTTTGTTTTGGAACCGGCAACAATCAAAGCGTGACCATAATTATTTTTATGACCCTCAGCCTGTCGTGGTTGAAAAGAATTACGAATGGTTTCAGCTGTGATCAGGCGATATGTACTTTTTAATTGGCTTTTAGCGGCTGTGGGCAAACCAATATCTATCACTTCAACTTGACCACAGGACTCATATCCCGGTGATAAGAGCATACCCAGTTTCCAGTAAGCCATGGTAGCTGTCCAAGTAGCGTGAACAATCGCACCGCAACTTTTTCCTGTCGTTGCATTAAGTCCTGAAGGAATATCTAACGCTAAGATTGGTTTTCCGCTGTCATTGATTTGCTGAATCCATTTGTCGTAGGGTGTGCGGAGTCTTTTTTGTAAACCGGTGCCCAGTAAGGCATCGACTAAAATATCAGCACGTATTATTTCTTGAGCGAGTTTATTCGATGGAGGGGCCATAATAATTTTTCCGCCGGCCTTTTTAAACTGGCGCGCCATGTGTGCGGCATCTTCACTCAGGTCTTTGAGGGCATGGGTGCTGACAACTCTGACTTGGCCCCACTCTTCCAATAAATAGCGGGCTAAGACATAACCATCACCACCGTTATTTCCTTTGCCACAGAGCACGAGTAGTTTATTTTTTTTAAGTTGGGTGCAAACTTGTTCAAGAAATTCATAGGCCCCTCGTCCAGCGGCCTCCATCAACTCTTGCGAAGGCACACCACAATGTTCGATGGCATAAGTATCCAACTGGCGGCTTTGCTTGGCAGTGAGGATGGGTAGCATGGTTTTAGTCTAGGGGAGTCTGTGGGGGTTCGCAAGTATCCTGTAGGGGCGAATCTTGTATTCGCCCAATCAATGGTCGCCCCTACATAATCGCGGAGGTCAGCGCCGCCTTCATAGCCATCGTCGCTTTTTTCAACCCCACAAAAACAGCTTCGGCAATAATACTATGCCCAATATTATATTCTTTAATTTCAGGGATCTGAATTAAGGACGTAATATTGTCTAAGGTCAGTCCATGTCCCGCCGCGACGAAAAGGCCCCGACTCGTGGCGCAGCGGGCGGCGACTAAAATACGTTCCTGCTCTTGGGCCTGGTCGGTTACTTCCGTATAATCAGCATAAGTACCGGTATGAATTTCAATAGCAGAAACCCCTAAGTCAGTGGCGGCTTGAATCTGAGCTTCTTCAGGATCAATAAACAGACTGATTTCAATATTGGCATCGTGTAGTTTATCTATGATTTTTTTAAGACGACGCGGTTTTTTTGCCGCATCCAAGCCGCCTTCAGTGGTCAACTCACGGCGTTTTTCTGGAACTAAGGTGACGCGTTCAGGATGGTATTCAATGGCTTTGGCCACCATCTCGTCCGTGGCAGCCATTTCTAAATTTAAAGGCACTTTAATAGCGGCTTTTAAAGCGGCAACATCGGCATCTTGAATATGACGACGGTCTTCACGTAAATGAACAGTAATTTGATCGGCACCGCCCGCAATCGCTTGTGCAGCAGCTGTCAGAATACTCGGATAAGCTGTGCCTCGTGCTTGGCGGATCGTGGCGACGTGATCGATATTGACGCCTAGTTTAATAGCACTCATTTTATTTATCCTAAATTTCTTTCAATGGCACTGGCGATATCTTCTGCAAACCCTTCAGCTTGTGCTTGATTGGGGCCTTCTACCATCACGCGGGCTAAAGGTTCGGTTCCAGAAAGTCGTACTAAGATGCGCCCTTGTTGCCCCAACTCCCCTTCAATTTTTTTCATGGTAGTAGATACGTCATCAATAGAGGCTAAATCTTTACGTTTTTTAATTGAAACATTACGGAAAGCTTGTGGGTAGGCTTCAAAAGGTGCTGCGAGTTCTGAAAGCCGCTTTTCTTGTCCCACCATGGTTGCTAACATCTGTAAAGCAGCGACCATACCATCACCCGTAGTGGTATGATTTAAGTTAACAATATGCCCTGATTGTTCTCCACCAAAGTTATATCCGCCCTCACGCATCATCGCAACCACATAGCGGTCGCCAATTTGACAACGCTTTACTTGAATGTCTAAGTCAGCCAAACTTTTATCTAAGCCCAAACCACTTTGTTGTGTGGCCACTAAAGTATTTTTTGCGAGGCAGCCTTCTTTATGTAAGGCACGTGCCAATATCATTAAAGTCGCATCTCCAGAAATCACTTGCCCGGTTTCATCGGCAAAGACAGCCCGGTCTGCGTCGCCATCTAAGGCAATACCAATATCGGCATTGTGATCCACAACGGCCTGTGCCAAGCGTTCGGGTTGGAGGCAACCACTATGTTGATTGATGTTGGTCCCATTAGGATGAACATTAATGGCCGTCACCTTAGCACCGAGCTCTTCTAAAATAAGCGGTGCGATAGAATAGCCTGCGCCGTGAGCACAATCTAAGACAATTTTAAAACCATCTAAGCGGTATTGAGCGGGAAAAGTACTTTTTAGAAATTGGATGTAGCGCCCGGCAGCATCATCAATACGGTGGGCTTTACCAATGCGCTCCGCCGTGGGGCGCATGGAGTCAATGTCGTTACGAAAGATAAGTTTTTCAATTTCAATTTCTACTTCGTCTTTCAGTTTAAATCCCTGGGCATTAAAGAACTTTACACCGTTATCTTGAAAAGGGTTATGGGAGGCTGAAATGACCGCGCCGGCGTCGCAACGCATAGAACTTGTTAAGAAGGCAATAGCTGGGGTGGGTAGAGGTCCGACTAAGTAAACATCGGCCCCCATCGAGCAAATACCTGCGGTGAGTGCGTATTCAATCATATAACCTGAGAGGCGCGTATCTTTGCCGACTAAGATGCGGTGTTTGCCTTTTTTGCCACGGTACATGTGGGCAATCGCTCTCCCTAAGCTCAGGGCCATCTCAGCGGTCATGGGGTAGATATTAGCGGTGCCACGGATTCCGTCTGTACCGAATAACTTTTTCATAGGCCTGGGAGTACGGGAGTTTCTAGGGATTATCAAGGGAAAGAATGGACTCGCTTTATTGCCTATTATTTAGGCAAGTAGGCAGATTCGGGGTTTTGAATGGCTTCTAGGACCGTTCTTAGCTGAGCTGTCGCACGGACATCATGGACTCGAATATAATTGCAGCCCGTGTTGATGGCCTGCGCGGCGATGGCCAGAGATCCTTCAAGTATTTCATTAGGTTTATTCCCTAATAGCCTTTGAATAAATGATTTTCTTGAGCCACCTATGAGGAGCGGGTAACCTAGTTTTTGAAGCGCTGGCAAGTGATGGAGCAAATACAGGTTTTGTTTAGCGGTCTTGGCAAAGCCTAAACCCGGATCAAGAATGATCTCTTTGACACCCAGCTGTTTTAGCTTATGGGCCTGCTCCAATAAATAAGTACTGAGTTCTCTGATTAAGTCATTATAATCAGTCATTTGCTGCATAGTCTCTGAAGTTCCCCGACTATGCATCAAAACGACTGGAACTTGGGCGGATGCCATCAGGGCTGGCATTGCGGGGTCACGAGTTGCGGCACTGACATCATTAATCCAATTAGCTCCGGCAGCGAGTGCAGCAGCGGCGACTTCAGCTTTCGTTGTATCAATAGATATAGGAATATCTGTTTGTGAGCGTACCGCTTCAATGACGGGAACGACGCGAGCTATTTCAGTGGCAGTTGAAACCGGTTCGGCTCCAGGCCGCGTGCTTTCCCCACCAATGTCGATCAGGTCGGCTCCTTCGACTTGCATGGCCAAGGCATGATCAACGGCATTTTCAAGCGACTCAAACTGACCACCATCCGAAAATGAATCGGGAGTCACATTAAGAATGCCCATGATTTTACAATGTGGGGTCATTGCCTACCAGCTTGCTGTGTTGCCGAAAAAATACTTAAGCTTTACCCGGTTCCGGCATTAAGGGGCTCGGCACAGAACTCGCTTTTTCTTCCTTAGCATTTGCAGAGCTGCTTTGTTTCTTAGCCGCTGGCTTGAATGAAGGTGCTGGAGGATCAATCTTTTCACCACGTGTTAGCTTGGCTATTTGCTCACCGTCCAAAGTTTCATGCTCCAACAAAGCTTCTGCAATACTTGTCAGTGTTTCTATGTTGTCGCTTAATAACTTCTTGGCACGATCATAGTTGGAAGTGACAAAGTGTTTAATCTCGGCATCAATCGATGTAGCGGTATTATCACTGTATTCTTTTTCTTGCGAAATATCGCGACCCAGGAAGACTTCCCCTTCTTTTTTACCGAAGCGTAAAGGTCCTAATTTACTCATCCCCCAGTCACAGACCATGCTATGAGCTAGGTTGGTTGCCTTATCGATATCATCGCCGGCACCGGTAGTTTGTTGATTGAAGATAAGTTCTTCAGCACAACGTCCGCCCATGAGTACGGCAATATTATTTTCAGCGAATTCTTTAGAGTGAATATGGCGTTCATCTATGGGCAGCTGTTGAGTGACCCCGAGTGCCATGCCCCTGGGGATAACACTGACTTTATGAATAGGATCGGTTCCAGGTAATAACTGAGCGACCAAGGTATGGCCGGCTTCGTGAAAGGCGATCATCCGTTTTTCTTCATCCTGCATGATCAGGCCCTTGCGTTCAGAACCCATTAGGACTTTATCTTTTGCCAGCTCAAAATCGCTCGATTCAATCTGTTTTTTATCCGCGCGGGCAGCTTGTAAGGCGGCTTCATTCACGAGATTAGCTAAGTCAGCCCCTGAGAAACCTGGGGTTCCACGGGCAATCACTGATAAATCCAAGTTATCGGCCATAATCACATTGCGGGTATGTACGGCGAGAATTTCTTCACGACCTTTAAGTGCTGGGCGACTTACCGTGACGCGGCGATCAAAACGACCGGGACGCAGTAAGGCGGGATCCAATACGTCAGGACGGTTAGTGGCCGCCATGATAATAACGCCTTCATTTGATTCAAAGCCGTCCATTTCAACCAATAATTGATTGAGGGTTTGCTCACGCTCGTCATGTCCCCCACCAAGTCCGGCACCACGATGACGTCCGACGGCATCAATTTCGTCGATGAAAATAATACAAGGGGCGTTCTTCTTCCCTTGTTCAAAGAGATCGCGAACCCGTGAGGCACCAACGCCGACAAACATTTCTACAAAATCCGAACCACTGATGCTGAAAAAGGGAACGTCGGCTTCACCAGCAACCGCTTTGGCTAATAAGGTTTTCCCGGTGCCCGGAGGTCCAATCAATAAAACACCTTTAGGTAACTTACCGCCTAATTTAGTGAACTTCTTCGGATCTTTTAAGAAAGCGATAATTTCTTCTAATTCATATTTGGCTTCATCAACACCGGCAACATCACGAAAAGTCACTTTCTTTTGATTTTCAGATAATAATTTCGCTTTGCTGCGGCCGAAGCTCATCGCTCGGCCTCCACCGACTTGAATTTGGCGCATGCTAAAGAAGAAAAAGCCAAACAACAGAATCATCGGCAACCATGAGATGAGAATTTGCTGCCAGAGTGCTGTTTCTTCCTTTTTCTCATAACTGACCACGGCAGTTGAATTTGCTAACAGCTCGAGGGCTTTTTCACTATTTACTGGGCCAATGGTGATAAAGTTTTCGCCACCGGCACCCTCTTTAAATTTTCCGCTATATTCGGATTCTTTAATCGATACTTTTTCAATCTGCTGATTGCGGATGGCGCTTAAGAAATTGCTAAAACTAATTTCTTTTTCGAGTTTGGGCCGGTTGTTGAGAAAATGCAGGACCGAAATAGACAATAAAATGATTAAGGCCCATAGGGCTAAAGTTTTTTGCGATTGTTTCATAGTTTTTCTAAGGATGGCTTTAAGCTGATTATTACCGTAGTGGGCCCTTGTTCATATAAAAGCTGGTTGGGTAGGTCATATTGGGCCCGCAACGACTTACCACACAGCAGCTCATCCATTTTGTTTACGTGATGAAAAGTAATGCTTTGGACGCCTCCTGTCAATTCCCCAATCAGGAGACGAAATACTCGTAGGCGAATTACTTTTGTCAAAGATTGCATAGCCTTACGGTCTAATTGATAGTGGGAGTTTGAGGAGTCTTGAGTCTCCATTAAAAGCTCATATAGGTGGTTTTTGGCCACTGTATCCAAATATTGGTCTTCGGCCTGCATTAAGTGCAGAGAATTGCCTAAGGCGCGCTCATAATTAGCTTGAATGTCACTAAGTTGTGGCAAAATGTTCAAGCGGATCTGATTGCGCCGAAAGGTCGGCTGATCATTGCTGTGATCATGATGGTATTCCAACTGGAGCTCTTTACTGGCGGCTTCAATTTCGAGACGGGTTAATGGCAATAAAGGCCGGACGATGATTTGCTTGAAATAGCTTTGTTTTGGGCGGATGGAGCTTAAACCGGTTAATCCACTGCCACGTAACATTCTTAAGAAAAAAGTTTCGATTTGATCGGTAAGGTGGTGCGCGACAGCTATTTTGTCGAGCTGATGTTCCTGACACAGTTTTGCAAAGAATTCATAGCGTTGCTCACGGGCCCATTCTTGAAAATTCAAAGCCTCGTTTTCAGCAGGTGGCATCACAGTCTTTTCATAATAAGGGAATTTAGCTTGCTCTGCGAGAGTGGCTACCAAATTAGCATCCGCAGCGGAATCAGCCCCCCGCTTTTGATAATTCATATGGGCAAGATGCAAATTGAGTTCTAAAGCTTGCGCTAGCTCTTGCATGACAGCACAGAGCAAAACGGAATCTTGTCCGCCAGAAACCCCCAGCAAGATTTTATCACCGGGCTGAATCAATTGATGTTCGCGATTATACTGCGAGACTTTTTTGATGACGTTTTGCCAATGAGACATAATGGGCTGCTGAGTGCACAAATGAAGCACGTTCTTGTTTGTTAAGTTCACGTTTGACTTTGCCGGGGGCGCCTAAGACTAAACTGCCGGTTGGAATAATTGTGTTGGGTGTGATGATAGCACCGGCGCCAATCAAACAATCATCACCAATCTCTACGCCGTCCATGACAATGGCTCCCATCCCAATGAGGCAACGGTTGCCGATCGTACAACCATGGACAATCACGCGATGGCCAATCGTGACATCATTGCCAATGTTTAAAGCATATTTATCAGTTGTGACATGGCCCACCGTCATATCTTGAATATTGGTACGTGCACCGACATGAATGGGGTAAACGTCACCACGTAAAATTGAGTGATACCAGAGTGAGCTCCCAGGGCCCATGGTGACATCGCCGATCACAGTGGCTGTAGGCGCAATGAATACCGAAGGGTCAAGCTGGGGCTGAGTAGTTTCGAAGGGTAATTGAGGCATGGGGACGCAATGTCAAATGTGTAGAGTAGAATGTCAAATGGCAAAATACCGTAGGGACGGGGCACCCCGCCCCTACATTAAGGGTTTCGTCTATCCCAAGCAAACCGCGCAATAGCATAAAGCAGGATGCCTGTTAAACAGCCCCCCATATCGGCAAGCCAATCCCAAGGGTCTGCCTGTCGCCCAGGAATAGTACTTTGCAAGAGTTCATCGCCAGCTGCAAACAAGGCTGTTGCAATCACCGTAAACACAATTGATTGAATGCCAGTATAATCCAAATCACGAAAAAAAAGTCGGAAGAACAAAGCGCTTAACAGCGTATATTCAACAAAGTGATAAAATTTATCCGAGAGATCTAATGGCGGCAGACCTAAGGCCGGTCGTGAGGAAAGAAATAAAATAACAGTCGCATAACCCAGCAAAGGTAGCCAATAACGTATGAATAAGCGGAAACCAGCTTTAATCACGATTACATCTTGTATTTGCCAAAATCATCTGGCGAGAGGTTTTCAAGGATTTCGGTCCACTTCTCTTGCTTAGCTTCTTCGGCGCCCTCACCCGTTTCTTTAGAGAGATCAATCTTACGAGACTTTTCCATGACTTCTTGTGAAACAAAGATGGGTGCGTCCGTACGCAAGGCAATGGCGATGGCATCGGAGGGACGTGAATCAATCACAAGTTCACGCCCTTCCATTTTCAAATGGATGTTGGCATAGAATGTGCTATCTTGCAGGTCAACAATTTCGATCTTAGCGACTTTGACGTCCATATTCTTAAAAATATTTTTCAATAAATCATGGGTCATGGGCCGAGAAAGTTCAATGTTCTCTAACTCGGTAGCAATCGAAGAGGCTTCAATCAAACCAATCCAAATAGGTAAGGCATTTTTATGGCCTTCATCTTTAAGAATGATGATTGGCATATTGGTGAAGGGATCAATGGTTAAGCCCGTGACGGTGACCTTAACAAATGTTTTAGCTTGCGGTGTGCTCATGATTTAATCGGTTCTCCGTATAAAGAATAGGATGTGGCTCGGGTAATTTCAACAGTGATCAATTTGCCAATATCGTCAGCAGTCCCTTCAAAATTGACAACGCGGTTTTGGCTGGTTCGCCCGCACATGCGCTCTGCGTTCGATTTACTCTCCCCTTCGACTAAAATTTCTTCGTGGCGCCCTACTTGCTGTTGATTTTTTTCAGCACTCAATTCTGCTTGCAAGGCCTGCAATTCCTGTAAACGGGCTTTTTTTACGTCATCTGGAATATCATCCTTAAAAGTAGCCGCTTCCGTTCCAGGACGCTCTGAATAAGTAAATGAATAGGACGCATCATAGTGGACTTCACGCATCAAGCTGAGGGTTTCTTTAAAGTCTGCGTCCGTTTCTCCAGGAAAACCAACAATCAGGTCTGTCGTAATAGCCACTTCAGGACAGACTTCACGCAACGCATAAACCCGACGTAAATAGGTATCGCGGGTATGAGCCCGACGCATTCTCTTAAGCACAGCTGAAGAACCCGACTGTGCTGGTAAATGCATGTGGCGACATAGTGCTGGATTATGTTGGTATTGCTCAATTAACTGGGGTGACAAATCTTTAGGATGTGGTGAAGTAAAACGAATCCGTGGGATGCTGGTGCGTTGGTGAATCATATGAAGCAACTCAGGAAAATGAATGCCTTCGTCCAAGCGTTTGCCATAGGAATTAACATTTTGCCCTAAGAGCATGATTTCTTTAACGCCCTTTTGTTCCAATAATTGAATCTCTTTGATAATCTCCGTTGAAGCTTTAGAAATTTCAGGACCACGCGTTGAAGGCACGATACAAAAGGCACAGGTATTGTCACAGCCCTTCATAATGGTGACATAAGCTTTCACCATACGCTCATGGGGCGCGGTTGTTGCTACTGGAAAGTGATAATCTTCGACTTCATGAAAATCTGCAGCAATATAAGCACCATCTTCTAAGCGATGGTATTTCACGGCTTCACGAATTTGTCCGATATGATCCGTACCTAATACAAAATCGATCCCATCAAAGCGTTTAGCGAGTTTACCGCCTTCTTGTGAGGCCACACAGCCGGTGACACCAATCTGGACTTTTTTACCGTCTTTGTTGTGTTTGCCAATTTCACTGATGGCTTTATGGTAGGCTTTATCACGGACACTACAGGTGTTCACCACAACTAAGTCCGCTTCATCAGCATTTTGTGTGGCTACATAGCCATCTTGCGACAGTAAAGCCATCATCTGTTGAGAATCAGCTTCGTTCATTTGACAGCCAAAGGTTTTAAAATAGACTTTCTTTTCCATGCGCGCAGTTTTCCATACTGTTATCGATAGATCTTAAATAAAATATTAAAAATCAGATACTTACTTAAGGAGGCATTAATTGTCTACTTTAATGCGAGTGATGAGATCATTGACCCCATCAGGATCCGTATAGCCTATATCTTCCGCAAGACTATCACTATCCTGAGCATCGGCAGCAAAATCGAGCTCATTGAGCTTTTCTTCTGGCTTTGTCTTGTCTGGGCTTCGCTTCATAATCCCTTCGACGTAACGGTTCAATTTTTTTGCGGCTTTAGTTTTTTCTGCGGCTTTGATGGCTTGCCAATTTTTGATGTAGTGCATGCGGCAATACTTAGCCGAGGTGGCTTGGTTTTGGCATTCAGGTTCAATGCAAATTTTGAGTTTGCGGGCCATCGATTGGCATCCTAACACCCTGCTAGTCGGGATTCAAGAAAGCTAAATAAATTCAACGAGTTTATGACGCAATTAGCTAAGAATCGTTGTCCGTATTCTGTGGGACCACAGGTTGCTGTGCCCCCTCTAAGGCGCTTTCAAAGGCACTTTTTTTGCGGAGGTTTTCTTCGCGTTCTTGGCGGATTAAGGCATGCATGGCCGGCGATAAGGCATCGCGGGTGGGTTTTTCTTCATATTGTTTTTCTTGTCGGCGTTGCCAATAAGCCAAGCCGACGAGCCCTAGGCATAAAAAAAGTAAAATCAGAGCGATTTGGGTCATGCGGCCCCCGTCTCTTTGGAGGCCTCCACTCCCTCAGGATTATCGATGACTTCCATCAGGCGTTCACGGACTTTTTTAAGACGCGATTCGGAGGTAATTTTGTGACCAAAAATATCCCGGACATAAAAAGTATCGGTGACTTGATCAACTTTCGTCGCAATCTTGGAAACATCTACATATAGACCCAACTCAAAGAGAGCAGAGGTAATTTGATAAAGTAAACCCACACGATCATGGGCATAGACGTCAATTAAGGTATAAAATGCAGAGAGATCATTATCGATTGCGACTTTAGTCGGCAAGCGACGCGCTGTCTTTTCTTTGAAGATTGAGGGTCTGGCTAAACGGTCACCCAATAATTTATTGAGTGACACTTCACCTTGTAAAACTTGCTTCACTTCGGTTTCAATCTTTTGCCATTTGCTATGGTTGGTAATGATCTGGCCTTGGGCATTTTGAACCTTAAAAGTGTGTAAATCATGCCCATCGCTCATGCGGTTTAAAGAGGCTTCAGAAATGCTGATATTATTGGCGGCCAACACGCCACAGAGTTTTGGAAATAAACCCGGTATGCTCAAGGTAAGAATCGTCCATTCATTCTGATCTTCCTTATCTAAATTGCGATGATGAAAGACAAAGGGAGTTACTTTACTTTTATTCCACATGTTTAGGTGATCGAGAATCGTCACGGCACTGGCGGTTAAGAAATAGCGCGGTGGCATAGCTGTAAAAAATTGTTCGATGTCTGTGCTCGAGAAATCAGCGCCAGCTAATAAAGTAACATCCTGTTTTAATTTTTCTGAGACTTCTTTCACCCGTTCTTTGGTGAACTCCCCTTTGGTCAGTACACTGCGGGTTTTAAGATAGAGGTATTCCAATAGACTTTCTTTCCATTTGGTTAGGGCCTCTTGGCTCACCGCATTTACATCACAGAAGGTTTGTACATAAAGTAAGTTGAGATTTTCTTCTGTATCCATGGCCTTGGCAAACTCAAGAATCATGTTGGGGTCATCTAAATCGCGTCGGAAGGCTAAGTGGGTCATTAACAAATGTGATAGTTCCAAGAACTCCATTTGATCAACTTCTTCATCTGTAAAACCAAGTCGAGCCGCGGCTTTACGGATGAGAGGGGCTCCCTTGAGGACATGGCCTGAGCCTTCACCCTTACCGATGTCATGATAGAGGATGGCAAAAGATAAGAGATCTTTCTTAATAATTTCGCGAGCGACATGTGTGGGAGTGGGATAAAGTGATTCATAATCACCGTCAATGAGTTTACCAAACTCGCCAACTGCTAAGATGGAATGAGTATCTACGGTATACACATGATAAATATCGTGCTGGACACGGTACATCAGGTTACCAAACTCAGGTAAATAACGTTCTAATACACCGCTGTTGTGCATGGCCATCATGGCCGGTACAAAAGTACTTGGTTCTGAGAGCATAGCACGAAAGGTTTGGGCGTTTTCAGGGTTACGCTGAAAATCTTCATCAATCAGGTCTAAATGCTCACGAATGGATTCTTTGACGGTACGCCCTAACCCTAGCTCTTCTTCTTGAATGATGCGGAAAACATTAAGGAGTTCATTGGGGTGCTTCTTAAAGACGTCTGGGTCGCGCAGACTTAAAAACTTATTATGAATGGAAAAGAAGTCGTTATAATGTTTCTTAGATTTTAAAAACGGAATTCTAAAGGAGCGTCGCCGTGCCTCTAAGGATTTACGGTTAACTTTTTGACTGATGCGTAAACACTCGGCGGCATGTCGATAATAAGTTCGCATAAAATCTTCGACCGCCAAGATTTTATCAGAATCTTTAAATCCTAAGAACTCAGCGATAGGTGCCTGGTAATCGAATAGTATTTGATCATTCTTACGGCCGCTGCGTCGATGGAGCTCGTTGCGCACCTTCCACATAAAGTGAACGGCGGCTTTAAGGTTTTTGATTTCAGAGGGTTTCAACCAATTATGTTCAACTAAGCTATTTAATTTAATGCTGCCTAAGGAGGTGCGATTCACCCAATGAATATGGTGGTAATCACGCAACCCCCCTCTGCCGTCTTTGGTGTTGGGTTCTAATAAATAAACCTGGCCACCCAAACGGCGACTACGATCCTTTTGTTCCTGTTCTTTCTTGCGTGCAAAATCTTCACGAAACTTAGCATTACTAAACTGCCCCCGAATCTTTTTCTGCAGAGAATTAAAATAAGATTTTTTGCCAGCCAAATAACGTGTGTCAATCAATGAAGTAAGAATCGTGAGATCTTCTTTCATTAATTGCAGGCATTCTTTTTCGTTACGTACAGCATAACCAAGATCCAGACCACTGTCCCATAAAGGATATAATAAGGTTTCAATCTGTCCTTTGATCTCATTAGCGGAGTCTTGGTTGTGTAGAAACAAGACGTCGACGTCGGAGTGATAGCAGAGTTCGCCACGTCCATAGCCCCCTTGGGCAATAATTGTATAATCCGCATTGCCTCCTAAATTATCATAAAGTGTTATTAAGAGATGATCTAAGGCGGCCGTACGCCAAGCAATAGCCTCAATCGCAGGTTCACCGTTTTCAATAATAATATCCAGCTGTTTGCGTTGATCTTCAATATAGCGTCGGATAACAGCCGCACAGTCCCCTTTTTGAAAGGAAAGGGGTGGTAAGGGGAACTTTTGAATCAAAGCAGTATCTGGTGAGATATTCATGATAAGTTTTAATAATCCTTCCTAGTTTCTCGATCTGAGAAATATTTTACCACAGCGCTCGTGACAGCGTCAGCTAAACCTTCTTGATATTTTTTCTGCTTCAAGCGCTTGGCTTCTTGTGGATTAGTAATAAAGCCCGTTTCCAATAAGATACTGGGAGCTTGTGAGCCTACTAATACGTAGAATAAAGCCTGCTTAATTTTCAAGCGCTCTAATTTATATTTTTTGGCAAGTCCTCGTTCGAGGGCTTCTTTAACATAAATAGCCAATCGCCGTGAAAAAACCGTACTATCTGTCTGAATGAGGGTCGATAAGATCTTTTTCATATCAGACAACGAGGTTTGGCTGCCTTTATTTTCGCGGGCCGCTAAGCGATTTGAAGCTTCATCATCAGTATCGTTAAGGTAATAAATCTCAATGCCGTTCGCCTCTTTGCGGGCCGCCGCATTGGCATGAATGGAAAGAAACATATCGGCTTTTTTAGCGATTGCAATATCATCACGTTTCCCCAAGCTAAGAAAGGTATCATTTTCGCGAGTAAGAAAGATGTGGGCGTTAACGGCCGCTTTTAGTTTTTTGGCAATGGCTTTAGAGATAGCTAACACGACATCTTTTTCGCGGATGCCTTTATAGCCAATGGCTCCGGTATCTTTGCCGCCGTGGCCTGGATCAATAACAATAACCCAAGGACGTTGGACTTCAGGTGTGGTGATATTGGGTTTAGTGACTTGGTTAGATGCTGCCGGTTTAGTAGGTGCTTTTTGTTGAGTCGGTTTTGAGTTACTTTTTTCAATCAAGTCACCGATGAGATCTCCCCCATTGGCGAAGCCCCCTGCAACCATCAGGCTGAAGCAGACAGCGATGCGAAATAGATAAGTCATTACTTATATCCAAGTTCTTTGAGCTTACGCGGGTTATCGCTCCAGTCTTTGGCTACTTTAACAAATAGATTGAGGAATACTTTTCCCTGAATAATTTTTTCTAATTCCTTACGGGCATCCATACCGATTTTCTTTAATGCCGCACCGCCCTTGCCTATGACAATACCCTTTTGACTCATCCGTTCCACGAGGATAACCGCGCCAATCTTTGTTGCCTGTTTGGGACTTTTGGGATCTTCGTAAATTTCAATTTGTACAGCTGTGGAATAAGGGATTTCCTGTCGGGTGGTGCGAAATATTTGCTCGCGGATGATTTCAGCAGCTAACTGACGCATGCTTTGGTCGGTAGGATATTCTTTCGGATAGAGGGCTGGCCCTGCTGGTAAATGTTCCGCTAAGGTTTGATGGAGTTCTGCTAAACCTTGTTCTTGGGTTGCAGATACTAAGAAAACATTTTCATCACCGGTTTGTTCATGAATTTTGCCCATCATCGGTAAAATATCAGGTTTTGAAACGGCATCTACCTTATTGAGAGCAATAATAATGGGCTGCCCATTTTTCTTCATGAGTTCAAAGATGTTACGGTCGACTTGTTTCCAACCTGTTTCTGCTGAAACTAGCAATACATTGACGTCAGCATCGGCAATCGCTTGCTTGGCTTGTTCCAACATCCATTGATTTAAGGGTTTATCAACATGATGATAGCCCGGTGTATCGAGGAAAATCATTTGATAGTTCTTATCATGATGAATACCACGAATCGGTTGCCGAGTGGTTTGCGGCTTATCACTGACAGCAGCAATTTTTTCGCCGATTAAGGCATTTAATAAAGTAGATTTACCGGCGTTAGGACGACCTAAGATAGACACAATGCCGCAACGAAAACTCATTTTTCAGCCTCACCATGTAATTCGATTAATTTATTAAGGGCCTGTTCCGCGGCCTTTTGTTCGGCTTCTTTCTTGCTATAGCCCTTACCGAGGCCAAAGCGTTCGTTACGGATGACGAGTTCTATTTCAAACATTTTGCGATGATCAGGCCCATATTCCTTTACCAAACGATATTGAGGAATCGTTTTAAAAATACCCTGGGCGCGTTCTTGTAATTCGGTTTTAAAGTCCAGGTAGAATGATTCTGCGGTACGATCTTTAAAAAGTTCTTTGTAATGACGTTCAATGAGTTTGCGGGCATGTTTGTAACCGCGATCTAGATAAGCGGCACCGAGGATAGCTTCGTAGGCATCTGAAAGAATAGAGGGTTTATCGCGTCCAGACGTTTGATCTTCACCTCGACCCAGAATTAAAAATTCGCCTAACTTATATTCTTGCGCTAACTCGGCTAATTGACGTTCATTCACAATGGCGGCACGCAGCTTTGATAACTCCCCTTCAGTAAACTCTGGGTACTGCTTCATAAGATGTTCACTGACGGCCAGTTCAAGCACGGCATCCCCTAAATATTCTAAACGTTCGTTGTGCTCGCTGGCGGGCAAATTATTTTCGTTTGCGTAAGAACGATGCGTCAGTGCTTTGCGCAATAGATCACGATTCTTAAAACGAATGCCAAAAATCTTTTCTAGGGCTTTCAACTGCTTTTTTTCACTGCGGGTGATAGATTTACGCGACATGTCCGTGAACTCGAGTTTCTTGCACGTGATCAATAGTAATAGCAAGACGCTGTTGCATCAGCGCATCGTCTCCATTAAAGTGGATCGGAATATAAGTGGGGCTGAGGCCTTTTAACAAGTTTTCTTTGAGATCTCGCTGGGTTTCCACCACGACTTCAACGGTTTGCCCGATAAAACTTTCATAGTAGCGCTGACGTTTAGCCCGACTGATGGCATTCAGTTCACGGCTGCGCGCTTTTTTGATAGCTGTATCTACTTGCCCTTCTAGACGCGTGGCAGGTGTCCCTTTACGTTGTGAATAAGGGAAAACATGGACATAACTGATGGGAAGATCCTCAACCATCCGGCAAGTCCGAGCAAATTGCTCTTCAGATTCGCCTGGAAAGCCAACGATAATATCAGTGCCAATCGCTGCATGGGGCATCTCTGCGGTGATACGGTCCACGACATGATAAAAATGATCGACGTGATAGCGACGACGCATCCGGTCGAGTATCATATTATCGCCACTTTGCACGGCAATATGCCAATGGGGGCAGATAATATCGCTTTGGTTGACCACATCAATGAGACGATCTGTCACCTCTTCAGGATCTAAAGAAGACAATCGAACACGTGGAATGGGTTTCTCAAGTTCGATCAACTGCAATAATTGTTCAAAGCTACTATTTTGATCTAGGCCATAAGTACCGATATGAATACCGGTGAGGACCGCTTCCTGAAAACCATGAGCGTGTAGCTGATGAAGTTCATTTATGATTTGTTCGGCAGGAACACTACGGTTCTTGCCGCGGGCATAAGGGATGATGCAAAAGGAACAAAATTTGTTGCAACCATCCTGGATTTTTACCTGGGCACGCGTTTGCTTGGTGAGATGAGAGCGTCCGGTGCTGGGGACATGTTCTTGGCTTCTAATATCTGAAACGATTTGTAGGGGCACGGCGCGCCCGCCTAGACTCGGCGAGGCTGGTCGTGCCCCTACGGTTGGCAATAAATTTGCAATATTCTCTTTTTCGGCATTGCCAATCACAGCATCGACACTGGGCAATGCCGCCACCGCATCTGCTTGGGTCTGCGCATAACAACCCGTGACAATCACTTGAGCCGCTGGATTATGGCGCTTGGCCTTTCTCGTCAGCCGACGCGCTTCTTTGTCGGCTTCATCTGTGACGGTACAAGTATTAAAAATATAGTAATCGGCGATAGCTTTAATAGGTACGATTTCATAGCCTTTATTCAGCAATTGAGCGGCCAAGAAGGTTTCATCTGCCTGATTGGCTTTGCAGCCTAAGGTATGCAGCGCGACGCGTTTCTTCATGAAGTGACTTCCCCTTCAATCCAGCCACCCCCGACTAATTCTTGGCCTTGATAAAAAACGATTGCTTGCCCAGGTGTGATTGCGCGTTGGGGTTCTTTAAAATGAATATGGGCTTTGCCGTTGCCTAAGAGTTTTACAGAAGCGGCAGTGGGTTCTTGACGATAACGAATTTTAGCAGTGATGGGCACTTCATTTTGACTCGGCTCACCACAAACCCAATTGACATCTTTGGCCGACAAGGTTGAATGAAACAGCTCGGTATTTTCGCCGAGGATGACTTCATTTTTATCACTATCAATAGCGGTGACATAAATGCGTTCACCGGTCGCAATATTTAAGCCGCGACGCTGGCCGATAGTATAGGCATGTGTGCCCTGATGTTCTCCCAGCACTTTACCATCACTATTCTTAAACAGACCTTTAGGTTTGGTTTGCTCCGGATAGATTTTTTCTAAGACGGAGGCATAGTCATTGTTAGGGACAAAACAAATTTCCTGACTCTCTGGTTTTTCAGCAGTGGTAATCCCGGCTTGGCGTCCCAGCTCACGGACTTCTGCTTTGGTCAAATCAGCGAGGGGGAATAAAGTATGTTTTAACTGCGGCTGGTCGAGCCCAAAGAGAAAATAAGATTGATCCTTTTGTAAGTCTTCGGCTTGAAAAATATGCCAAGTCCCCTGCTCATCTTTAATTTTCTTCACATAATGACCCGTGGCTAAGTAATAAGCGCCTAGTTTATGGGCTTCTTTTAATAAGGCTTTAAATTTTAATTGATCATTACATTTCACACAGGGGTTGGGCGTACGGCCATTGGCGTATTCATGAGCGAAGTAATCCATGACTTGGGCTTTGAACTCTTCTTTAAAGTTCATAGCATAGAATGGGATGGCTAATTTACGGCACACGGCACGGGCATCCATGATATCTTCCACCGAGCAGCAATTTTTGGCCGCGGAGCGCACCGTGGGTAAGGCATTATCCAAGTCACAAGGCTCAGCTTCTGGAGTTTCATGAGTCTTCATGCTGATGCCAATCACCTCATAGCCCTGCTCTTTGAGCATCACTGCCGCTACCGAGCTGTCGACCCCGCCGCTCATAGCGACGACGACACGTTTTTTAGAAAGTTCAGCCATAATAAATAAGTCGAGGATAGTTAGCTAAGTACTTGAAAAATGTCAATAAATGGTATCGTTGCTTCGGTATGTATCAATCGCTTGTCATGAGTGAACTCTTTCCCTACAAAGACAGACCTATGTCAGACATTATTTGGAAACCCACCGCAGAACAGGTCGCTCAGGCCAACATCACACGTTTTATGGAGACTCATGGTCTTAAGAGCCCGCAAGAGCTGCTTAAATGGAGTACTGACAATGTCAGCCGCTTCTGGGAAGCGTGTTTGAATGATTTAGCGATTGAATGGTATCGGCCCTATTCTCAGGTGCTCGACGACTCTGAAGGCTTACCGTGGACCCGTTGGTTTTTAGAAGGTGAGATGAATATTGTTCATAATACCTTAGATCGCCATGCTCAGACTCGTGGTAAGCACCCAGCGCTTATTTGGGAACCTGATTCAGGTGAGTCCCAAACACTGACTTATGCAGAGTTAAGTCAAGCGGTTGATAAGATGGCGGGAGCGCTCCAAGACCTAGGTGTTGGCGTGGGAGATTCCGTCGCCCTTTATATGCCGATGATTCCTGAGATGGTCATTGCTTTTTATGCCTGTCTCAAGATTGGCGCCCCACTGGTTCCGGTTTTCTCAGGTTTCGGTTCGACGGCACTAGCCAGTCGTTTAAATGATGCGGGCTGCAAAGTTTTATTTACAGCCGATGGGGCTCATCGACGTGGTAAATTCGTACCGATTAAAGCCGCAGCTGATGAAGCCTTGCAAGCAGCTGATTGTGTTGAGCATGTGATTGTTGTGCCCCATACGGGTAAAGACGTTAATATTCAGGCAGGCCGTGATCTTATTTGGTCTGAACTGATGGCATCCGCCACAGCTGTACCTACTGAAGTTCTCCCAGCGGAAGCCACCTCCATGATTCTTTATACTTCGGGCACCACCGGCAAACCCAAAGGTTGTGTCCATACCCATGCCGGTGCACAGGCACAAATAGCCAAGGAACTGGCTTATTACTTTGATGTCAAACCCGAGAGCTCTTTTTTCTGGGTGACAGATATCGGTTGGATGATGGGTCCCTGGGAATTGATTGGCGTGCATACCTTTGGTGCGACGGTGACTATTTTTGAAGGGGCCCCTGATTATCCCGATGCCGGACGCATTTGGGATATTGTGGAGCAACATAAAATAACTCATTTGGGTATTTCACCCACAGCCGTGCGTTTATTAAAAAGTTATGATGAATCTTGGATTGAAAAACATGACCTGTCTTCTTTGCAGGTATTAGGTTCTACCGGAGAGCCCTGGGATCCAGAATCTTATGAATGGTTTTTTCATAAAATTGGTGGCGGTCGTTGCCCTATCATCAATATTTCTGGTGGCACGGAATTAGTTGGGTGTTTGTTGGCGCCCCTGCCGATTATTCCGCTCAAACCTTGTAGTTTAGGTGGCCCGGGCTTGGGGATGGATGTAGATGTTTTCAATGAAGACAAACAATCGGTGCGTGAAGAAGTGGGTTATTTAGTTTGTAAACAGCCGGCCCCTTCGATGACGAAAGCTTTTCTCAATGATAAAGACCGTTATTTGACGGCTTATTTTGAGCGTTGGCCTGATATCTGGAATCATGGCGATTGGGCCTATGTCGATGCTGATGGTCATTGGTTTTTACGCGGACGTGCGGATGATACGATTAAAATTGCGGGTCGTCGTACTGGGCCCGCTGAAGTTGAAGCCGCCCTTATCGAACATGAGGCCATTATTGAAGCGGCCGCCATTGGCGTGCCTCATGAAATTAAAGGGGCTGAGTTGGTTTGTTTTGTTGTCGTGAAAGATGGAATCACTGTCGATGAGGCCCTGCTGGCGGAGTTTAAACAACAGGTCGTCAATGGCATGGGAAAAGCCCTCACGCCCAGAGCCGTTCATGTCGTTAAGATGTTACCTAAAACGCGTTCCGCTAAAATTGTGCGTGCGGTGATTAAGAAGAAATATCTCGGACAAGCTTTAGGAGATACGGCTTCGGTTGAGAATCCGGCGGCGATTGAAGCGATACCTACTGTATAATGAGAACGAATTTTATCCATAGGATATAAACTTGATATCCCAATTTGGGATTTCAAGCTTGCGCCCATTTTTCAATATTTCGCAAACCCCTCCAAAAAAATCCGTTCAGACTCGAAACTCGAAGTCCCTTAACTAGCGATATAGGGGGCAGATCAGTTGTGGGACTGACGGGTGCGTTTTGATAATTAATTTGGAGGGAACTATGAAGACGATTGATGAGCAAGATCTTGAATTAACTGATGAAATTCTGATGCGCCTAGTCCAGGACTTTGCCAGCAGCCAAGAAAAACTAAAGGCCCAAATGCAACGAGCTAAGGATGCGGGGGCAAAAAAGCCTCAATATTCTCACTATACACTGGCAGAAACAGCTTTAGAGAACTTTGCGAAGAACTACGCGGCTTAGGTATTAAAACTTTGCTCAATCTGAGAGAAGAAGCGATTAAAGAGCGCATCTTCTTGTTGCCAGCAGTCTTCTAGATTGCCGGTGCCCTGCTCGCTAAGTAAATTTTTGAGCTGCTTATCAATACCAGGACGGTGATTGGTTTCTTCAGCAATAACTTGAACCAACTCTTCGCGAACGGCAGTTTGTGATGTGGTGTCACGATAGACTGGATAAAGCATCATCGCGCGGCGTTCAATGAGTGACGTAGTAAGTAAATAATTAGGATAGCAATCTTCGGGTGTAAAGCCCTGCTCTTTTAACCATTTAGCCATGCCGTGATCTAATGATTGGAAGTATTCTACTGCGGCTTCTTTACATAAATAATCTTCATTCTCAGGTGAGTCACTGAGTGTGGCGCTCAGTTTTTTAAAAATATAGGCATGCCGTGTCTCATCGGCATGATGTTCTAAGACATCTAAGCATGGATGCTGCTGTGCGACGGTTTTGGCAATCTTACGTGCGCCAATAAACTCCAATAAAGAAACTGTATTTAGCCACTTGGCTTCCACAGCCGGATCAGCCGTAATTTTTTCTAAAACTTGTTTCATTTGTTTCGTTGAGCCATGGCCGCCTGGAAATATTTACCAGGTAAGGGTCTATCGATGCTTTGCGCAATAAGTTGCGTGGCGTCGACGAGTTTTTCTAGATTCACACCGGTCTCAATGCCCATGCCTTCTAACATGAAGACGACGTCTTCAGTCGCTACATTGCCCGCCGCGCCTGGTGCATAAGGGCAACCACCTAAGCCTCCAGCTGAAGAATCAATTGTCGTGATACCTAATTGCAGTGATGTTAGAATGTTGGCCAAAGCGGTGCCGCGAGTGTCATGAAAATGAACGGCTAATTGCTCTGCTGGTGTAGAGGCTAATAAGAGTGATAACACATGTTCGACTTGCTGTGGATTAGCAACACCGATGGTATCCCCCAATGAGACTTCGTAAGCGCGCAAGGCCAATAACTTTTGTACCACTGCTAGCACCTTTTCAGCTGGGATAGTGCCTTCATAGGGGCACCCAAAACAAGTCGACACATAAGCCCGGACTTTTATGTCATGCTGCTGAGCAGATTGCATGATTTCAGCAACAGCTTGCAAAGACTCATCAATGCTCATGTTAATATTCTTTTTATTAAATGTTTCTGAAGCTGCCGTGAAAACAGCAATCTCTTTGACGCCGGAGTCAATGGCGCGTTGCATCCCCTTCATATTGGGAACCAACACGGGAAACCGCGCTTCACCTTGTAAATCTAGTTCAGCAAGCACGTCAGCGGCATCGGCTAATTGTGGCACCCATTTAGGATGAACAAAGCTGGTGCATTCAATGATGGGCAGGCCGGCTTCCGCCAATTTTTTGATAAAGGTGACTTTGGTGGCGGTGGAAATGGCTTCGGGTTCGTTTTGCAAACCGTCGCGTGGCCCCACCTCAACTAAGGTGACTTTTTTAGGTACATTCATAATATTTTATTCAATCTCAATGAGAACTTCGCCCATCCCCACCTGGGTATCGGACTGGCAATTGACCTGAGTGATCTTACCATCTCGTGGACATGAGAGCGAATGCTCCATTTTCATGGCTTCTAAAATTAATAAGGTTTCTCCGGCCTTGATGTCATCACCATCAGCGACATTTACTTGAATGATTTTCCCTGGCATTGGGGCTTCAATGCTAATGGGGCCTGATAAATCTTCGTTGTGGGCGTTGCTGTGGTCCTTTTTGAAGGCTTCGCGACGCTTGAGAGCTGCGCCCTGCTCACGTGGGATCCAAGGGTTAAAGAGATCATAGGGGTCTAATTTTAATTCACCGGGCGCCCAATCAGCAAATTCACGTTCGACCCAACCGGTATCAATCTCACCATGAACAAAGTCGGGATGGCTTAAAACTTCTTTTAAAAATTCTATGTTAGTTTGAATGCCGTCGATGCGATAATTTTGCAGTGCTTCCATAGCCTTTTGAATGGCTTTCGTGCGGGTCTCGTCCCACACGATTAGTTTTGCCAGCATCGGGTCATAGAAAACGGGAACATCCCACCCTTGATAGAGACAAGAATCTACTCGAATACCGGGACCACTGGGTTCACTTAAGACTTTAATACTACCAGCTGCAGGTAAGAAGTTATTGCTGGGATCTTCCGCATAGATGCGTAGTTCGATGGCGTGGCCTCGTGGCTGTTCAGGGCGCATCTGTTGCCACAAAGGTTGCCCGGCCGCGATATTCAATTGCCAACGGACTAAATCTAAGCCGGTGACGCATTCTGTAACGGGATGCTCTACCTGCAAACGTGTGTTCATTTCTAAAAAGTAGAAGTTTTCTTCTTGGTCAAAGAGGAACTCAACGGTGCCGGCATTCACATAATTGGCGGCTTGAGCGGCCGCCACGGCGGCTTGCCCCATGGCTTCACGTAATTCGGGTGTGAGACGCGGTGAAGGACTTTCTTCAATAATCTTTTGATGGCGGCGTTGTGCCGAGCAATCGCGCTCAAATAAATGCATGGTATTCCCGGCTTGGTCGGCAATCACTTGAATTTCAATATGGCGGGGTTTGTCGACAAATTTTTCCATGAAAACGCGGTCATCACCAAAGGCGCCTTTGGCTTCACGCATGGCCCCTTCTAAAGAACTTACTAAGGTGCTCGGTTCTTCAACAACGCGCATGCCCTTCCCACCCCCACCCGCAGAGGCTTTTAATAATACGGGATAGCCAAACTCATCGGCAATACCACTGACAATGTAGGCCTTGAGTATTTATAAAGAAGACGGAACGGTAGGTACTTGATTGGCTTCTACAGCACGTTTAGCCGTGATTTTATCACCCATATTTTCAATCGTTTCAGCACGCGGGCCAATAAAGGTAAGCTTGGCTTCAGCGCAAGCTCGGGCGAAACCAGCATTCTCTGATAGAAAGCCATAGCCTGGGTGGATGGCTTCAGCACCCGTGCTTTGAGCGGCTTCAATTAACTTAGGGATATTTAAATAGCTCTTTTGTGGTGCTGCGGGGCCAATGCAAATACTTTCATCCGCTTGTTTGACGTGTAAGGCGGCTGCATCGGCTTCTGAATAGACGGCGACGCTTTGAATCCCCATTTGTTGGCAGGTGCGAATAATACGACAGGCAATTTCTCCGCGGTTGGCAATTAGAATTTTGTTAAATGGTTTGTTCATAATTCGACTTATTCTCCTCCCCTTAGGGTAAGGGGAGGTTGGGAGGGGATACGAGCCTTTCAGATCGCCCCCTAACCCCCTCTTACCTTAAGAGGGGGGATTCCATTTTGCCTGACGTTTCTCCAAAAATGCCGCCGTGCCCTCTTGTCCTTCTTCTGAAATACGGATCTTCGCAATCCATTCCGCGGTATCTTTTAACAAATCTCCAGGTGCTGTGGCTGTCACCCGTTCTAATAATTTCTTGCTCTCGGCAATAGCGCTGGGCCCACCTAATAAGGCATTGTTTGCCATCGTTTGAACGGTTTCGTCTAAGTGCTCAGTAGTCACCAGTTCATGCACCAAGCCCATTTGCTGAGCACGGCTGCCAGTAAATAGTTCTCCCGTCACAAAATAACGGCGTGCCCAAGAAGCGCCAACCTTAGCAATAACAAAGCTCGAAATAACTGCTGGAATCAGCCCTAGCTTGACTTCGGTAAAACCAAACTTAGCTTGTTCTTCTGCGACAACAATGTCGCAAACGGATGCGAGCCCCATCCCGCCACCTAAAGCAGCCCCTTGCACGCGGGCAACTGTAACCTGTGGGCAGGTACGAATCAGTTCTAACAGGTCGGCTAATTTACGACTGTCTTGATAATTGGTGGCTTGATCCGCATTCACCATGGAACGCATCCAGTTTAAGTCGGCACCCGCGCTGAATACTTTACCTTTGCCGGCTAAGATCACTACGCGGGTATCTGGATCTTCTGGCAATGATGAAAAGATATGTGTCAGTTCTTCAATGACATTTTCATTGAAAGCATTGCGCACATCGGGTCGGTTGAGCCAGATTGTTGAAATAGGCCCATTTTTCTCAACGAGTAAAGTTTCCATTATTACATCCTAAAGACACCAAAGTTCGTGGCAGGAATCGGCGCATTCAAACTTGCGGCAATACCGAGTGCCAAAGTTTTACGGGTATCGACAGGATCCAAAATACCATCGTCCCATAGCCGTGCGGTGCTATAGTAAGCACTGCCTTCGATTTCATATTTATCTAAGATAGGCTGTTTGAAGGCCGCTAGTTCGTCTTCACTCATTGCTTGGTTCTTTTTAGTCAGTTGATCTTGTTTCACCGTGGCAAGGACCCCCGCAGCTTGTTCACCGCCCATGACGGAGATACGTCCATGCGGCCACATCCATAACATACGTGGACCATAGGCCCGGCCACACATCCCGTAATTACCGGCGCCGAATGAGCCACCAATCATCACAGTAAATTTAGGAACATTGGCTGAAGACACTGCTGTTACGAGTTTAGCGCCATCTTTAGCGATGCCACGGTTTTCATAGTCTTTGC
>JAJFLM010000335.1 GCA_021772655.1 Deltaproteobacteria bacterium
GACAAGCAGCGGTTACACCTACGTTAGGAGCCTCAGCAGGCGTATCAGACGAAGGTAATGGAGCGACATTTGTAAAGATTGTAACTGTACCTTCTGGTTCAGCTTCAGGTATGTATACAATTATTGTAAGACACGCTGGATCTGCTGCGGGTATTGGTTCTGTAAAGCCATTCGGTCCTAGGGGGTAGTATAGATGTCTAAACTATTACCTAATAAACAACAATGGGTTGATCTTAAAGACGGTGACGTAGTTCAAGTTTCTAAGGTTACGCTTATTGACCAAGGTTCTGGAGAGTTTGACTTCGTGGTTCTAGATGGAGCCGAGGATGTTCATATTCTACAGACAAATAGAAGCACAGCTGACCCTACATTCTACTATACCCAAGGTGTTTTCAACATCGAGGGTGGTACTGCCGGTGACGAGCACCTAGTTGTTTCTCGCCACGGTGGTATTAATTTCCGTTCATAAAGGAGTATAGAATGGGTATTGATGACGCAAAGCTAAAAATTGGCTCTATTGTTGTATTACTAGCTTCAGTTGCAGGACTTTTGGGAAACCAAATAGCTCCTGGGGTTGTTGAAACAGTTACAGCAGGACTACTGTCAGGAATGGATCAAGCCCTAGCGGCTGGTGCAGTTCTGTCAGGAGCCGTAGTAGCCATTTTACAGTGGTTCAAGAAGAAGGAAGAATAAGATGAATATTAAATTAACAATTCTTACTCTAGTTGCAGCCCTAAGTATGGGTTGTGCAGGATTGCATAGCGCGATTCCTACCGTCGATTTTGATCTCAGTGATGAGGCAATTGACGTTCAGGTTCACTCACGTGTAGACAGAAGTCTACTATGTGTTCCAGCTAAGCTGGGAGAAATCCCGGTTCTAGGTAAGGTTCTAGAAGAAACTGTTGGAATCTGTGCTGAAGATGCAGATCCGGTAGAAGAGTAAGGAGATTAAATAATGGCTAACGGTGACGTTACACACGTAAAAGAACTCGGTCGATCTCGTGTTGAAGGTGGCGGTTCTACTTTAGGTGGAATTAGCAAGAATAACAAGGTTCTAGTTTGGGGTGAAATTTCTGCCTCATACGCCGCAACAGGTATCGCCATGAATGGTGTCGGTGGAGTTAGAGCTTTAGGACTAACAACTCTGGATTTCATTCAACTAGAAGTAAAGGGCGCTGGCGCTGCTGGTACCACAGAACCTGCTGATGATGCGCTGTTCCTAGCAAACTACAAGAGAACTACAGATAAGATTTTTGTAGTAGATCAAGTAGGCGCATCTGATCCTGCGGTTCCGACTGCTGGAGATTTGCTTGTTATTAGTTACTTTGCTAGTGGCGAATCTGCTTCAGCACCGGACCTAGTATAACCACTAACATCTTAATACTCTAGGAGGGGCGTCGAGTACGCTCGATGCCCTTTTTGCTTATGCTTGTAACTTGTAAATCATGTATGTATCCGTTTGAAGTAAATCCCCGAGCAAAAGGGAAAATACCACAAACCTGTCCTACCTGTAGAGCCAAGCAACAGCAAGAGTATAAAGATAAAAGGAGTAAGTAATGGCTGAACTAACATCAGATAAGTCTTACATCACAGCTCTAGGTCCGCTTAAGATTGAGTTTGTTATTTGTGAAGTACCTTCAAATGATGATACTTATATAAGTAAGCTTGCTAATCCTACTGTAGCCGTTGCGTTACAGTCTGGAGACCAAGCCGCTACTACACAAAATGTAAGCGCATCTATTTCAAGTAAAACTGTCACATTGCATGATGTTGACGGGTCCAGTGATGTAGTATTAATGATCTTTGGAGATAGCCTAGCTAAGGCAACTTAACTAGGAATTCAGGGGAGGGGATTCTAATGGGTTATCTACCTACAATTTTGAGACCGAGGGGCGTTCCTCACAAGGAACTAACCCCCGGTCTTGATTTACCTTCGTTTTTTTGTGATGAGCTTAAAGCTATCGATCCTAAATTATTCATAGTATATCATCCTTACCGTGTTATGTGGGAAGGGGTTATTAATGAATATGTTGGAGAGCTTGAGGATCCTAGATTTACAATTCATCGCGAATTTGGTCAGGAGAATTGGGGCTTCGTTCTAACCGATGGGGATGGTTTCCCTATTGAAGAAGCAGCATGGCATATATGGCGCTTGGAAGATCCGCATGGCTGGGCGCATGTTGTGAAGATTGAAAGCCATGAAGGAGAGTACTTGAGCTTCCTTCTGAACCGGCTTAACCTTCAAGCCATCTGGACTAATAGATACGGAGCCTCTTCCTGGGGTCGAAAATTAGATTCAGATGCCGAAGAAATTCGGGAAAGCAAGAAGAAAATGGAAGCAGCTATGCACGATGCTTACCAAGAAGAAAATTCGTGGCTAATGAAAAGAGCCATGGAGAATTTTGAGAGAGGAGTCGTGGCTCCCACTAATCCCACCACTTCTCAGATTATATCTTATCCTGGGCAAACTAATAGAACTGCAACAGAGAGACTTATAACAGACGAAGAAGGTGGCCTTGTGGTGCCGGAACGATAGGCTCTCTTATAGGAGTAGCTAAATGGCACAAGAACTTCGGAATACTCTAGCTAGTTTTGAAGAACGTGTTCGGCGATATATTAAGCAGGAAGATGCTTCTACTAGTCAGTGGAGTTCTCCTCTTATTAAACAATTTATTAATGCTTGGTACAGATTCAGAGTAGCTGAATGTGTAATGGCTCATGAAGGTTTCTTTACTTTAATTGGTACTAGAGATCTTGTAGCTAATGCAGCTCGTTATGCTTGGCCCTCAAGTATGACTCGACTTCTCAAAATGGAATTAGTCCGAACAGACGGACGCCGCGTTCCCGTTCAACGATGGGAACGACATTACACTGTCGTGCAACCTGCCGTATCCAGTGGTGATTCCTATACCCCTACATACAGACCCGTTGGGTCTGGGTTCCTATTAGAACCAGCCCCACTGGAAGCAGTCACAGGCGGACTGTATCTTGAGTGGAATGGTACGCCTGATGAAATGACAGACGATGGGGATGGTATGCACGCAGACTTTCCTCAGGAGTTTGCAGAGTTAGTAATTATAGATGCTGCTGTAGCTTGTTTTGATCAGGAAGGTATGCAGGAATCAGGACAGCGTAGATCCCTAGCAGCCCAGAGATTGGAATGGGCGGATCGCTTTAAGCAGTATATTAATCAGAGAATGGTTTCTAGACAAAATATTGAACCATTCATCACTCACTATCAGGACGCATAATGAGTCATGCTAAATCAATGTCTGTTTCTTATTCAGACAAAAAAGGAAAAGAACAACATTATGCTATTCCCTCAGTAGTGAGAGGGAAAGAAGTATCTTTTGAAAAAGCTGAACGATACTCTAGAGAGAACCCTGATAATCATCAAATGACTCGTTTTGGACCTTTCAATACTTTAAAGAAAGCAGAGAGTTTTATTCACAAACGATCTCATGCAGCAGACAAACCACTAGTACATACTTTTCAATCTATGGAATTCCATAAACCTGGGATGCCTCATCATGGAAAGAAAAATAAGAAAGTAAAGATGGGAAGTAATGTCAGATAGAGAAAAGATTCCATATGTAGACCTTATGAATTTCAAAGGCTTAGCTACTAAAGCTAGTCCTGATACTACTCCTCAAGGTATGCTTAGAGTAGCAGAGAATTGTGATTTCTTTGAGACCTATGGTGCTTTAGCTAAGATGCCTGGAAGTGCTAGGATTCTATCTTCTATATATAAAGAATCTGCTGTAGTAAAACCTATCTCATGGTTAGGTTTTTATAAAGCCCCTGATTTAGATGGACAAATTCTGCGTCACACATTAGTTTCAGCTGGTACTACTTTAGCTCGTTTAAATAGTGGAAGTGTTACAGGCGCGGACGATGTATTAGAGACAGGACGTACTTCAGGATTAGTACATAGCGCAGACCGTCTAGGTCGCTTTATGTTTATTTCCAATTATGATGTAGATCAGATTGGAATAGGTGATAATAATCTTAAATACGATGGTGCAGTTACTTCTAAATGGGGACTAGAATCTCCAGGAAGCCTTGAAACAGTTAGAGAAGAATTCGACGATGCTACGGATTGGACTGCTGTTAATTGTACTGCTACAGACTCTGCTGTTTCCACATTCGATGGAGACGCTATTAGCCTAGAAAAATCAGGCACTTCCAGTACTACTTTCTCTGTTCAAAAGAATTTAGACGCGGATTTTAGTCCTATTGGAGATACCCGAGGAATAGCAGATGCTATTGCTAATCGTGTTAATTTTCAGTTATATATTCCTCGCGGTACTTTAATCGAAAAGTTTGCTACCAGCGGTAGAGCTTTGTCTGTTTATGTAGGAGATGCCAGTCTTACTAATAATTGGAGATTTGATTTTGAAATTGGGAGCCTTCTTGAAGGATGGAATCAGATTAATCTTGACTTTACTACTAGTGCACCTGCTACTCCAACTACTGCCGCTAACCCTGTCCTAGGTGTAGAGACAGGTACTTTTGATCCCGATACTGATGATATTGTTGAGGTTAGATTTGAGTTTGTTCTTAATGCCATCTCTACTACTATATCAGGGATCCTTCTAGATCGTTTAGTTTCTCTAGACGAAGGTGCTCCTGTTGTAAACGCCGGATCAGGTTCAGCGAGTTTCACCGGAACTTATCAATATAAGGTGGCCTTTGTTTCTAAATACGGACACCTTTCCAACGTGGGACCTTCTTCTATTTCATTAACTACCGCTGCTGATACAGCTATTGATCTTACCGATATACCAGTATCTACAGACCCTCAAGTTATTGAAAGAAGATTATATAGAACAGTCGCCGGTGGTTCTATTTTTCTTTTCTTGGATCAAATTTTTGATAATGTAACTACTACATATACAGATGAAACAGCAGACGGGTCACTAGGAAACGAGACTCCTCCTCAAGCTGGAGATTTCTCTGACGATAATTCTCCTCCTCCAAAAGGAGGTATCGTAAAAGTATGGAAAAGAACTGTTTTCATGGCAGGAGACCCTCAGAATCCAGATAAGCTTTATTTTAGTGAAGACGACGAGCCAGAATCTTTTCCTTTAATTAATGAATTTGATTTGGATGAGAAGATTACAGCTATTTATGAGACTTATTCTGGAGTTGTAGTAGAAACTGAAACTAGTAAATGGCAAATTATTGGAGACAATCCAGATTTTAATGTTGATAAAATTATTAAAGGAGCAGGTTGTGTAGGGCGTAGAGCCGCAGGACAAACTAGAGTAGAGGGGTATGCTGTAGATAGGGATGGAATGAGACTATATGATCTTAGTACTCTAGCTAAAATTAGCGAACCTATTAGAGATAAATATGATGCTTTATCTAAACCTAATATTGAATTAATTCATACTGCTCATAGTAAAGCTAGGAACTTATTTCTTCAATTTAATCCTAACGCCAGTGGAGAATATGATTCTATTTTTGGTTATATTTATCCTATTGATCAAGTTAGAGAAGGTAACTGGCTTAATGTAGTTACTCCTTCAGCAGCTAATTTAAATTTTCTAGATGCAGAAGAAATAGAAGACAGTAACGGAGACTTTAGATTATACGCTGGTGGTGACGACGGAATGATTTATGAATTATTCTGTTCCGCTTCTAAAAATTGGGTGGATGCAAATGGAACCACTTACGCTATAGATACTAATATACAAACTCCTTATATGAGATTAGGAGAATTAGGTGTAGAAGCAGAAGGGGTGACCGGAAAAATAGAGCCCCAGTTTATTGAGATTAGAGCTAGCGGCGATGCTTCAACCTGGAATATTACTTTAGATATGGCTAAAGGATCAGATCAAGCCTCTCCCACAGAAACTAAAACAATTGCTATGCAATTTGGAACTAATAACTCTAGATTAGTATACCCTATTCCTTCTCCCCCATTAGGATCTCAAACTTATATTAGAATTTCAGCACAAAATAATCAGAAGGATGTTTTCTCTAGACTCCTAGCTGTCAGGTTATATTTCCATACCAGACCAATGGATGGGGCGGTAACTACAGTTGACACGGTTTAGAATAGAAAGACCAAATCAAAATGTTAGATTAAAAAATTGGGCACCCGGTAGAGTAGCTCAACTAAAATTATTTCTTAGTCATTTAGAAGGAGCCGTTAATTCTTCATTAGCAGCTCAGGTTACTCAGTCTGCGAAAAGGAAATTTTCAACTTTTGTTCCGATTATTCCTTCTAGTGATATAACAGGAGAGGTGGAATTCCGAGAACTTAGAGTAAACTTTACACCACCAAGAGGATTAAAAAATTTACTATTTTATGAATATCAACTTAGTGAAAGTATTCAATTTTTTCAATTTGAGAGTTTCCAATCTCCTGAGGAAGTATTTGTATTTTCAGATTTGGAAGATGCATCTTCGTACTTTTTCCGTATCCGCGTCGTTACAAAAAACGGATTAGTAGGTCCTTGGTCTGATATATTACAAGCAGATACTCCAGAAGCCAAATCTCAAGGAACTTTCGATGTTACTGAAACTATTAATTCTAGTGTAACAAGTACTAGTTTTGTAGATTTATTCAGTAAAGATTATACTGCTATTGGAGGAGATGCTTATTATGCCATTGAGTATGAAATGAATGCTTTAGCTTCTCCGGTTGATGTTGTTAGTAGTTTACATTGGGCTGATATTGAGTTTAGATGGGAAGTAGACGGAGATCAAGTAGGTCAAGATATGCTTGTAACCGTTTATAGTGGAATAGATAATACAGGAGCAGGAGGGGCTCTAACAGGAGAATTAGAAGCTATTGTTGATTGGGCTCCAAGTGGAACATTAAATTTTCCTGGAAACTATTTAACCGTTCCGGGACCTTTTGAATTAAGAAGAAGAGGTTCTTTAATTCAAAAATTTAGCGTATTATCAGAGGGGGATCATACTATTAAACTTAGAGGTAGAATTAGAGACCCCAAGACTCATCCTACTCCTAACGATTATCAATTTAGTTTAAATACTGTAGTTGATTATTCTAAAGGAGCAGAGATTAAGTTGAAGAATTTTAATCTATTTGAAGTTGTAGTAGACGTATAAGAATGGCAATTGGAGATCATGTTAGAACTTTTGCTAAGTTGTTTACAAACCTTACGCCAGGGCAACAAAGAGAATTTGAACGTGCTCTAGCGGATATGGACAACTCTATTCAGATTTCTAGTTTAGAAACTTCTTTAGAATTGTTGAAAAGAAAACCAGATCAGTTACTCCCTATTCCTAACGTAACCATTACTCCTACTGTAAGAGGAGGTATTGTGGAATGGGTGGCATTACCAGATCAAAGAATTAATTTTTATGAAGTAGATGTATCTGATAGTAGTAATTTTGCTTCTTTTAATACTGTAACCACTTTTGGTATTATAGCTGTATTAGATGGGTTAACCGCAACTAGATTTATTAGAGTTAGAGGAGTAAGAAAAGATGGAACAACTACTCCCTATTCTGAAGTAAAACAACTTGCACCTAATTTATTTGATATCACGGTTCATACAGAAGAAGACTTCTATATCCCAGTGGTGGGCACAAGCGCAAATACGGTATTGGGAGGTATTGGCTCTAATCTGGATTATACTCCGATTAATCCTAATGGTAATTCTATGGTGTGGGGTTTCATATCTATTTATGGTGACCCCGCCGTAGCAATGTTAGGACTAAATGATATTCAAGTAACAGTAGAAGTTAGAGTAATTGATATAGATGGTTCCACAGTATTAAGCACTAGTACCCCATGGCAAAATACAGTAGGGGAATTCTGGAGTTCTATGGCAATCGGACCTTTTACAATAGCTCACCCCGAATTGAATCAATCTTTGGAAATTAGAGTAGATGTTATTGATGGGACTTTAGACGGAGCAGATAATACAGAAGTGTTCTGGGTTCATTTAAATGCACTAGAATTAGGAATTTCTTAATGGCTAGACGACGATCATTAATTGCCAACAGACTGGCACATATGAAGGATCTTCCTCCTGATGAGAGGGATTTATTAGTTCGTATTGGTCAAACAATTGATTCAGCTATTAATAATAGGGGACCTACTAATCCTCATGAAGACCCAAATGAGAGAAGAAGATCAAACGTAAAACTTCCTCCTCCTTCTAATATTACAGTAGAGAGAGGAGTACGTACCGCTAAATTTTTATGGGACCCAGTAAATAGTCCTATCCTTCTACATTATAAATTAACTTTTCTTAATAAAGATAGTGGAGAAGAAACAGTTAGAACTTCTTTCTCTAATGAATTTATATTTAAAGGAGATGGTGGAAACTATAAAGTTTTAATTAAATGTATTGGTAGATCTGGTATATCTTCTGCTAATCGAGTACTTGAAATTGAAGTACCAGATAGTGTTATGATCTTAGAAGGAGCTAAAAATGACATTGACACAATTGGGTTTTCTGTGTCAGAAACTGTATATATTCCTCCTAATTATACTGCTTTTGTATGGATGGCTTTCACTTTAAATGATGAATCTTTTCAATTAGCTAATGATACTCCAACGGCAGTATTAAAAAGAAGATTATCTACAGAAGAAGCCGCCTCTGATATTGAAGAACAATCCGTCACTCTTTACCCAGAAAGCGAAACAGTTACTAGTTTAAATAATATTCTAGGTTTGTCTAATGGTTTTGCTATTAGTAGACCCACTATAGGTGGAGCACCAGCAAGAGGGTCTAATAACAATGAAACTTCTCAGACTATTATGTTTGCACCTCTCGATGATATTCCTGAGGTACATCAAGGTTTAGATAATACTTTTACAGTAGAAATTCAAGATCGAGCACAGTTAGACGTTAAAAGTCTTTCTATTGTAATATGGGTAGCTACTGGAGGTAGAGGGTTCTTTACTCCACCGGCTCCTTTTACTCAGCATTTAAATTCTCTATCTGTTGTTAGAGCACCAGCGGCAACTATTGGTACTGACTATTCAATAGATGTTACTCCCTCTGTTGAAATTATAGGAAACCCTGCTTTTAGTATGGGTTATTGGATGAAGCCTTTAACCACTGATACTCGTGGAATTAATTTAGACATAAGAAATCCTGCTATTGGTACTATTGGCGCTGTTTATTGTGAGGTTTCTACTTTTATAAGTGGAACAGCTCAAACTGCTCTTTTAAGAATTGGAACGGGAAGTGGAGGAGCAACAGAGCTTGTTCTTCATACTAATACTTCTAGTTATATTTTTTCATCTGGTTTAAATGTTTGGTATCATTTCGTTTGGACCTATAGTTCTAGTCCGAGAAGAGTAAGATTATATAAAAATGGTTCTTTAATTTTATCTACTTCGGCAGGAGATGGGGTTACAGTATTTTCATCTGATAGTATATCAGGAGGTTCTATTAATCCTGTTAATACAGCAAGTGGAACTGCAACACAAGCACGAACAGAGTGGACTTCTTTAGGATCTCAAAGTGAATCACATAGAATGTGGGAAGCTGCAATCTGGGAAGAGACAGAGCTTACGGCTGCTGCTGTTTTAGCTCTTTATAATTCTGGAGATGGTTACAATTTTGATATTAGTTCAAACTCAGGAAGCTACCTATCTTCAGATAAGCTTACTCTTTGGCTTAAATACGGAAAAGATACGAGCGCCTCAGATACAGATCTTTCAATAGGAGCCACAACCTCGGTGATTCCATCTAAAGTAGGAGCATACAATCCTCTAACTGTAAGTGCTGGTGTAGATGCTACAGTTATTGATGATTATCCAGGCAAATGAAAAATTGAAATTTATCTTTAAAATTCAGATAATTAAATAGAATTGTATATAAAGAAGGATTATCTTTATGGGATTATTTTCTGACGACAGAGCACAATTGCAAGAAGCTAGAGCCGAAGCCGCACGAGTACGGAAATTCGGTGCTCAGGCTATGCAAGAAGTGGATACAGCTAAACAGCAAGCACAAGCCGCAGAACGCGCCAGAATGGAAGTTAGTGGAATGCTTGGTGCCCCAGGTACTTATGACCTTCCAGGTAGCAGCAGCGGCGGATCTGGAGGCTCTGGTGCCCTAGATACTAGCTCTCTATTCACTAAAGGTAAGCTGTCTGAAAGTGCTAAAAGTTCTTTAGCTGGTTATGATAAAGAAAGAGGTCGAAACGTAGAATTCTTAGGTACGGATGATCCTAATAAATTATTGCAAACTGGTGAGATTTTAGACCCAGATGCCTACGCTAATGAAATATCTAAAACATCAGATTTTCGTATCAGGTCTAGACTAACAGCAGAAGCCGAACAATTACTTAATAGAGAAGGCCCTGCTTGGCATCGAATGAACGAAGCTACAATAGGACAAATCGTTCAAGGTGCCGCCGCCGCTAGAAGAGAAGAAGAAAGAGCCATTAAAAATGCTGCCGCAAAAGGTGGCAGTGCTCGCCGAAATGCAATGATTCAAGCTCAGAGTGCCCTTGTCCGAGAGCGTGCTAATACCATGAGAATTGAACAAACTTGGAAAGCCAACATGGCTTTAGATGAATACGTTCGTAATAATGCTGATGCTGTGGGTGAAGGAAATGCACGTTTTTTAAACAACCTTCCTATGCTTAGAGAATCATATCAAAATACAATGAGTAATTTAGCAGAAATGATGGCTGGTGTTCAAGTTTCTGCTGCTAATTTATCTATTCGCGCTAGTGAAGGACAACAAAAATATTTGAAAGAAAGTAGCGTGGTAGGTAAGTTAATTGGTGCTGGTATTGCTATTGTTGGAGGTGCTCTAACAGGTGGTGCTGGTGCTGCTCTAGGTGCTGGTCTAGCTGCGGTAGGTGGCATGGTTGGAGGCGAAGGCGCTTCACAAGCAGATTATAATGCTATTGGTGGAGCTATAACAGGTAAAGTACAAGGCGCTTACAACAATATGTTTGGTACTCCAATGTCTAATTTCACCTTCTCTTCTCCTACCCCGGGTAGTACTAATTACGCTATGAATCCTAACAAAATTAAGTTAAGATAAAAGGAATATATAATGCCAATAGACCCTAGAACAGGACAACCTATTCCAGAGCAGAACCAACAAATGCCTGCTACTGGCAGCATTAGACAGAATGTTAGTAGTGGACTAACTCAATTAGGATTCAATCTATTAGGTAGTGCTATGGCTGAGGAATTTGAAGATCCTCGCTTAGCTGCTCCTGTAGAACAAATGGGTTCTAATATTGTTAATACTCTCCGTCAGCGTTGGTTTCAAAAGGAACATGAAGATTTTCAAAGTATGTATGGAGATAAATATAAAGCAGATTCTGAACAATTAGATATGAGATTTAAATCTCAAATGGAAGATCTAGCCCAAGGAATTATTGGACAAAATGTAGATGGCTCTGCGATAATGGTTGATCCTGCTGACCCTCGTGCAGTTAGAGCTAGAGATAATATTATTAGATCTACTATCATGGATATGTCTAAGTTAGATGATGGCCTCATGGCTGCTGCCGACAAATATAGAACTAATCCTTTTGTGAGCCAGAAGATTCAAAATATTGTTCAAAGCAGAAGTCAATTAATTGAAGAATTAACAGGTCCTACTATGGCTCAGCAGTCTGAGATGAATCTTGCTAAAATTGAAAACACAAGAGCAGATACTAGACTTAAGAATAGAATGCCAGTTGATCCTTCTGGTGGTAGCGGAAGCAAAACTAAGTTTGCAGACATGTCTCCTAGACAAATCATGACTAAATTAGGAGGACCTATTGATTTTGCAGAATGGTTAGTGGGAACTCCTGAAGGACAGCAACATATGGCTGGTTGGCAGGATATGGGAGCGGCTTCTTATAAGCAACAACTAGTTGCTCAAGACCCTTCTTTAGCTTTTAATGAAGATGCTCTTAATACCAGAGTAGCAGAGAAAGAAGCTATGTTTGATAAGAGAGGCGCTGCTATGTATATAGCGGACGTTTTCCCTGAACTCGCTCCTCATATGTCACAGATGCCAAGATTTAAAGATTGGTTCCCTCAGAGAGCCGCAGCAGTTCACGACCCAGTAATCAAGGGGGCTATGACTAAGAAAGAAGAAGATGCTTCTATTGAGTCCGCTCAAGCTCCTGCTTTGGTTACATTAGAAAGAATTATTAGAGAAAAGAACCCAAAAACAATTGATGATGCGATTGGTGAATGGGAGAATAAGTTCTTACAGGCGTATACTGCACAACAGATTGCAGATATTCCAGCAACTAAAAGTTTTAGAGATAGATTTCAGAAAGAAATTAGAAAATGGATTAGAGACCCGAAAAACTGGAAAGAAATTCCTATTGCCGCTGAAAAATATGCCGGAGTTACACCAGGAAAAGGTGACTACGCTAATAAGAAATATGATGCTAGTGCCTATGGTTTAGGTATCGCAGATAAAGCCGTAGAAGGGACAGGTATCCTTGCTTCCGGGATTGCTAAAGCAGCCAGATTTGCAGGGAAGCTAACCGACCCAGGAGAGAAACCATAAGTGGGAATATTTGATCCAAAAGTAGAGAGTCCTAATCTTCTAACTCCTTCTATTGAAGAACAAGGAGCAGCTAGAATTCAGGGAGATGTTCAAGCTCTGCAAGCTAAGGAAAAATTAGCGCAGATTATTAACACTCCTGCGCCTTTTCTTAAGGGCAGTGAAAAAGAACTATTTCCTCCAATGGCTGCGCCGGTAGAGCTACCAGATCCTATGGAATTTAGAATGGCTATGTCTCCCACTACTAATCATATTAGTGGTAGTGACGTAGTTAATTTCCTTTTCGGTGACGAGATGGGTGTTCTTGGTATGAAGATGGACAACGAAGGTTTCCATTGGGAATGGGAGATCGCAAAAGATCAATGGGCAAATGAACCTCTATGGGTTAATCTTCTAGCTACTACTTCTTTAGTAGGAAGTTCTCTATTCCCTGCCGCTAAGGCCGCTCATAGTTCATATAAATACGGTAGAATTGCTAGTAAGTTAGGGGGTGTTAATAAAAGAAGAGAAGAGCTTACCAAATTTAAAGAATTAGGTATGATCGATGACTTCAGAGGAGTATCCGAGAGTACAATTAAAACTCTTAGAATGCAAGAAAACCAATTAGCTAGCTACAATAAAATGTCTGCTATGATTGATGCTGAAGCTAAAGGAGAACTATCTGTTTCCGGTTGGGAAAAAGCTAAATGGGAATTCAACAAGAGGTTCGCTAATCAATATTTTAGACTTACTAATTCTCTAGTTGAGAACAATGGTGTCATGGACCAATATAAAGCTAGTTTGGATAATCTATGGAAGTCTGAAGATATGGGTAGAGTTATGGCTACTGTACCTGATATCTCTGAGGGAGAAGATGTATATAAATATTGGATGCATCAACAACGCCCAGACCTTATCCCAAACTCTCCTAAATTAAAACCTGAAACTCAGAAATGGGCAGATTATATGGGAGAGAAGTATAGAGAATCCCAGAATCATGTTATCGAAATTGGTTTAGTACCAGAATCTGTACGAGATCGCATCGGTGATATGCACTTACCTGCTCAGTTTAAGGGTACTCCTATGCCTGATGCAGACATGAGTAGAACAATGTTCATGCCTGTTAGAAGTATGAAAGAAGAGAAGGCCGCTAAGGTATTAGTAGGAAAAGATGTACCTAGAAAAGGATTAGATAAGGCTTTATTTGGGGATACAAAACACGTTGTTGAAGAAGCTAAAACAGGTCCTGATTCTAGAATAGCTTTATCTACATATAAGTTCCCTAGATTGGATAGTCATACTCTCAAAAGAAGAAACATGGAGCTTCCTGAAGTAGCACAACGTTTAGAGAATGGAGAACTTATAACCGATCAGGCTGAGTTAACAGTACGTGGTTATATGATGGATAGAATGCTTACTCATAATTTTGAGTTTGTACGGGATATTGCTATGAATGATTCATATGCAGTGCCTCATAGAGATATAGCTAAACTATATGGTGGAGATGTTGCCAAGGCAGCAGAAGCAGGATATGTAAGTTTGGATGATGTTCCAACAGGAGCCCGTGATGCTCTTAAGAGAATGCTTGGTAAGAAAGGAGTTCGTTTAGGAGATAACGAAGAACTACCTTGGATAAAGAAAGCAATCTTCGATGAAGTATTCGGAGAGCAAGGAGCTTTCTCACAAGTACAAGCAGCTAGTGATTTGATGGAAGTTATTACTACTATGTTCAAAACCTCTAAGACTGCTTTCTCTGTCCCTACACAGTTTCAAAACATTGGTGGCAACCTTGTATTAATGGCACAGGCTGGAGTCAATCCTCTAGATCCTGATGTTTTAGATCTTTCGATTGGTTCTATTAATGCTTTTAAGAAAATCTCAGCCTATCATGCTGCTGCTAAAAAAGCTGGTGGAAAAAATACTAGAGAAATATTAGATGCCGCTAAGATTAATTTAGGAAAAATGAAGATCAATGGAAAAAACATTGATATGAATGAACTTCTAGATCCAGGCGTTCGAGAGCTTATTGAAGAAGGTGCCATGGATATGGTGGAAGGTTCCGGTCACCTTGAAGATTTGTATAAGAACCTACGAAAAGAACAGCACTTAACTAGAGGAGCAATTAAAGCATATCAGAAAATGAAAAATATTGCTCAAGTTGGAGATAAAGTTAAGTGGATGGATGAGATGACTAAATGGTATCTCGCCGGGGATATGGTTCCTAAAATGACTATGTATCTTTATCATAGAGGACAAGGACTAAGTAAGTCTTCTGCTATGTTAGAAGTAGGCAGACGTCTTCCTATGTATGGAACAGTAGGTTCTGCAATTAAAAGAGGACGTAAATGGGCTTTTCCTTGGGCTACTTTCCCAGCTGAAGCTATGAGAATTACAAAAAATAATATCATGGATCATCCTCTTAGAATGATGCCGTGGTTACATATGACAAATATTACTCAAGCGATGTTCTCAGGAGTAGGACTAGGACCACAAACCCCAGAACAAGCTAAAGAAGCTAAACAAAGTCTTCCTCTATGGGCACAAAGAAGCGCTACAGTAGCTATGTCAGGAGAGGGTGCTGCTGGTATGGGTGGTGCTATGACTGGAGCTATGGTAGGGGGTACTGCTGGACTATTGAAAGGTAGTCCTATGGGTGCTCTTGCCGGGGCCGCTATTGGTGGTATTGCCGGTGCCGCAGGTATGTCAGCTATAACTTCAGAGAAAGACGGAGATAGTCTTAGAGGAATGGTAATGGATTGGCTTCCTCATTCTTCTTTCATGCTAACTAGCAATAGCCCAGATATGATGGGTCAATATACTCCATTTAAAGATTTGCAAGGGGCTATGGAACAAATGCCTGTAGAACCTTTTGCTATTCTAAAGCCAATGGTTGAGGTCATGAGTGGAAAGACCGGCTTCGGTACCGAGATTGGATCTGAAGGTCCAGGTGATGCTATGGGTAAGATGCTTGCCGGTATGATCGGTATTATCGCTCCACCGTGGATTCAAAAATATGGATTCAAAGCCACTACTCCAGACGTTTCCTTGTCTGAGCATCTAACAGGAACTCCATTGACAGGAGATATAACTAATGTTTCCCGGTTGTTAGTAGATACTGGAATAGCTATTGATCCTAATACAGGAAAGACAGGAAGCCTCTCACACGATTTCTTACTTAAGAATCTTGGTATGGGTAAATCTTGGGGAGCGACTGGTCCTGTTGCTTTGTCTAATGAAACAGAAACAGAGAAGCATATGGGACAGGTTAGAAATCATTTATCTAAACAACTATCTTATTATTCTGCAAATGGAAAAGAAGATAGAATGATGAAAGTACTTACTGATGTAATGTCTACCTTCAGTAAACAATATGCAGATAACCCAGCGAGAGCACATCAGAAATACGGTGAATGGGTAGAATCTAAACTAGATCAAATAGGTCAATTCCCTAGACTTCGCGGATGGAGTCAGGAAGAAATGAGAGAAAGACTAGCGAAATCTGTTGAGTTTGGTGCTCAATCTAGAGGACAAGCTAGACAGGAAATAATTAACACTCTCCAGAATCAACTTATGCTAAAGAGAGCTGCTAATTCTTCAAGTAGTAATAAGAGAGGTCGGAAGACTGGAAGAGATCGGGGAGAGAGAAGAGGGAGATAATGAACTTTAGTCTTCTATAATTTCTTTAAAGAGTTTTTCGTCTGTATATTCTTCTTCATCAAAATCATCTCCGACTGTTTCTTTATATTCCTTACTAGCTTCACTATCTAAAAAATCTTTAGTACAATTACTACAAGAAGTTCCGAAGTCAGTTAGTCTTCCGCACTTACATCTAATTAGCATCTTGTAATTTCGCTAGAGCAGGCGCGACTGCAAAACCGTTAATAGGTTTTTGTAATAACGGTAATTCTTCTAATAAATTAATTGGCATTAATTCTCCTTGGGGCCTATAAGTAGGCTTCATTAGTCTCTCCTCTCTCTTGGGTACATCCTTTGAGCGAGAAGAACGTTCTGCATTATGAAAATGATAACAGATAATATCAGGGGAATAAGCTTCAGTACTGGGTTTCTGTTCTATAACAGGAGCTTCTCCTGGATGTGGTCCTTTCCATATAGCTTCTTTTGCATATAAACGATGATGGTTCTTACGAGGATAAATACTTTTTAAATCTGATGTGATTTCTCTACGGGAAACAACTCCATAAATTTTAATAGATAACATTAAATGATTATTTATTAAATTATAAGAGGAAGGATTATATACTTCATCTCCATCTAATATAAAATAATAATCACTTAAACCTTCTGCTATCATGGAGTTTCTAAAACATCCTTGAGCCGCGGGTGGGACCAAGGGCAGCTTTCTCACATAAAATTGAGAGGCTGCTTTTTGTGTTTCTACAAACCAATCTATAATATTAGGAGTATTATCTGTGCTTCCTACATCATATATTACATATCTATCGAAGAATCCTCTGGAAGCTTCTAATGCATATGGAAGCCAGTACTCATCATTCATAACCAAGACAACGGCAGCTGTATTAGTAATAATCACAAACAAACCTCTAAGATTTGAGCTACTCTATGTTTAATAAGATGTTTAGATTTAACTTCTATATAAGCACGAGCCGCCATACTTTCTGCTAAATCTTTAGTAGTTCCAGAGAGACACCATTCTAATTGATTCCCTAATTCAGATTCATTATTATATCCTAAATAGTGTTCACCTTCTTTAAATAACTTATCCATTCCATCTCTGGAATCTCTATCTGTAATTAAAGGACGATTCATAAGCATTGATTCTATCACCCGTTGATTGGGACCATCATGTTTCTGTCCTTTATTAAATAAAACTGAGCAGGCCAACATTGCCTCCGCTGTTCTCGGCCACCTAGTTTTATATGATCTTCCAATTTCTCTAATATCATAGGGAAGTTTTCTTCGCTTGCACACTGCAATAGCACCGTCGGCTCTAGATAGTCCTCCTTTAGATCCGAAGAATCCAAGAGAGAATCTTGGAGGTTCTTCGGTGTGGTTGATATGGTCGAACCACATGTCATCACTAGCGTTGGGACACCAATGAGCAGAAGGAAGATTAGAAAATAAATCACGCTTATCCCAGACAGCGAAGAAAACGTGATCATATTGTTTAGCCAATCTTCTATGCAAGCTGGGATATCCGTGGGTGTCGATGAACTTGACTGCTGAGGGGATTTCGATTCTCTTTTCGTTTTCTCCGTTCGCAAAATGCAATTTTCCTTTTTGGTTTCTACCACAATCTAAATCTATAAATAAATCATATTTTTTTTGATTTACTTCTTTAATATCTTTATAATCTTGGCCTTCACCTATTGCAGTTACATTATGTTCTGCAAGCAATAGTTGACGGTGGAAGCAGGTAGCATAGGTAGGAACCGAAGCATCATCACTCCAATCTATTCTATAATTTAAAAGTATTTCAGCCATTAAGTGTTGGTCTCCATGTAGTAGTGAAGGTTGCCGCCTGCGGGATTGGATACCCGCCGTTGTTCGCACCACCTGTTTCAACCTATGCGACCAAGGCCAGATGGTCCCCCGGTGCGCCGGGGCCGAGGCGGCATATTTCACTTGATACCTTTCAAAAGATTTTCACAGCGGTTCAGCAGATATGCTTCTTTTGCTGCGCGTTTTACGTCGTACTCAGCGTTGGGTTGGTCGTAGAAGCCAAGCATTTCGATCAGGAATCCGCGCAGCCGCTCGACCTCGGCGCGCAGGATGTCGCATTTACATTCGAAGCATTCACCGAAAGGATCTGGCTGATGTTTTGAGCAAATTCCGCTCATCGCGTGGCCTCCATTCTCTTCTTTATTTTCTTAACTTTTTTAATCACTATATCCCTTTTAAGTTTAGATAAATGATCAATAAACAGAACCCCATTAAGATGGTCAATCTCATGTTGTATTACAGCAGCTTCCAAATCATTAATATAAAATTCAATTTCTTTTTCATCTAGTCCGATACCTTTAACAGTACCTTCATAATGTCTAGATACTACAGCCATTCCTCCTGGTAAAGATAAACATCCTTCTTTTGAATCTACTTTAATCTTACCAAAAGGTTCGAAGCTTGGATTTATAATGATAAGAGGGTCATTGCCGCTAACGTTAGTTAAAATAACCCTCTCTCCCCACCCAACCTGAGTAGAAGCTAGGCCAATCCCTCCCATTGCTTTAAGAGTATCTATCATTATATTAGAAATATGAATAGTAGAATCTGTAATATTTTCTACTAAGACAGCTTCTTGTTTTAATTTTTTATTAGGAAAAGTAAGTACTTCTAAGATAGTATTAGGGGATGGTAAAGGTAATTCACTTTTTCCAAATTCTCTCTTACTTTGCTGTTCGCTCTCAATTCCTCTCTTATTTCTGAACGAGGTCTCATCCATCTTCCACCTTCCTCATCTCCAATTTGTATAAATTTATCTCTTGCCTCTTTAATGTCTATCCATTTAAGAGGGTGAGGTATTAATCCTGCTTTTGCAACTCTTTCTGACCACTCTCCGTGGGCGTATCCAACGCCGTGGAAATTGGGATGAAACCCACCCACATTATTAAGTACGAGCCTAGTAATAAAAGTAAGGTCGCCGCGAGGCGAAGACCCAAATACAGCAGTAGCCCCGATATTATCAGTAAGCCAAGAGCTAAAACTGGGGTGACTATCGGGTATTTCTTTATCTTGGACTCTACAAAAATGATGAATGCCGGTCTGTCTAGAAACTTTTTCATATATTTCAAACCACCCTGGTTCTAAGGGTTTAAGATCATCTTCTATTATGGAAATAAAGTGGCAGTCTTGGAGTGCCCAGAGGGCTCTGTTTTTATTGTACCCGACGCCTTTGTTAGGTCCTTGTACCAATATGGCAGGCGAATTTCTAGGTAGAACACTTCTGATTTCCCCTTCTGATCCATCATCACATATGACGATCCTCGCATCGGACGGAGCCGTATCCATAACTGCTTGAACAACTTCTCCCAGTTTCTCCAATCTATTGTAGTGGACCAAAGCAATACCACGTTTTATCATCCTACCCTCCTCCAAGTTTTTCCACGAGCAATATCTTTTACTATAAAATAACTTATCCCAAGTGTAGAGGAGATTTCTTTTTGGGTTAGATTACTATCTTTAAGGAATTTTTTTATTTCCTTAGCTTGCTCTTCGTTTATTTTACTATTCCCATGATTGTTTCCGAAAACTACATCATCACATTCAACAGATTTATATGTATGTTCTTTTTTAGTTAAAGCTATTAAATTTGTATAATGATTGTTTGTAGGATTATTATCTTTATGATCTACTTCGTATTCATTTGGGAAATCTCCGTTAAATACTTTACACACCAATCTATGTATTAATATATAATGAAATTTTCCTTTTTTATCTACTAATCGTACCCTATGATACTGCTTATGAGTACCAATCTCATTAGGTTTTAGTATATGTTTTTTATACTTGTATCTAATTTTATCTTCTGGTTTCTTAGGATTAGATCTTATTCTAATTCTTTCATGTGCTACCACTTCTCCATGCTCAGATATAGAATATATACCCTCAAATCCTGGGATTGGTTTTACCATTAAAACAACCCCTGAATTACTTTATTTACATTACTAATATAATCTCGGGGATTTCCCATTTCTTGTGCTGTTTTAAACCCTTCTTCTGCGATGGACTGTAGCAAAGCCGGGTCATCAATCAACTCCTGCAAAGCTTCCTCTATTGCATTAGAGTCTCCTTTAGGTACTATGATACAATTTTCTTTGTGTCTAGCAAATTCTGCCTCTGTGTCTGTCATAATAACAGCACAACTAGCAGACATAGCTTCAAGAGCCATACGTCCTAAACCTTCAGATAAAGAAGCAGTAACCCAAATGTTTGTTTGTCTCATAGCATCTACCATTTGTTTTCTATTTAAACTTTGAAGATACTGAATAGTAGGAGGACACTTCTCTGCAAATTGAGGCCACTCTCCTATCCCTGCTATGTGTATTTTATTTTCTTTATTTCTTTCTTTAACATTTTGAAGAGCATCTAACGCATGATTAGTACCTTTAAGAGGATGTTGATGAATTAAAGTCCCCACTGTAATAACAGGAGATTTGGGTTTATTTTTAAAATCACAAGCAAACTCTGGATGCCCATAATGATACCAACCTACTCTAGTTGCTTCTCTACTAGGATGTGTCCATCCTTCCATCGGTTTCTCACAAGCTTCCTTCAACCATTCACTACTTGTTATGATAGCATCCCACGGCATCTTTAGACTATCGTCTTCTAACTTCTGAAATCTGGGGTTGTGAGACAGCTTCAGAAGAATTTTCTTGCTAGCTTGAGGTTGAGAGACGAAATGAGAATTCTTATCTCCGTCTGAATTGGTTATAAGAACATCACAAGGATTAACCTGATTCCAATTCAACCGTATAGGAATATTAGCGAGATCAACAAGCTCTGGGTTAAGGTCAGGATAAACAACATAGAGATCCACATCATGTCCATCTTCCTTGAGTGAGTTCGCGAGATTAAGAATAGTAGTAGGACCGCCGTGCTTACGTAAATGAGGTGTGACAACAGAGATTTTTCTCTTAGGGTTATAGAGATCTAATCCTTTTTCTAAAGTATCGATAAATTGTCTAACTGATTCCTCTCTGTTAGGTACAACGAAATTTGTTTTGTTCTTTAAAAATTCATCCCCTACTAATAATGAGTAACATTTATTAGCTACAATATTTTCTGGTGTATTTTTAGGAAAAATAAAAGCGTTCTTACCATCAACAGCATATTCATTTACTCCTAAATTATTCCAACAGACAGGAGTTACTCCACTTGCTATAGCTTCTAGTACGGGTAGTCCGTATGAATGAATATATGAAGGATCTAAAAATACATCTACTTCTTTACCTAAAATATTTGCCATTTGAGATTGAGAGATTCTACCTAAGCAAGTAATTTCAGGGTGTCCTTTTACTGAGATAGCTCCGTATGCTAAAATTCTTATATCTATTTTATTGCGTCTTGCTATTCTAGAAACAAAGTTAGCAACTTTAACTCCACGATCTGTACCTCTATAAGGATATCTATCGTCGAGAGCTATTAATAGAGTAGGACGATCATCACCAGTTTTTCTATTTCTCGGATAAAATAAATTAGTATCTACTCCAGGTCCTATAGATCCAATGGTTTTATATCCAAGCTTCTGGATATAAGTTTGCAACCAATTAGAAGCAGTAATAATATTATCTACCATGCCATATGATTTTTCAAAAGCTTTTTTAGTTTCTTCATTAGCAGCGATCATAGGGTCAGCACTTTGAGAAAATAAAACAGATTTTAAATTGGGAAAGTTTTGACAGACAGCATGTACAATAGGAATTAGTTCATTAGTTGCCGCAACAACGTGTCCTTTTTCAAATACTTCTTCTCCGAATCCTTTTAAAGCATCTGCAACATTATTAAATATAACGGGAGCTGATCTTAATTCTCCAAGAACATTGGGAGTTTCTTGGGGATTTCGTTTAACTAAGACTAATTTTGCATCAACATTATTTTCATTTAAAGTATTAATAATATCTGCTATATATTTCATTCCTCCACAAAAAGAAGCACTATGTACAATAAAAGCAATGTTATATTTATTTTCTTTATTATTTAAAACATCACGAGACATTTTCACTCTAACTGGATTCATGGAAGCATCGAGATCAAAGTTCCGTCTCCAATCACCATAAAAAGGCCATATAGTTTTAAACCTACTATTACCTTTTTTTCGTTTTGCAAAATGTTCACCGTCTCCAAATGAACTAAAAGAAGTTCCTCTCTCGTGAAAAATATAAGTATCATCTGCTAAAACACTTCTCCATCGAAGGTATTCTCCTTCTGCTAGATAAGTGATCGTTCGCATCCAGAAATCTGTTTCCTCTCCGTAGGAACCATAACCCTCATCGAATAAACCAATGTCATCTATCAAGGATCTAGGTATAAGAAAACAAAAACCAGTAGGCATAATCTCTGGGTACCTATGAGAAGACGTAGCCTCTAGTCCTTTATTCATAGCACGATAGGAGTACCCTGCCTGCATAGGTACAGCGATTTCGGCAGTGTTATTAGTAACTGGGTTTACTATTTTATTACGAGGATTGGATTCCAAAGCAAGTAACATTTTAGTAATCCAATTGTCTGTTACTATCACATCTGAATTGAGTATACAAATATAAGGATTATTAGTAGCAAGAATACCACGATTTACAGTTGCCGCGAATCCTCTGTTCTTTTTATTATATAAAACTTGATGATCTGTTTCTTTTTCAAATCTTTCAAGCCATGTAGTAGTACCAGCATCAGAACAGTCATCAACTAAAGTAAGTTTAAAAGGCCAATTAGTTCTACGAAGAACAGAATCTATACAAGGTTTAAGAACTTGAAGATGTCCGTACACAGGAATAATAATATCAATAGCTCCAAAACCTTTACTAGCTAAATTAGTAAAACCTTTAAGCATATTAGTATTAGAAGAAGCGAGCCGCTGTGCTCCTAATAAAGTTTCTCTAAGGAAAAAGTTTAGATGATCTTGTGCTGATTGTATAAAGTCTGAATTATTTCCCTCTAAAGATAAAAGAGACTCATCAAACTTTTTTACTTCTTCTGGAGAAGGTGGTTCCCATATAGGTAAACCTTTTTCTTGGTCTTTAAATGGCATCTAATTTAGTCTTCATTAGTTCTGAAATAAAAATATCTACCGAAGCTCTTAATCCTTCAAGATCTCCAGGCACCGCATCAAAAACAATATCCCAATCTTTATAATCATCGAGAGCAGTTTCACTAGCATGAGAATCTGTGTTCACTTGTCCTATTTTAACTACATTAGCTACGATTCCACCTAAAGATTTAATAGCTTCAAGTTCATTAGGAAATCTGCAATCGGATACAACAATATTATATCCTTCATTATTAAGTTTGGTAAGGTTCTTCATTCCAATATGAACCCAGAAATCTTCCCGGATTAACTTACGGAACATATCCGTACCTACAATTTGGAGGATTGTACGAGGAGACATACCCCATTCTTCAATAACCTTCTCTTTAATTTCCTCTGGTCCATACATTTGCTCGTCGGTAAGTCCGAAGATTAGCTTGCCTATTACTTCTTTAATAGGAGTAGCCCAACTGTACTCAACGAATCCATATTCTTCTACTAGATGAAGAGCAGTAATACTTTTCCCTGCTCTCTTCTTACCTGCTAATCCAAAAATCATTTCAATCCTCGTTACAAGCTACAGTTAAATTAGCAGACATAACCGCTTCACGAATTTTTCTAACGGCTACTGTTTGATCTGGACAAGAAGGAGTATTCTCCACTACAATTTCAGCAAATTGTTTAGCTGCTTCTCTAATAATATTATAGCGTTCTACTTGTCCTGGCGTAGGTGCGTGATATTGAAACCAATTATCTAAATCTTTTTGAGTCATGGTGCGACCCTCCCGTGTTTAATAAATGCTGCATGAGTTAAAGGCAACACAGCTTTAAAATATTCTTCCATCTTTTTAGCATATTGCTGAATCTCGAACATAGCATTAGGAGCATTCCTTAGACTAAGGAAATTCATCAAAGCTCTTGCATTAACTTTAAATCTAAATTCAGTAAACATTCCTTGACATAATACATTACGAGCAAGTTCTTTAGCCATCCCTTCAGTTAATAACTCTTCATACGTTTCATAGGAAAATTCATAAGCTGAAACCATTTTATCTATTAAGCGATTAGCTTTATCTAAATCTTCCATAGGTTCATAATGATAGTTACCCGGCTTACCTGTTTGAATTCTAACAGCTGAAATTTCTGGTATATAATTATCATTCTGTTGTTTTACATATCTACCGCTAACTTCATTGTAACTTGCGATCCTATGTCTGAACCATTCGCGAGCAACAGTAAGAGGACAACGTACTTGGAACATAAATTCCACCATTTCAAATGGAGTACCATGTCTATTCCTAAGTAAAAAATCAATTAATTCTGCATCTCCTTTCTTTATAACTTCATGTTTTTTAGAAAAACTTATTCTTGCAGAGTTAACAACATCAAGATCATCACCCATCTTATCTAAAAACTGTACCCAACCACCTGGGATTACATTACTCATACTTCGCAAACATCTCCATCACAAAAGGCATGTTCTTTGTTAACGTGAAAATCAATCTTAGGTTTCTTTAATCCTTTAATCATTTCTTTATATTGTTCTTCTGTTATCTCTTCATACGGAGCTTGCTTATATCCATGTTCGCTCAGAGGAAGAAAGGAAACGCTCTTGAGTCGGTACTGATAGCGGTCAAGTGCGGTGGCAAGATCCTTAGCTTCCTCTGGCTTAAATGTCACTGTAACAGATACTTGATTGTCTGCCCAGTAAGCTTGCATAATAGCAGCATTCTCCAATTGTTCCCATAAAGTTATATCGGTTTTAGATTTAGAAAAATAGCTTTCCTTAACAGGAAAAGAAACTATAGAGGTAAACTCCGGCTGATTAACACAATCTTCTACATCATATCCTGCTTCAACCATAGCTGGAACTAAAGGACTATTTTTAGCTACTCTAATTCTTCTAATGTAGTACTCAGAATGAGGATAATGTATCCCTGGGGTTACACCAGGGAGTAGACTAACTGTGCCGCTTGGTTTGACTGAGGTCATTTTAATAGATTGAGGGATACATAACCAATTACTATAAAGTTTATCTAAATCTTTTAGATAACTATACCCTTCATTGCACCATTTAATATGCTCTGAAATACCAATCTTCTCAAAATTTTGTACAATACCAGATTGACTGGTACCAATTCTTCTATTCTTTAACAAGACAGCATTAGTACGCTGGTCATGAGTAGGGATAAGAGTAACGGTCTTAGCGTATAGATAGGCACACTTCAAAGTCTCCTTGTAATCTTCTAGAGAATCATGGTTAGAAGGAAAGGTTTCTACTAGACAGCATAATTCGAAGGGTTCTAGGGATTGCTCACCGCAGGGGTTAGATCCTTTTACTAAAGGATCTAGCGGATGGAGAGGCGGAAATAGATAATCCATCCTTCCATAGTTCTTCATATTCTCAAGCCAAATGATTCCAGGTTCTCCATTAGCTGAAATGTTTTCTGCAATACTATTGTAGTTATCCCCTAACTCAGCGGCAATAGAATTATTAGAGGCCCATCTAGGCTTAGAGGCGGCTTCTGGATTAGATTTATAATTTTTGAGGTTAAGAAACTCTTCATCTTCAATTTCAGAGAAGGCAATTTCAGCAGAGCGTCTTACATTTCCACTAACTACACAGGCTCCAATCTCATTCATTATATCTACAATTAAAGTAGAATCAATTTCATTCTCAAGTTCTACATATTCTTGTAAGGTTTTAATAGCCGTGTCTAAACATTTTCTTAAAGGATCGGGACCAGAAGATACACCACCGAAAGATATGATAGGCTCACCTTCTGCTCTTAATTTAGAATAATCAAACCCGGCTGGCAGAGTATCCTTACCTGCAAAGGAATCTAATACTCTACGAAGAGCCTCCACCCATCCTTCTCTAGTATCTGGAATAACGTGAGTGTCTGTAGCTTCTCTAGGTTTTTTTAATTGTATATTTAAATGTCGACCTTTAGTATCAAATCCACAACCTACCCCAAGCATGGACATATCCATTACCCATGCAAATGGAGCAGCAAAATCTTTATCTAATTGCTCTGTAGAAGCAAAACCGCAGTTAGAGGTTAATATAAAACCATCAATAACAAATTGTTCATACCCTGGTACTTCTACGCATTTTATAGGAACTCCGGGTATTTTTTTTATTGAAACAAGTTTTCCCCAGTCTCTTCTCCTTGGAGTTAAAATATCATATTTTTTCTTGTGTTTTTCCTTCAGAAAAAAATCTTTTCTTAGATCAAATATTTCTATTTTTATTTCATATAAATTAGAAGGTCTTCCTTCTAGATAAAAAGAATTTTTAGATCCTTCTTTAATTGAAATATAAGGATCTGAGCATCTTATTCCTATCTCTTTAAATAAAAGAGAAACAATTTTTAATTCTTCCAATCGTGATGAAGGGAGTCTTACTTTATTTCCACTGATAGAACCATCCGCAGCTACATAACCAGCTAGAAAACTCCATATATATTTTCTATCTTCTAAATATTCTCTAGTAGGTAATTTTCCCCAGGCTAAAGGACAATGACGAACTACTGAATGATTCTCAGAAATTTTTTCTGTTAAAGTAGGAAATAGTTTCTCTAATACTTCTATAGAAGAATCAAATTGATGTAATTCTCCATTACTTCTAGTTCCGTCTCCAAAGAAAAATCCATGTTGATATCCCGTTACACAAGATTTAAAAAATTTAGTTGGTTTTACTATGGGTACATAATCTCCTTCTAGGAGGTCTTCTGCTGGTACTCGTTCCCACGGAGTTTTTGAATTATTTCTTCTATACCATCTATGGTTTTTAGAAGAGACAACTGTAGTTTTAAATCCTCCTTTATCTTTAAAAGTAAATTCTAAACAAGACTTATAATATTCTGTAGGGGAAACTTTTGCTTTTACCCATACAGGAGAAGAATTTAAATCACTTCCAATAACTTTTTCTGAATTAGAACCATAATTTTTATTTGAAGAAAGAACAGTAACTTCTTCTGAAGTTTTTAAATATCTAAGTTTTATCCAACCATATTCTTTAGTAAGAATTTTTGTATCAATCCCTAGAGGATTATTTAAAGCTGCCCCTCCGCGCTCTTTAATATAATCAGTACCCATCATCCATAAACCACGCCCTGGAGGAAGGAACTTAAATTCCCACATTCTGCGAAACATCTCCTGTGCAGATTTCTGAGCCTTCCTAGCTTGCCAAGGTAGGTGGAATCTCTCGCAGTGTGCTTTCTGATGTTCAAAAGTACCTTCCACAACACGACGTAAAGTTTGCTGAAAGGTTTCTAACTTACCGTCTTCTAACTGACGAGCATAGGTTCTTTTATAAGTGAACTCACCTAGAGGACCGAAGTTAGGGACCTTGCGATCGTATTTCTTTATGAAAGAGTCACTTAATTTAAACCTGTTTGTCAATTTGAATTTCCTTTAACTTACCTGTTCGCTCTGCATGAAGCATGAGGAGAGGGAAACATTTCTTAATATGAATATGGTTCCTGATATCTATAACTAAAATCATATCTTCTGGTACAAAAGGAGTAGGTCTTTTGCACCAAATACATTTACTTTTCTTTTTTTCTTTAATTAACTTAGCAAGAGAATGAGAAGGTTTAACAGAAGAGTAAGATTCAACAATATCAGTCATAAATAAATGTTCCTGCCACTCTTCAATTTCATCTAGCGATGGATTACCATCATGCGGAAAATCAAACACTATTCTCTTCCTTATTAGTTACTTAAGTATCCGCATTTTCTATTGAATTTGCAAGCTTATATTCTCTATCCCACTCAGTTTCTATTCCTAATCTTATTCTAAATTCTATTGCTCTAATAATATTTTTAGGATCAGGTTGTATACCGTGAACAAAAAGAAAAGTAGAATTATGTCTAGTCATTTCTAATAAAAAATCTGTATACTCGCTCCAAATTTTACATTGATCTTCTAATTTATTTATTTTATCTTGTATTTCTTTTTTCATAAATATTTCTCAATTAAATTAGCGATTTGCTTAAAAGTTTTTCCTCCGTCATTAAGCTCTGAAGCAGGGTATCTATTTCTATTATTATTTACCCCCAAAAAAGGATCATCATCCTCAAGTTCAGCCCATTTTATAACTTCCTCAGGTAAAAGAACTTCGTTACCTTTATAATATAAAACATCAAGATAGTTACCTTCTCTCCAAACTCCTTTAGTTTCCTCAGCGTGTAGCTCACACAAAACACCTAAACAACAGAAGCTATCATCACCATCGTCATCTACTCTGCAAAGATAATTTCTACCTTGCTTATATTTTCCTGATCTTAGAGCCTTCAACCATTTATTTTTAATTTTATTGTTCATACTTTAATCTCCGTTCCATCGGGTAGTACACAGTACCCATTGTTAATTGTAATACAATACTCAGTCCAACTTTCTTTACCAACATACACTATAGCGAAGCCGTGCGACCAATCTGTAGGAGTACCACCTACCATATAAATAGGTTGTAGTCTTGATAGGGTACCTGGATTGAAAGCTTTTATTATTTTTCCACTCCAAGGATCCCTACTAGAAGCTACTTGATGGCGGTGAGTGTGTCCAAATACTACTGATTGGGACCGGGACTTCTCTAAGTGAATTTGAGCAGCGTGTTTGGCGAATGACCAACCGTGTACTGCTACTAAGTCTTTAGCTAATCTTACGTGAGCATGTCCTCCATCGTTTTTAGTATAAGGATAGAAAGTAAACTTAGTTCTCTTTATTCCCGCTTCAGTACGAGAAAGGGTTTTAGCTGGGTCTAGTAGAGAGAAGAGAGATTGTTCAATCTGTCCACCATTAGTGGCCCATCTCTCAATTCTCTCCTCATGGTTCCCACCTAGGAAATGTGTATGTTCTTTAGTATTTTTTTGTACTTGATCTAATAAATTTCTAGTAGGGTTTAGTTCTATAGTTTCATAATCTAAGATTACATTCTCTTCAATAGTTCTTTTCTTATGAGCAGAGAATAACCCACAGTCTAATACATCTCCTAAGAATAAAGAGAAGTTAGGTTTTAATTTAGTGTGTGCCTGTAGAGCGCAAGTTAATGCTGTCTCATCGTGCTCTGGGAAATGAATATCTGGAAATATAAACCATAACTTACTACCCTTTTTCATATCTCACCTCTAGGTTCATTTAATTCCTTCCATAGATTAACAAAATCATTAAAATTAAAATAGATTATAGAGTCATCCATGCCTTTTCGGGGAGGCTTCCAGACGACGCAAGGAGTAGTGTGGTTATACGCATTCGCTTTGGATTGTTCAAGTGCAGCTACACTAGGGAAAGTTTTAGTATTCTTTGCTTCTACTGAGAAAGGGAACACCTCTCTAGCTATAGCACTTAACATGATATCGACGCCAGCGGAACCCATTGAACGAGATTCACAATCCCCTTCACCTAATTCAAATACTTCCGTTACTACTTTCGCCAGATGGTTCTGTAGATTTCTGCCCTTGGCTTTCGCGCTTTGTGTCTTCATTTTTTCTCCATAACCAATACCCTCTTGCATCATTAATAGCAAACATAGTAGACCAAAACCATATAGAAGTCATACCTGTCATCACTCCAACCGTTGCCCAACCTATATCTCCTGCTACTCTAAAGATCCAACCTACTTTCTTTTTCTTAGTAACAAGAATAGTTCCAGTAATAATCCAAAAGTAAAAAAGGTGTCCTAATATATCCGGGGTGATATTAATCATTCTACTTCCAATATCTCATCTATAATTCCATTCTTCAACATCTGTTCTGCATTCCACCATAATTCTCGATGATCTATAGAAGCTTTCTTCCACCAATTTTTTGTTTTATTAGAATGCTTAGACATTAATTCACACCATCTAATTAGCATTCTATCTACTGCTTTTAATGAAGTTCTATGTTGAACACTGTCTCCTTCTTCTTCCCATTGAAAATCGTGAGACATAAACCAACAATTTTTAGTAGCTTTTCTAATATCACCAGCCGCTAATAGAACACAACCAGCAGATTGTACCCCTCCAAACCCTACTGTAGTTACCTGATTCTTACAAGCTCTAATGGTATCATAAGCAGCAAACATCTCCATAGTATAACCACCTGGAGTACAGATCCAAATTTCTATAGGACCCACGGTCTTATCTAAATATTTTAAAGATCTAATAAAATCTGAACAGATTATTTCTTCCGAGTTTAGTTCTCCGTGAAGATAGATTTTACGGTCTCTAACATCTATACCATGATCAAATAAAATCTCAAGTAGATTGGTATCCTTCAATATATGATACTCCTTTAGATTTAACTACGGTAATAGATTGTGGTATAATACTTTGTAAATGCGGTTCGTTTGTCACTAAGAAAATAGTAGATTTTCTTTTAGATAATTCACTATTTAAAAAGGCTACTACACTTTCTGAATTCTTAGGACTAAGATTCTCAAAAGGTTCATCTAATACAATAAAGTCAGAAGAACCTGATGCTTGGGATTGTGCAAGGTCAGCGAGAGCTAGTCCGACAGCAAATTTAACCATCTGTTGTTCTCCTCCTGATAGGAGATCATACTCAGCACCACCAGTATCAGATCGAACTGTTACATTAAACTGTCTCTTCGCATCTCCTGATGCTAAGGTTTTATCTGCGGAGAAATGGGCAGAGATTTGAGAATTACCAAGTTGTTTTAAATAAGTATTAGTTCTTTCTTCTAGGAAAGGGCACGCTCTCTCTAAGAGAAGAGTTTTTATATCTGATTTAAAAGCTTTCTCCCAGAAGGTAAGATCTTTTTCTTCTTTTTCCCATTTAAGATCTTCTTCTTTAAGTAAAGCTAATTTACTTTCAGTTTCTTGTAATTGGGTAGTAAAAGATAATACAGTAGAAAAATGAGGATTTTCTTCTTTCTTTAATTTAGATAGAGATTCTTCCATCCACTTAATTTCAGCGGAGATATCTTTTTCTCTAAGTTTTTGGATTTGATTTTTGATTTTAGTTTGTTTAGCTTCCTCAGTAAGTGAAGTTTTTACTTCCTCTTTAAATAAATTAATCTCATTATTTATTTTAGTTATTTCTTCTTCTAAAACCCCTGCTTGTTTATCACATAAAATTATACTATCTCCAGCAGGACCAAAGTCTTCTTTCTTCTTCTCTAATTCTTCTATTATTTTTTTGACTTTATCTTTAGGTACAGATTGATCACATACTTGACAGTCATCTAAAGAATTATAAAGTTGCTGTATATCTTTGTTTAGATTTTCGAAATAATTAGACCATTGTCTTCTTAATTCATAGATTTTATTTAGTTCTGTTTCTTTTATTTCTTTTTCATTTTCTAATTTTGTTATATTTTTAAGAATAGAATCGACTGGTTCTATATTTTTTATTTCAATTTGAAGTATATTAATATCATCCTCCAAATTAGCTTGAGAATCTTCTTTAAATTTTATGTCTTTCTCAAGCTTGCGTATAGATTTTGTGTGATTATCTTCCCAAGATCTACTATTTGTTTTTGCTCCTCCAATGTTAAATTCGAGTGTTTTAATAGAGGCATTAAACTGTGCAATAGATCGCTGTAAGCGTTTATCTCTATACTCATTGACTTTTTTTCTTGCTGTGCTCGCTTGTATTTCGTAGTCAGCAAGTCGTTCAATGGGTAGAATGGAATTGATTGTTGCTTGCTGGTCTGCTGGGGTGAGGTCAAAGAAAGATTGAGGTCTTCCTTGGCCGAAGAACTCGGTTTGAATGAATGTCTTGAAGGTTCTTCCTGTGATATTGTCAAGTACTTCTTGTGTTTGTTTTTCTGTTTTATACGAGATGTCTTCGCTGCCATTATCAGACAAAAGAAACAGACTAAGATTGGCAGGGCTCCTAGTACGACGTAACCTATATTTAAATGCTCCTGCACAGAATTCTATCTCCACATATGTATCGCCTTTAGTATGACGATTGATTACTCTGTCTCCCTTTACTCCACCTACAGTCTTGCCGTATAGACCCCAGCAAAGAGATTTATTACAGATACTAGACTTACCTGCACCGTTCTCGTTCTTCTCATCTTCGGACCATCCTTTAACTAAGAGTAGTCCTCTATTCTTTAGGTCTAGTTCTATATATCCAATAGAAAATATATTACTAGCCTTCAAGCTCAGGAGCTTCATACTTTCCTTCTCTTAGATTTCTACCTGTTTCGATACGAGAGTCAGATACTTTATTAACATTCTCATAGTCGCTGATAATTTTTTCTATATTGAAATCTTCCACTGCTACTTCTTGGGAGGATTCTATTTTTTTTATTTCAAACTCAACACTAAGAGCGCCTGCTTCAAGCAGTTCTTCTCTAACTTCATTATGATCTTTTTTACAATCTATAAGTTTATAGAAATGTTTACCCATAGGAATATCCATAAGAGGTTCAACTTTATAAAAGTTAGGATAATTTAAAGAAACCCAAGTATATTTTTGGGGAGAGTTGTTTTCATAAATTACTATTCCTCTGAACCCTCCAGTATCTCCCCAATTATGTTGCATAGTAGCTCCAACAATAGCTAGATTACCTAAATTAGTTGGGTTATGATAATGTCCAGTAAAGACTTGGATATCCTCTGGTATCATACTTGTATGAAGAATTTCATTAGGAATAACGAAGTCTGAACCTATAGCTAAAGGATGTCCCGATACTCCTTGATGTAAGAAGCAAGTTCCTCCTTTAGGAGTTTCATTTAAAATTTTTTGTACTATATTTTTATCTGTAGTATAAGGACAGAAAGCCATGTCTCCTATAATAGTAGGAGAGTCTATTACAGTACCCGGTAACCAGCTGAGAGAATGGACTGACCCATCCTTAGTAGCCATATCATGATTGCCGGTTAATATATATAGAGGAAAGGAATGAGCTAGGTCTTTCATTATCTGATTAGCTACGGTTAAAACATGAGCATCAATCTTTCCTGGAGTATGAAAAAGGTCGCCTAGAAAGACGACCCCATCTACAAGATGTTCTTCAGCGATTCTATATATCTGCGATCCTACATCTAACTGAGCTAGAAGTCTAGAATTCCAACCGTTATTATAACTAGCTCCATAGGTCCAGTTATGTAGATGAAAATCACTGAAGAGCAATAGTTTCATTTAAAATTCATTCCATTTAAGAATTAAACCTTCATTGATACACCAGTCCATCCACATTGAATAGAACTTCTTAGGTCCACCAAGTCCGTCTACTGTTTCCTTCCACCCTGTTTTAGGGAAGTCAACGGTTTGTTCCTCGCCTGTCTTAAGTTTATATAGTTTTTTATCAGAACTAATAGAAATTAAACCACTCTTAACAGAAGCATCTAGTAAACTTTGCAGGTAATTAAATCCAGTATCATTTGTTAGTTGTTGTTCTAATTGAGGAAAAACTAAAGGTGATCCCTTAAGTTTTTCAATTCTAAGAAATACCTTTTGTCCAATCCGTTGCTTATCTCCATTAACCTGTTTCATTATATTAGAACCAGAGCTAAAATTAATTCTTACTGAGGCAAAGAATTTAATAGCATGACCACCAGCTGAAGTAGATTGAGGAGCGAAAGGACCACTAGCTATAGCTGATATAGCATGATTGATAAAGATTACAGTCATATTTGCTTCCGCAAACTTAGAAACTAATCTCCGCATCCCATGACGGATTACTCTGGCGTCTTCACCTACTCTAGGTTCTTCTCCAATCTCCTTATTTTTATTAGTTTCAGACTGAACAGCTGTAACAGAATCAACCATTACTACAAAAGGTTTATTCCAACCCGTTGCAATTAAAGATTCTGCTGTAGCTTCTAGTTGTCTGAAGATACCTTCAATAGTATCAGCTTCACCAACAGCAAAATTAATTTCAGTATTAACTCCACACTGTTCAGCTCTAGATCTATCGAAGCTCATCTCTGAGTCAATAAATAATCCTGCTCCTCCCATATGTTGAGCTTCAGCAATAGCGTGAAGAGCAGCAGTAGTTTTACCGCTCTTTTCAAAACCGAAGTACTCAATGACTTTACCAGCAGGTAGACCGGGCCTACCTAATTGAAAGTCTAGAAGGGGAAGACCGGTTGGGATCCCATACGGCGCTCTACTCTTCAGGTTAAGATCTCCTGAAGAATGGATTGACATATTAGGATCCTTCGCGGCTACCTTTTCAATACCTTTTATAATAGCATCAAAATCAGACATTAATATTTTTAACGAACCCGTGATTTCTAGCCTTGTCTAGTACCTGCTGTCTTCTTTCTTCAACCGAAACATCCGAAGGAACAGGGATAGGGTTACCAAGCTTTAGCTCTTGCTGTACAGGTTCTACTACGGGAGTATCAAGCTGCTGTATACTATGAACAGGATCTGCTGGACTAGTAGCCGCAGGCTTGTTCTTTACTCTACCCTTAGGTCGAATAGTAACCCCTTGCTCTAGAAGAATCTTCTTAGCAGAAGGGATACTACAACCGAAGAAATCAGCGACAGTTTGTAGAGGTTGCTGTCCTTCTACGTACAGATTAACAGCGGCCTTAATATCTTTTTCAGAATAATTTAGTTTAGATCCCATTATTGTTCTCCTTTAATGCCGGGGGGCGGCGGTGGTAGTATGGGAATACCTACTGGGGGAGCAGGGTTTGGTGGATTAGGAGCAGGGATAGGAACTCCGGGACCAACTGGGTTAGCCATAGGAATTCTTGGTCCTACTGTAGGTACTTGAGCGGGTGCCTTTACTGGAGGGGCCGCATCAAAACCTGGAGTAGCATTAGTATCAGCTAAAGCTTGTACAATCTGTTCAGCGGTAGGAACATCTACTACTTCATCAAGATTGTACATTGTTAGTTCCTCTATACTAGATCCAACCGTAGCAAGTAGCTCTGGTAGTCCAGTTCTAGTAGAAGTAGGTTTAGTGTTATACTTAGTATTCATTCTACCCTGACCTTGACGGGTAATCCTAAGGTTAATACCACCTTCAGGGTGGGTAATATCTGCAAAGCCAGCAGCGGCATCTTGATCGATATCAAGAATATCTCTTTTAACCATGACACCAGTCTTCATAACCTTAACTCCATGAGTTAGATTAACATCTCCAGTAGGAGAAGAAACAACTAGTACATTGAAGAAGAAGTTAGAGCGTGGTTTATATTCTCTAGCTGCCTGAACATTATCTTCTCCTCCCTCTTGGAATAAACGTTCACCTTCATTACAGAAGGCACAGTCAACTCCAAACTGTCTACCGCAAGCTATAGGATTAAACTTACCATCCTTAGTTGAGGAATGTTCCTTTACTTCTTTGAAGAAGGAACCTGCTTCAGAGTAAGGAGGTAGAATTCTAATCTCTGTTACCCCGTTCTTTAGGAAGAGCAAAGGAATGTTACCACCCTCAGCGCCCATCTTCTGATCTCGTCTATAATCTTCAGCTAATGCTGCTTCGTTTCTACTATAAAATTGTGGCATTAAAGCCTCCTCGTTTTTTGGTCTTCGTATTATCGCTTTAAAAAGCGTTTTTCGCAATCTCGTAGCCCTGTTTGTAAGCTAAAGTTCTTACTGCATCTGCTTTCTTTTGCTGGGCTCTATAATATGATTCTGCTTTCTTGTGGTTTCGTTCTGCGTTATAATATTCCTCCTGTGCTTTAATATAATTAGAATCTACTAAAACTATCTCTTTTATTATGGCTTCGGTAGGTCTTCGACCTTCGTCTTCAATTCTTTTACGAGCTTCGATGCTGATCGACGCAGCTTCTCTATCTCTCTTTTCCTTGAGGCGTTGAGAAAGAACCATAAACTCCGCAGATAACTCACCATAATAACGAATGAGAGACCCACTCGCGCATAACTCCGCATCAATATTATCTTCACTAATTTGGAAGTGCTGGTCTTCAATTTTAATCTCCTGTTCATTAAGAATAAGGGTTGTCATCTATTGTCCCCATCTCCTTGGATTGTTCCTCGTTCGAGTCTACCAGAAATCTTTTTTATATTGGCTATAAGTAATTCATCAATGGAAGATCCTAATTCTTGAGCAGTAGCTTCAAGATACCAAGCAACATCTCCTAATTCTGAAATAAGTTCTTCTCTGGTTTTGAGAGAAACTTTTCCCTCTTTGTCTCTTAAAACCTTTTTAATTTTATTTGAAAACTCTCCCGCCTCCCCTGCTAGTCCAGTAGTAGCATAAAGAAGATTAAAAATATGTTCAAGATCTTTTTTGTTTATTTTTTCTATTAACTTTTTATTTCCATCTTTATATACTGCTGCTTTACTGACCATAGTTTCAAATTCATTTAAAAGTTCTCTCATCCCGCATCCTTCTCAGCTAATGTAGCTGTCTTTCCTATTCCAATAGCACAAGGGAACACTGTGTTCTGTAGCTCTGGAATAGGTCTCTCTGCAATTATTTTTACTACCTGTGAGAACCATTCGGCAAGATCTTCTCTCACGTCCCATGTTACCGAGTCATGTACTGTAGTAACTAAGAATACATCATCAGATTTTAAGTAACCTTTAGCAATATGTCCTTGAATCATCTTGTGGACTTCGATGAAGGTCCTGATTGTGATGGCCCCGGCTGGACTTTGAATACTAAAGTTAACGATCTCTCGCTCCGCTGCCTTACGTATAAATTCATCGGGGTCACATAATTTAGCTCCGATACGTCGCTCTCTTCCGAAAGGAGTGACATATTTATTCCCTTGTACTCTAGCAATTTCAGGAACATCAGATAAGTATTCAGCTAGCCCGTAGAACTTAGCTCTGAATCTATCCATCCCTCGGTTAAGCATGTTCCAAGTAATAGGATGTCTGATTCCATTATCATCTTCCCACTGTCCGGTTTCTACTAATCTATGTCCTTCGGAGCCATAAGCAATACCGAAGTTGACATTCTTTCCACAATTCTGTCTATTGAATTTAGATACAGGACCAGAAACTAGAGGACCTAGAATGGTTTCTGCTGTAGCGGAATGGATATCCGCAGCATCATCAGGGGCGGGGGTTTGAAGATTATCCGGGTAGAAAATCTTAATCATCTCAATATCGTTAGCTAAAATAGCTAGTACCCTAAGCTCAACTTGAGAATAGTCAAAGTAAACTAATGTTCTTCCTTCTTCTGTACTATAAACATCTTTAATATTATCAGTACGCTGATCATCTACTCTAGGAGTTTGATGAAACACCGGACAGGAATATCTACCAGACTCAGTACCATGAATTAGGAAAGAAGGACGGAACCTACCATCATTATCAATACCTTCCTCAATTACATTAAGATAGGTACCAATCATTTTAGTAGTGGTTCTATATTTAAGAATCCATTCTGCTAGTTCACATTCTTCTTTGAGTTCCATAAGTTTTGCTTTGCTGGTGGTGTAACCAGACGCAGCTTTCTTGTCTCTGATTTCTTCTTCAAACCCAGCATCAATAATAGCTTTTTGAACCTGGATTGGAGAGTTTGGATTGAAGTCAGGCCAAGTTTCACTACGAATTTTATGAATGAGTTCATCTTTTTCTCCCTCATATTGTTCTTTAAGAACTTTAATTTTATTTTTATCTATATAATGACCGCGCTGCTCGGCAGGTATTAGAGCATGGATCCCCGGTTCAACTTCCTCACAATATAAAGTCCATAGATGAGGCTGAGCTAATAGTCTTTGATAATATTCTACAAATAACTTCCAAGTACACTCAGAGTCTGAAGCAGAATACATCCATAGCATCTCATCGGGTATATTATCGTAAGTATTTTTAAGTACCTTACCATACCCTACAATCTCATGTAGTTCAGCAGAATAATTACCAACAGAAAACTCTACATCTGCCAGATATTCTAAAGCATGAGGTCTGTGTTCATCTAAGACGTGATGCATAAGCATAGTATCAAAGAAGAAACCTTGGATCTTAATTCCTAACCATCTCCATATTACATGACAATCATACTTTAGATTATGTGCTATCTTAGCTATATTAATATCTTCAAATAGAGGCTTAAGCTTTTCTATTACCTGCTTTTTATTTTCTGGTAACCAGAAAGGTTTCATTTTATAATCTAATCCATCTGGATCATGATTATTAATAGGTAAAATATAGTTCTTGTCCTGGCCTATAGAAAAAGATAGACATAGGAGTGGCGCTCGATACCAAGGCAGAGAGACTGACTCTGTATCGAAAGCAAACATACCGGATTCAATTAAATCCGAAACCATTTCGTCTACTAGATCTAATGTATGTACAAGAGTATATTTAGATTGAATACAAGCACCTTCAGTGTGCTTGCCATCAGCTATATTGGCAGCTTTAGAATAGTCGCCAACAACTTTGGTTTCTAACTGATCGTTTGTGACCCGGAAGAACATCGACGGATCGAAGGTAGGAATAACCTGATATAAAGTAGTATCATCTATAGTAGGAATAGGAAGGTGATAAGAAGTACCTCTAATATTATTTAAACCTCCCTTGTTATGTAAACGAAATAGTCTGAGCGCAGTGGAGCCCAAAAGTAAAACCACCTTGGGCTTTACCATTAGTATTTCATTTACAATGTGCGGGATACATTGGTTTATTTCTTTTACGGAAGGTTTATTGTAGCCCTGACAGCGGACTATAGGAGCACAGAACACCCGTTGCTTATTGATACCAGCTCTATCAACCAACTCAATAAGTTTTCCCATCTGGCGGGAATTACCAACGTAGCCTAAGCCATCGTCGTTACGGTCTGGTGCTTCAAAGACTATGAAGATATCACAATCTTTAGGATTAGAAGAACTAGCTGGAGGTAGGTTAGTCTCTCTTGATATAGAAATATCATGAAGAGTTCTGCCTCTCATTTCTACTGACTTGCAGTCATATCCTCGTTTGCATTTAGGAGCGCCACCCTCGTCGCTTCGACAAGGATCATATATTGGTAGGTCTTGTGGCATCTATTATTTCCTTGAGGTGTTTCTTTGTATAATCATCTGGTTGTTTTTTTATTTTAATAAAGTCTGCGGCTATACCTATATTATTTAATTTAGTAGCAGCTTTTTGTGCTGATTTGTTTGCACCCTCATCAAAGAGAATAGCAATATGTTTTGCTTTAGATTTTGCAATTTTTGTTATTTGGATTGGAGACAAGTAAGAACCAAAAGGCGTCGTACAATTTAACTCCTCGCGTAACCATATAGAATTAAAAGTATTTTCTACTAGTGTTAATGTTTTCCATGTTTTGGCTTCTTCCCAACCAAAAAGATATTGAGTTATATCTATACCTTTAAGATAGTCGTATCTAGGTTCTTCTTTTGAAAAACCTTCTTTCGTTTCTGCTTTTCTGTTTAGTCGTCTTCCTACATATTGTATTAATTTTGAATCTTCATAAACCGGTACGTAAACCCAGTGATTATGAGCATGAATATTAAACTGTTTGATCTTCTTCTCTGTTACCCCTCTGTGTTTCAGTACATCGACTACCCAGGAATCAGACTCCTCACCCGCTAGAACGGGCCACACGCCCATTGGTAGACCGACCTGGGCTGGGGATACCTGTTTCTGATTATCGAAGCGTGGAACGTATCCTGCCTCTTCTGGGGCATACCCTACTATCTCAAGGAGATCTGTATAAGTAGTACGTCTATGGCACTGCGCTCTATGACACCAACCTACTTTCTTTCTAACATTAAAATAGAAACTGGGGTGGTAACAAAAGGGACAAGGGAAATTGGCTTCGTGTTCTTGTATACTCTTAACTGGGAAAGCACCTGCCAACCAAGCTATTAAAGATCTTTCGTTTACTTTTGTCATACTCAATATTGCTGATACCTACAGATGACTGCCACTTAAAGAACTGTAGGTATTAGACTTTGTTTCAAGGCTGCCCTACTAATATAAAATAATCTTAAGATTTCTATACAGTAAAACAACCTTTAGTTTTTTTTTAATGGGATTTTCTTTTTTCTTTTGTTTTCGTTGTTTTTCTTCTTGTGGTTCTTTTTCTTTTCGGTGTGTTTTTTCTCTGTGTCTTGTTTGTTTTTTTCTCAGCTTCATTCGGTCCACATATCTCCTAACATCAAAACCTACTCACTTTTATAGAGGGTGGCAGGGTTCATGACTCTAGGGAGAGCAGTCTTCCTGTTTAAGTATCGCTTTTCCCGAGGGATTTGTCCACCTTTTCAGGAAGAAAATTTTTGCTGTGCAGACCTTCGTCTTTGTTTCGCTTTCTGTCTGTCTCTAGGTGACTCAGCTTGTATAGCTTTTCCAGAACCAGAGGAATCGAACGCTGGCTTATCTTCCTCCTCATCCTCCGAGGTACCTCTAGTGCTGCTAGTAACGACTTCGATTTCTTCATCTGTAATACTCATTCTACCAAGATCAGCTTTTACGATTTTGGGTGCATGAACCAGTCTACTTTGTCTCATTTTCGTAGACATAAACTCTATAGCTACGAAGTCTGTATCTTCTAATCCAGGTATAGGTATCTGTCTGCCCATGATAACAGCAGAAGCTTCTTGTAATTGTTTAATAGAACCTTGAGTCATATGGTTTCCCATACGCCCACCATCTTCAGTATAGAGACCGGATCTATTGGTTTGAGCTGCGGTCCATAACATTATACTATGCTTTTTGCAAAACCGGGCAATGTCTTTTGCAATACCACCGATCCAATTCCATTCCTTATCTCTACTAAATCCAGATAAAGCAGGCTTCATTCTTTCCATGAAGTCAAGAACAATTACATCAGGTTTCCAGCCATGTAGGTTAGCCATCTTAGCCATTTCTGCTTCAATATCATTAATATCTACTTCTCTATTGAATTCAGTAATAACAATACGTTGATCTAATCCATTAGTCCAATAGCGAGTTAATCCTTTATACGCTACTGCTGGGTCATCAATAATTTTATCTAATGGAATACCGGTGATTCTGGCTAGATTACGTTCAGTTACTTCTTCAATAGGAAGCTCGTTGGTAATATACCATACTCGCTTATTCTCTACCGCAGCTATCCAATTACCCATAATTAGAAGAGAAGCTGATTTACCGTGTCCTGTTGGTAGAATTAAAATACCAAATTGCTTGGGTCTTAATCCGCCTCCAGTCCAATCATCAATACATTTAATTCCGCAAGGTATTTTTTTATTGGGAGTATCGAAGCCGGATGATTGAACTAGATGTTCGATAGCGTGCTTGAGATCCATAGTTCTATCTTCACTATTCTGCTCAAACTGAGTGATCCAAGACTGAACATCTCTTATTAATTGAGTACCATCGAAAGCAGCTTGCTTCTCAATAAAGGACTCATCTCTTAACATTTGTATGAAACTACGTATAACTGCTACGTTTTTCGCTTGTTCCAGGGTATAAATTTGATCGGACCTATCTGGATCTGCTTCTTGAAGGGTACAAATAGCGGGCTTATATCTGTTATTGTAAGCTTCTTCATCTTTATCTTTAAATATTTTATGTAATGTATCTAATGAAGGAGGCTCTCCGTACTTTCGAGTGAAAGCGTAGATTTCGGCGAGCATAGGACGGTATTCTACTGTCTCCAGCCATTCAGGTTTGAATATTTGGGAATATTTCTTGGCGTCTTCAGGACGTACTGTTAACGCCCATAAGAATGATGGTTCATCAAACATTATAAAAGATCCTTTACTTTATGATTCATCCAAGCTCCTATTTATATAATTCTAAATCCCTCAGCCTTCCAGTTGAGGATTCTTGTATCGAAGTGCTTTTTGAGGATCCCAGTAGAGTCGGCGAAATCATATACGCTTGCTGTATCTTTTTCATTATCGAGCCGTAGTACTCTTCCAACCCTTTGGAGTTGTTTAATTTCAGACTTTCCTGCCCCACCGAGAATAATTGATTTGAGACTCGGGAAGTCGAGTCCTTCGTCAAAGATTTTAGTGCAGAGGACTCTTCCTTTATTTTTTCTGACATCTTCTAATACCTTTTCTCTTTCGTTTGTTTTACTTTTATAGTGTAAAATAGGAATATCCATTCCTTTTTCTGCTGCCATGCTTTGCAGAATCTCAATATGAGCCACTCGATTAGCTAGAATTATACAAGGAGTAGGGGCTTCTTCAATAGCTTTAATTATTTGTTTGTTTCTTTGTACATTAAGAATAATTCCAACTTCATATGCTTTATCATAGGTTCTAGGGAGTTTCTTTACCTTATTTACTGGCATAATATGAACAATTGGAGGAGTAAGGAACCCTCTATCAATTAAATATTTATTTGTAATATCACAAATTAGAGGACCAGTTACTCCCTCGAATACTGAGTCCGAGAAAGTATCTCTCATAAACGGAGTAGCTGTCAACCCCCATCGAGCATAAGCTCCCGGCATCATAGCAGAAATCTTAGCAAACTGATTCCCTTCAGTTAAGGTAGCCGCAATTAAGTGTGCTTCATCATAAAAAATCTGCTGTATATCTTGAAGAAACCCTAGGTCATCAAACTTTTCTCCTCTTACTAGAGAAGACAGAGTTTGAATTGTAGACACAGTAATCCCATTGGGTTTAACGTCACGAGCGCTATCTCCTAATTTACCTGCATCAATTCCATATTTTCTAAATCTTTCTACGGTTTGATTGAGAAGAGTCTTCTTATGTACGAGAAATAAGGAAGGTATATTCATATACTGATACATAGCCACCGCTATCTCAGTCTTCCCTGCACCGGTAGCTAACTTAAGTACTCCTCTAGGCCACCACGTATCATAGTAGGTACGTTGAGTTGCTTGTTCAATTGCCCATAACTGATAATCCCTAAGAGGAACTGTAATATTACTGGTGGTAGGAGTATTAATGAGTCTCTTATCTTCTAATAAGACAGGACAACCATAATCTTGTTCAATAGTTTGAACAACGGTAGGAATTAATCCAGATAGAAATTGTCCTTTCTTGGTGATGATTCTAGCCATACCATCCCAACCCATCTTACCTTTAGTTTTAAGATAAGTTTTATGGGATGCCATATACTTAGCACCAGGAGCAGCAACTTTATAGTAATAATATAAACTCTCTAATACTTTCTTTTCATCCTCATTTTGAGGGTAAATTTGAGAGATCACGTTCGTATATTCTATCCGCACATTTAATCTCTCTATCTTTTTCTAATAATTTTATATTGTTTGGTTGTTAACATTTGTCCTGTTAACTTTTGTATGCTTTCTTTTGTATCTTTTTCTTCTACTATCTTCTCAACTAAATCAGGTAAAGTATTTTTTTCTTCTACAAGTAAAGACATTTCTTCTGGTGCCCAATCTTCTAAATAAGAATATCGAGCAGTAACTACAATATTATTTAGTTCACTATTAATAGTTCTCTTTATTCTTCGAAGCTTCTCTTTCAATTCAGGAGTAGGAGTTTCTCTATTTTCTAATACAGTTTCTATTAAAATGTGTATTAGATCTCCTAGAGTATCTATATCAGGAATATGATCCCTAATAGCAATCTTTCTGTCATTCTCTTCTTTATGGGAGGGACAACAAGGTACTATATTGAAAGTATCTATTACTCCTCCTACTTCTAGAGGAATATAAAAGGAATACCTGAGAGCATGGGAGCTATTGGATTCAGCCACTAAAAGATTGATACCACAGAAAGCACAAGACCCTTTATATTCTTTATACTTTTCTTCAGCTTCAGATCTTAGAAATCTTTTCTTTAAATGAGGACGCTTACGTTTTATCTCATTATTTAATTCAGCAACAGCCTTTATATAAGCTCTCTTACTTGTAATTGGAGCCTTAGGCATCTGGAAATAGCTCTGGATTCTCTTCGGCAGCTTGCTCAAAGCTACCACATCCGATGATTTTTACAAGACGAGAGACATTTAATCCTCTCTTCCACCAATGATCCATCACAGTTTTATTCTCTAAAACTTTAACCCCGAAAGAAGAAGATAGTCCAATAGCTTTACCAGGAGTTAATGTATTATAAGTAGTTTCTAATTCAAGACCTAATCCATGAGCAGCAGTCTCCATCTTTTCAGATGTAGCACCCCAAGGAGTACACCATACCGTAGGTTGATACTTCAATACAGATGTGAACCATTCTAAACTTTTTTCAAGATGTTCTATTATCTCTCTAAGTTTTAATTTATTATAATCTATATGTTCAAACCCGTGTAACTGAGGGTCACATTCTCCTTTAGTTAAAGAATTTTTAGTAAGCTCAATTACTTCCGGCCACTCCTGAATTTCCGTTACTAAAATTGTTGGGACAAAATGAATTTTTTCTTCCGATCCCAGCCACCGATACATTTTTTGTATCTGTCTTATCGATTTCTCCTTGTCGAAGGCTGAGCTGTGACACATCACGTCGTCGATCCTTATTCTTAACTTTGTCACCCCATCTTTCTCCTCTAATAATAAGAGTTATAGCCCAAGGAGATACATTATACTTCCTTGCTAACTCACTTTTTCGTCCATGAGAGTTGTCTTTAAGATACTCGGCTCTTATTTCTTGTACTTGAGGCCAAGTTAATTTTCTGTTAAATTGATGATCCACCTCAACTATTTTTATATTGTAAATAGAACAGTTAAGCTTATCTTTAGGTTCTTTTAATCTAACAGTACATCCCTCAAACCATAAAGGAATAAAATATTCGGCTACTAAATTTTTGAGAATTATCATCTTTCTTCCACCTTCAGGATGATAAAGATGCATTCTTGCAGAGGTATTATTACTTTTAGGAGTAATAAACTTCTTAACTCCTTTGTGTTTTTTTCTATTTTTTCCACGATGTATGATAGAATTAGCTCTGACCCTACCATAACTAGAGACAGAGTACCATTTATTAAATCCTTCTATATATTTCCAGCGTTCTTTCATAATAAATCTCGCAATTTCTCAAGCATATTTCTTTTATTGATTATTTCTCTGTGTATTATAGTCCTGCATTCTATGCAATAATGTCCGAAAGGAAAAGTAAAAGTTTTGCATTTTTTATGTTTAATTACCCATTCTAAAGGTAATATAAGATTGTCATCCCATCTTTTTTCTTCAAATTCCCAATCAGATTTATTTTCTTCTTCTGTATCTATAATCATAAAAGATTCGCCGTTTTATAATATAAATAAATAAATTTTTGTTCTTCTTTAGGTAAAATTTTATTACAATAACCACATTTAAAATTAGGAAAACGTCTTTCTGGATACATTATTATACAATCTTTACAAATACAAGTACGTCCCAGCTCTTTACAAGATAAATGATATATAGCAATACCTATACCTATATTCTTTTTATATTGTACTTCTTTATACCACCATTCACACTCTTCCGTGTTGTCCTCTTTGATTATATGCGTCGTTTGTTGCATGAAGTAAAGCCTCAAGCTGTGTTCTGTCTAGTGGACCACATCCAATTTTATCATCTACTATTAGAAAATATTTATTATTAATATCATTATAGTAAACTTCTCCTTTAGTGTGTTGAAGTTCACTACATGTAATACGAAAAAAATCCTTAGGAATTAATAATTCAGTTTCATTCATTAGGGTTTACCCATCCTTTTCTTTTTGTAAACGGTTTCTTTTTCTTTCTCTTAGGAACAGTACGCTTAATGCGATAATCTTCCTTCCAAATTCTCTGGGCTACTACAGACTCTATTGTTTCATAGGAAACCTTATATACAACGGCAAGTCTTTCTTTATCATACCCGGCTTCAGCACACCAACGTATTACTTTAGCAGCTACAATATTTAGTTTATTATTACTACGATTTCTTGCTTGTTCTGTTATAGTAGCCCATTTGCAGTTCTCTTTAGAATAAGGACCATCGTTGTTAATTCTATCAATAGATAACCCAAGCTCCCAAGTATCTAACATATCGTCACGGAAATTTTCAAACGATTGCCAATGCTTATCAACATAAATACCGCGTCCTCCATATTTATGGTAACGCGGACTGTTTTCGTTCTCGCAATACTGACGCATCCTTTTCCATATCGCATAAATAGGATGCTTACTCATACCGTGACTGGATCTCATACTATATTATCTGTATTTCTGTGTTGAATTTCAAGTATTATTTTCTTTCCCTGTAATATAACCTACCCATAAAGCTAAAGCAACAATGGCAAATTTTAAACCCTCTGGAAATCCTGTATTGTTTTTTAGTTGTCCTTCAAATTCTAAAAAGGAAAAAACAATTGCAAAAGTAATAAATATAAATAAATTAAATTTAAAAATTTTCATACTCATTTTTCTAATTCCTCTTCTATTACTTTATGAATAGAATCTAATTCTCTCATAAATTTATAATAATATTCATCTAAAATTATATTAATTCTATCTTCTAATTCAAGATTATTTTCTTTCAAAATTAAAAGATCTGTATGAATCCTCCATAATTTATTTTGTATTATATTAATTTTAATTTTAGCTCTCGCTAAACGTAGACTTCTTAAGAAATTCTTCCAAATAAGGAGCTTCATTTGCAATTTCCTTTAATGCAATCTTTTCTTTGTTTCGAATGGCTTCTCTAGATAATTCTCTTTCTGTTACACCGTTCTGAAATAATTTAGAAGCTGTATCTTCAAGAGATCTTACCTTATTATGACCGCTAAAATATCTATAATAAATTATTTGATATCCAAGAGGATCTAACACATCTCCGATAGCCTTTATTAGAAACTTTCTATCTTCTTTAAATAAAGAATCTTCCTCTGGGCTTCTCTTGTTATCAATAATTAAATCGCTTAGAGTCTGCGGCTTGTCTTCCCCTGTCTTCCAATTAACAGGAGCATCCATTGAAACAGTATTACCTCGTAGTAAAGTAATAGCTGCCTGAATTTCATCTAGAGAAATGGCTTTCTTCTTTCTCTTTTTAAGTAAAAGATTCACCTCTTCAGCAAACTCTTCCTCGCTGACTCCTTCTTCTAAAGATCTAGCCGCTTCAATAATTACAAAAATAATTTCCAAACGAGAGCGGGGTAATCTAATCTCACGGGATTGATTCATGATCCATTCTTTAACCCTCCTCTCAGCTCTGAGATAGGCGTAAGTAATAAACTTAACTCTATCTCCTTCAATTGTTTTATAGTCAGGATTATATAGATCCACAGAATCGTGGAATCCAAGGCAGGCTTCTTGAACTAAATCAGAAAAACTAATACCAAATACTGTGTATTTTCCTGCTATGTCATGAGCTGCTTTAAGACAAGATCTTACCATCTTATCTGCAATATCTTCCATAGTAAACTTCAATATTTTTATTAATTTAATATTAGTATTTTCATCTTCAAGATTTTTATAGAGGGTAGTATATAGAGACCGGGAAAATCTCAGGGAAGCTAGGTTGATCGCTCTATTTTTAGGAGAAACAGCATATTTAGGTATATTTTTTTTATATACTTCAATTATATTAGCATTATGTCCTGGCTTATTAGTATTAAAATCTCTACTAAGTTTAGCAATAGATCTTCCATCTCTAACTAAATCAGTATAAATTTCTAATAGTTTCTCAACAGAAGAACTATGCTTAAAAATCTCAAGCTCTACTGCTTCTCTACAATGCTTATAGGCATCAAATAATTGTATCTCCTCTTCCTCTGATATATCAATATGATATTTAGAAATACTATTATAATAGGAGTAGTTATACATTTATTTTCTTATGCCATTTATCTAAAATTAGAACAGGTTCACCCCAAAAAGTGGAACGATACACTCCTTTTACATAAATATTTCCATCTCTAATTTTAATATCAGACATGATATCTTTGCCACCTGAAAGATTATAGTGAAAACTTGAACCCATTTCTAATTTATCGCTATCCGATTTTAAATCTTTCTTAGTTTGATACCATGTTTTTAGATCTGTTTTCCATGATTCAATATTTAAAGCTATTGTAGTTCCATATTTATCAGATAATTTATCGAAGTTTACTTCCATAAACAAGGATTCTGGATTATATATAAATTCCGATCCTACTAATCCATATTGCAGTGGATTAGGTTTACCAAATAAATATTGCTTTCTCGATCCTTCAGGTTCAAACCCTTCTGGCATAGGTACAAACCAATTATTATCTAAAAAAATAGAATTAAGAATATTTTCTTTTACTTCAATAGGGAGCCTGTGAGTTCTGTACTCTACTATACTTTTTATATCGTAAGGAATTTCTCTTAAGCTTGCATAACTTTTATTATAAAAGTCAGCTTCAATATTATCTATAAACTCAGGGACAGTTTGTGGTTTAATTCTTTGAACCGTATCATAAGCAAAGTTTTTCTCTCCTATTTTAATAATAAGAGACCAACTAGATAATGAAGAAGAACTACTATAGATTTTTCTCTTTTCTAACAAACCAGATTTAGTAATATCTCCTACTTTATCAATATTTTTATTAATTCTATATTTAATTAGACAATCAGGGAGTAAGAGTTTTCCACTTCCACCATATTTAAGAGGACCATTATCTCCTACTGTAATATTATCTCCAAAATTAATAGCTAGAATACGATCTTCTCCTTCTATTCTAGCCATTAATATATCACAATTATCACATTCTACTACCCATCTATTTCCATATTGAGTTTTATTTCCTAGTTTCCCTTCACAAAAATCTTGTTGGAATTTTTCTGTTCCTCCTCTAGCCACTTTAATCCTCCATTATTACCTGAATAATTCCTATCACCCAAGATAACACCCAAAACACAATAAGAATAATTATTAATAAGGTAAATAAATAACCCATTACGTAGGGTTCAGAATCATTTCTACTTTCTTACCCCACGGAGCTTCTCTATTTCCTCTACCTTTAGCATGACACCAAATCACAGGATAGTCAGGTTTCTCAGCGGGGAAAGTAGTTTCCAAATCAGTAAAAGCAACTACCATACCAATATTTTCTAGAGTTTCATTTACCTTTTTAAATACATCAATATGAGAAGTACCACCTTTGGTTACTTTCATTTGACTAATATTTTTCTTGGTAAATCTTCCTTCAAAGTAACAATTTACATCATGAAAAAATACATGTACAAAGGCTGCTCCACTTGTTTTTAGAATACCCATGGCTTCGCTAGCTGCCTGATTCAATTCTTTATTAGAAATAGAACCAGAAGTGTCAAACATCAATACAGCACCTTCTTTTGCAGGCTTTCGGGATTGTAGCCTAACTCCCATGGTGTGTCCACGCCTTGAGGGTCGAGCAAAAGTATATTTACTTTTAAATTTAGAAGTAGCAGTATGTCTAATTTGATCTCGCCAACTAACTGTAGGATTAGTAATTTTAGCTACATAATTTTTAATAAACCCAGGAATACTTCCTTGTCCTTCAGCTTTAGAAGTTTGTTGAGCAGCAGAAATAATCCTCTGTGTCCAATCGTGTTTTTGCTTCGCGGTTAGCCCTTGTCCAGGCTCTTTATTTCTACCTCCTTTACCTTTACCTTCAGCAATTTTTGTTGCACTACAGCAGTCTCCGTTACCGGGACCACCTTTAGGGTTAGGAAGTTTATTATTTTCTTTCATCAACTCTCTATATACTTCTTCAATTACCTTATCGGTACAAAATTCTATCACTTCTTCTGTGATAAAATTCTTTCTACTTTCTGGCATTTTAAGTTGAGTATCATTAACAAGCTGAGTGTCAGTTACATAGTCCGCCGCAATATTCCAAGCTTTAAAACTTTTCTTATCTCCAGGAATAGAATGGTATCTTTGAATACAGCTTTGAATAATATGCATAATTTCATGTGCCATTACAAAAGCCATATCTTGAGTAGATAAACTTTTTACAAAATCTGGATCATAATAGAAATTTCCATCTCCATCAACACTAGTGGTCCCTGCTCCTCCTCCACCTTCTTCTTCAATAAAATTAAGTTGAAGAGCAAGGAAAGCCCAGAATTTATAATGAGTCATCATCAAAAATCTTGCATCAGTAAGATAATCGATAGGCTCTTTTTCTTTAATAATAGAATTACGCACTGAAGAAATTCTCCCATTTATCAGTAATTGCCGACAGTTCATCACTAGCAAGAGCGATCAATCTCTCAGATTTGGGAAGTTGATTTACTGCCTTAATGATATTCTTGGTAAGAAGAAGACCGTATTCAGGCTTGCTCATTCTAACAGCATAAATAGCAAAATTCTTCCAAGAATCAGGGTTCTTTCTAAGAAACGACTCTGCGCCGGTAAGAGTAGCCCAAAGCTTATCCAATTCTGTAGGAATTACTGCTCCATGAGGATCTTTATTAATATGTTCAGGCTTAGTCATCCCTCTACTATTAAACATATAAGCATTAAAATCGTGGGCAACACCTTCACCCAATGAAGCTTTAGCTACTTGAAATACTAGATTGTACTTACTATTTTCATCCAAAATCTCATCATCATCAAAATTGAAACCTTGTTTACGAAGCCTAGTCAATCCTCTACTAAATTGATCCCATGTTCGGGGAGTAGCGAACGCCGGTTCCGAGCTGTTTAGATTGGCCTGAAAGGTACTAATCTTATCGGGAGCGAATCGAAGATATCCAATGATAAGCTCATCAATATTACCGTGCTCTCGACCCCAATTAATAAATACATTATGATCGGGGAAAGCGTTAAAATGGATGAATCTATTCCCGAGAGACTTAATCATCTCTTGAGCAGCAGACTTATCATCAGTACGATTACCAGCAGCAAATACTCTTACATTATTTCTAATTCTGCATTCTCCTACGATACCTTCATGTACAAATTTATGAAAAGTACCTTGAGTTTGTTCGTCTGCCAATGTGATATCATCAAAAAATACTACCGTAGGTCCACGATATTCTTCAGGAACCGCCGGATGATCTGAACATTGGAATGCCCAATAAGGAGCGAGATATTTAGTATAAAGATTCTTATAAGGGAAAGGGATACCTCCAAGATCTGTAGGCTCCATAGCACCAGCAAGTACAGGAATCAATCTATATCCTTCTTTCTTTGCTCGTGCTTCAAGTCCCTGAGTCTTACCAAGCCCAGGCTCACCCCAGATCATAGCAGGTTCACCAAGCATCCATGCCAAATCAAGCACCTGATTAATATCAGGACGGTCTACACTAAATTCGAGATCCATTTCTAACTCCGTATTTGGAAAAGGTTTTTTCGGTCGGGGTTTAAGTTACCCCATCGGAATCGTTTTGTCAAGCGCCGTATGCGCGCTTCCTAATTATATCAAATGATTGAGTAGTATTATATATATCTCCATTACGAAATTTAAGCTGTAGTTTTTTATCTTTAGGAGAGAATCTCCCTCTTTTACTTCTTTTACCTGAATCTGTAACCGGGTCTTTATATATATCTCTCCATATACCATTTACACAAATAGCAGATGCCTTAAATGCAAATTTAGCATCATCTCTATTATGCATTTGCAATAGAGCACCACCGGAACCAAACGCAATATTATCAATACTCCATTTAAATTCTGCCATTTTATCTAAAATATCTTCCATAGTATTTAGATTAACACCATCACCTTGGATAACTCTGATTTTCGGATTTAGAGTTTTAAATCCTTTATTATTTATTGAATACCCAAAAGCTTTAGCCAATATCTTTAAAACTTGAATAACAATTTCTTTAGGATCCCCGGAATCTGGTCTTACGATAAGAACCCCATCTCTTTCCAAAATCTTATCTTTAAGTTCTACACCCCATAGATGTTCACAAGCTTTAAAAATATCAAAACTATCTGACACACAAGCGACCAAACCAATTGGATACTGCTTAAGCATATTTGCAAAAGCCTCTAATTCTTTATCTCTACCCCAAGAAGTAATAGTAGAATGTTCCGATGCTGGGATACTAAACCCAGGCATATCCCCAACATCATTATAATAATTATTAATTAATTTAATTGCGGGTAAAGTATCGGTTCCCTTAAAGGAAATTAGATGAGCAGCACCAGCAAGAGCAGCAGTTTCTACAGAACTAGCTCCTCTAAATCCAAAATCATGTAGCTTAAAATCTACAGCTTCTTCTCCTCCGGTAACTTCTTTATAGTTCTCAAGCATCTCTCTCATTTGTCTAGAGTAACTAGCTACAGTAATTGGAGACCAAATATGAGTAAGAATGCTTTCTACATAATTAGTAAGCCAAGGAACCAAAGGATCTGTATTAACCACTGTCATAGCTACTTCACGAGGATTAAACACTGTACCCTCAGGCAACGCATAAATCTCTAGTGGAAGCCTTCCTCCATACATATCATTAATATAGTTCCATCCTGCTATATTAAAGATTCCAGGTCCTATATGTTCGTCACAAAGAGCAGCGGCTTCTTCAATCTTATTTTTAGAAATAACAAAACCTTGAAGATATTTCTTAATAATATACTCTAGACCAAAGAAGATTAGCTCATTAAACATACCACCCCTAGATTCAAAATATGAGTATACATATTCAGATCCAGGAGGATATTGTTTCCAATGAGTCATCTTATAACTATCAGTATTAAGCAATATATTATCCATTATTTTTCCTTAAATTATATTTTGTATGACGTTATGTGGGCTAAAAGCGGTTGACTTTCCTTTTTAACCTCCTGATTTTAAACGGTATTCTGGCTTTTGCGGATTAATACTCTATCCACCACCACAAAGGACCTTGATAAGGTTTAAGCTTTTCAAGAAAATAATTAGTTGCTCTTTCGGTTGAACTAAATTCCGCGCCTTTTATCTCTTCAGTAGAAACTACAAAATAGATTTCTTTAATATTTTTAGGTATTTTAAATCCTTTTGTACTACAAGCTATCTCTTCTTCAAGATAATTTACCCATGCAGTACACTGTGTAATACAACTAATATTATATTTACATTTATAAGCTTTAATCGTTATCTTCATTATTCAATCCCCTTACTTTATTTTAAAACTCCGCCGTTTGTCATACCAATTAATAAAGTCAACCATCAAAGCAGCATGTCCATCTGCAAAATTAGTGGGACCATCAAAGATACTTTTCCATTCTAAAATATCCATATCATCCTTTGCTTCAATATAACTATTGTCTGAATAATAATCAGCTGCAAAGAAGAAAGTAAGAATAGAACTATTACTAGTATTTCTCCAATCTGTTACTGGATGACTACTAATATATTCTAGTTTACTTGTATCAATAATTAGAGAAGTTTCTTCTTTCAATTCTCTGCAAGCACTAAATTCTGCATTTTCGCCTTCCCCAATAAAACCACCAGGGAATCTCCAATAACCTTCATTACTTTTCTTTTGTCCGAGAAGAACAAGATCCTGTTTTTTATCATATATTGCAATATCTACTGTAGGTTTAATCTCGGGCCACCTTGTTTTAGCAGCGTAGATCAATCCCTTTCTAAAATCTTCAGAATTTACTGTAGTAATAGAATTTCTAATCTCTGTACCGGAATCTCCCTGAAACTTCTCAAGCTCTACTGTAGGATAGACTCCCTTATAATGAGGAATAAAAGAATCTCTTCCACCATAGAGCATGAATTTTCTATAAGGAAGAACCTGTCTCAAAGTTTGATCTATTTGTTCAGACCATTTATCATCCGATGGACTATCAAACAAAGGCAGAACAATAGCTTTTGGATACTTACTTAGTATCATATCTGCTCTCATTCTAAAGTCAAGAGGATGTTCAAGGCTATTAGGGATAGGATGTACTCCAATGAAAACAACAATTTCTCTTTTTCCTACATCCGAGGCTTCATCAATTAAATATCTATGTCCTTCATGAAGTACAGGTACTTGAAATCTACCAATCACAACGCCTACGGTTTCCATTTAAGCCACCCAAATAGTAGTAATAAGACCTATAAAAAGAAGAATAACAGTAAAAACCCAAACATTTCCACATGCTCTATTTTCTTTATTATTTGATCCATATCCTAAAAAGAAAGCAGGCTTAGTTCTAATGGGCTTTTTAACAACATAAGTTTCATTTTTAAACCAATACTTTTTAATCACCTCTTCATATTCTTCAATAGGAATAACTATTTTGTAAAATAGAATCAGCCAAATTGGAAACATCGTCCAAAAGAATCCTATCCCTAAAATAATATTTAGAACTTTATCTCCCATAATATGATATGCTATCATACTAACAGTGACAATTCCTACTGGAGTATAAATCAATTCATTAGCAGTGGTTCCAAGATCTTTAGCAAGCTTAATAAGTCCTTCTCCAATAGAATTAATAAGCTTTAGATAAGGTTCCACTTCTTCTTTCGATATATTAACATCCTGACCATTCTTATTTTTTGTAGCAATAAGAGAAACTATTTCAGCTTTATCTGTATCTGAGAGATTTTCAAAATCATATCCGATAGAATGTCTATCTAAAGCTGCCATACTAGGAGAAGCGAACGCCAAAATAATCAATATTATAAAATTTCTCATTTAATTTTCCTCTTTATACTCTACAGGAAAGGATACAGAATAACCACAACGATCACAACCTAGCCACCTTACTGTAGATTTAGCATCTATAATTCTATACCAAGACCAATCATGATTGATAAAAAAACAAACTATCTCAAGAATCCAAATACCTGTTTTACTTTTTACTTCTCTATTCTGTGAGATTAAATCCACCAAGCTTCTCCTCAATTTTGATAGCAGCAGCATAAGATCTAGCTTTCTTTTCTGCTACATTACCTGCCAGCATGGATTCTACCCTTGCACTATTAGCATCCAAAGTTTTACGCTTTCGAGTAATGGTATGATGATCATAGAATTCAGTAGCAGCAAAATAAAGACCAAGCAATGTACCATTAGTACTAGGAAGCTTGCAGCTAGGGCTAGTTCTATACACAGTCTCGATCTTTCCTCTAAGCTCTTCTATCTTAGTTTGACCTTTATCTGTCTTAGCATCTGGTGCAAGCATCTCAAGGTAAGTTTTAACTACAGAGGGAGTAGCAACTACTTTTCCCATCAACTGGAAACTATTACCAAACTCCTCCCAATAAGTCTTAACCTTCGTTAGACTGTTACGAGCCCTTGCTACTCTATCAATAACATGCTTGGTGTGCTTAATCTTAATATTATTATTAAGAGCACCTGGGGCAATAAGAACTGTCTTACTATGTTCCCTCAAAGCAGCAGGGATTACGTTAAGAGCAGACGTTCCATCATGAGAGGTAGTAATATAAAAATAACAAGATACGCGATCCTCTTCAGAAAGATCTACATAATCTGCTGTTTTCATAACTACCCAAGCCCGCTCACCTTCTCCAGTATATCCACCGGAAACATAGCCAGCTTCACCTTCTTTAACAAGCAGCTCGGTAAACTCAAGCATATCAATATACTGAACAAGCCCGTAATTCTTCTTCATTACTCCTACTTGTTCATCATTATCCATTCTAACAATAGATACGTGAGAGGGACTCACTCTCTCAAGCGGTACCTTATGAGCATGATCACACTTCTCACAAGTAAACTCTTCCTTACGCAAAACAGAAGAATATTTGAGAGGTTGCTTGGTTACAATGAAATCCAATCCAGTTTGAACAGCCATATCCTTAGCGTTATCCGCAGCAATAGGCTTAAACATATCAAAAGCACTTTTACTTCGGCGGGGACCAATCCCCAACTTTCCACCTTTAATCATTATTTCTCTCCTTTAGCGAGATCGGAAACAAAAACTTCAAATGTTTCCTCTTCGGGATGATAGATATAACTACCAGTCCGCTCATTACAATTATTATAAATACTTTCTCTTTCCATCAATACAGATACTGTAATTTGTTTTATTTTAGTACCATAAGCTTTCCCCCGGATAACTAGTTCCGTTCCTATCTCAAGTTCATCTAATCGAGTAGCTTCTTTAGGATAATAATACCAAAGACTACCTATTTTCAGATTCTTCGGTCTCTTCGGTCTCTGCATTAATTTCGGATTGCTCATCTTCGTATTCTTTAATACCTTCTCGAACGCTTCTTTTATCGCCGATTGGATCAGGTTTCTTAGATCCAGAGTGAAATTTCCCCGGCGGCGGTGTAGGTAATCTTTCTTTACCAAAATATTTATTTGATTTAGACATAAACGAAAAGGCCCCCTACCTGTGGCATCCTTTAAGGGTTTCCAGGTAGGGGACCTCCAAGCCTTACACCTTAAGAGGTGTATTCCTTGTTAACGAAAGCCGCTACGTGAGTACCGAACATTTCCGTAGAGGCAAGCAGCGAAGCATTACCGTACCAACGCTGTGTCTTACCATTCCAACGAAACTGCCCACCCTTAAGGATAGCACGAGTCTCTTCCGAAGGCTTCTGATTGAACTTAATCTCACAGAAACCCTTCTTACCAACACTCGAATCCAGAACCTCAAAATTGAGATCCTTATCCGATCCAGGGTTAGCAACTCTAGCTTCCTTAGCCGGTGCTTCACTTCCCAGAAGCTGAGTCAGGACACTCTTAAACTCCGGGTTAGAAAGCATAGCCTCGGCAGCGGCGAGAAAATCCGGCTCGGCAGCAGGAGTAGAAGGCTTAACCTCACGATCTTCGCTCTCATCCTGCAAACTCGAACCAATCAGCTTACCACCGCGAGCAACCGTAGGCTCCGCAGCAATAGGCTCTTCCTCACAAATCTCCTCATCATACTCAGTATCAACCATCTCGTCATTCTCCTCGTTTTGGGTTTCCCCATGATTATAAATAGTAGAACTTCCACTATCCTCATCAAACTCTTCTTCTACTGTTCGTAGTGCCATTTCCATGACCGCCGGCAAAACAGTACCACAAATAGAACACACTTCCTTACCATGGACTACAGTAAGCTCGCTGCCCTCACAACTATCATGGGATACTTCCCCAGTGACGGTATCCAGAGTCCAGCCTGCCATGTTAAGAGTATCGCTCATTTGTTTCTTCCTTTCTCTTTTCTGTCATTTGACTGCGGCGCTTTGCCGCGAGTCGTCTAAGGTACCACACCGGATTCGGGTTGTCAACCCCACCGGTATAGTTCTACTGAACTATTATATAGTATAACTATGTTTAGCTATACCTTTTCTGTTTTTTCCAAGGGATACCCTTTCCAAATCTCTAAGATCAAAATTATCTACGAGAATAGGGTATTCATTTGGACTGAAAAACGTAGTTGTTTTTCTTTCTTCAATAGCTTTTCCTGTTGTGAAGTGTCTCCTAAGCATAATTTGATTAATTTCTTGGGTTCTCATATTTTTATACAGTTCGATTAGCTCCTCAATATATTTCAATGCCGTTTTAAAATTGTTTTCTCCATTGCCATCAAAGGTTTTTACAAATCCTTTTGCGATTTTATAATCTTGACCTTTCCCGGTTCTTCCTTTTCTAGTTGTTGAACTAATACTATAAGGAGCGACTAGATGATGATAATAATGCCAGATCTCTTCATCTTCCTCCAATTTATCCGGGAGAAGTTCGATTACTTTCTTATTCTTACGGTAAATCATATACATACACCTCCGAATTTTGGACATTATCTTCAATAATCTTCTCTACTTCACCCCATTCTCCACCAGCAAGACCACATCCAATACGAGGCATATGAATACTAACTAAAGTATACATACCCATAGGTTCTGAGAAGGCTTCTCTTAAATTATAAGCAGCATTATCAAGACTTGCCAAACACACTTGCAAAGCTTCATATCTAATAGGAGGCAGTCCGTCTGTAGTTTGTCCTTTAACTTTATGCTGAGCTACCATATTACAAATCCAAATATCAGGAAAATATTTACCCATAACAACAGGGATCAATTGAATATCTTCCAATTGAAGCTCGTGTTTCTTATATATTTCTTTGGCAAGAGGGTATTTATTTCCCAAAGGAACTACAAAACCAGATCCCCATCTTCCAATATCGTTACAAATATGAGCAATAATCTTAACTCCTTCACCAGTAGGTTCAGTAGCATCTCCAGTAACATAATTAATCATTTCTTTTTCCTTTTAGGAGCAGGGAGTTTATGACTAGGAACATCTGTACAAGTATCTGTTTTCTTACATATTTCACAGGGACCATACGATCCAGACAATCCCCAAGGCCACCCATTTTTATCAGCACATTTTCTACAATAAAACATTATACTTTTCCTTCTTTAATCAATCGACTTCTAATTCCTAAACCTTTATAGCGTCTACCTATTTTACGTTTAGGGTGGTTTTTCATATCTATTTGATCTAGTTTGCCTTTCTTATTATTACAAGACTCACAAGAGAGTCTTAAATTAGAAAACTTATGTCTTCCACCTATTCCTCTAGGCTTAATATGTTCTATTGTAATATTCTCACGGTTTAAATCACAAAAACAAAAACAGCATATACCTTGGCTATTCTCCCATAATTTTAAAGCCTTAGTTTTAGTCATAATAGCCATCATATCAGCTCCATAAAAAAAGGAGGCAGACTTAGACCCCTCCGCAGCTCTAAGTCCACCTCCTTACCTCAGACGGTCTGAGGTTTTATTTACGCGGCACCATTAGTGCGGTTCTCCTTATCTGAATGGATACCAAGATTCTCAAGAACCTTAGCACCTTGCGGAGTCTGAGCGAAACCCTCCACCGCAGCACCGATAGCAGTACCACCCTTAGAACTAAACAGATCCATAGCATTATTCACACCGTTAGTAACACTACCGGTATTAGCAATAACCTTGATCTGCGCTTCCTGAAGAGCCTTAGCTTGCTCAATACCAACTGCCTGATCCTTTTCGATACTTCGAATAGAAGTCAGATAAGTCTGGTACCCTTCATTATCACCAATCTCAGTAGCGAGGGCAATCTGTGGATCAACAAGTGCCATCTCAGCAAGCCGCCTAGATTCTGCTTGAGACTGACCAATTGCCAGGATACCTTCAGCTTGCTTCTGTTGCTCAGCAAGAGAACCTTCAGCAAGAGTAACAGTTTCCTGCTTCTTACCTTCGGCTTCAATTACCTGAGTTTCTCTAAGCTGCTCGGCTGCTACCACCCTGACAGACTTATTGATTTCAGCTTGCTGTACCTCAGCAACTCGCTTAATTTCCATGTCGCGGGCCATGGTGGTCCTAGCTTCAAGCTTAATTTCCTGTTGAGCTTGCTCAGTAGCAATACCAACAGCCTTGTCCTTATCAGCAGTTCGTCTACCAATAAGCTCAAGTGCTTCCTGTTCTCTAACCTGAACTTCCTGCTCAGCAGCAATCTCAGCAATCCTAGCAGCCTGCTTATTAGTAGCAACCTCAGTACGAGATTCCTTATCAATCAGGGATTCTTTCTTAGCTTGAATATCAGAAACAACCTTAGAACCATTACCGTCTCTAATATCCATCAGCTCGATATTTTTTACATTAGTAACACCCCAAGCTGAAAGCTGATCCGCAGTCTCTTGAGTGAAAAGATCACCGTAAGTACTACGATCCATCATGATGTCTTCAATCTCATGCTTCGCCAGAATGGTACGGGCAGCACCTTGGAGAATCGAATGAAGCTGCTCATTAAGTTCTCTAAGAGAAGTAATGCGCTGAGCTGCAAGAGAAGGGTCATCAATTCGGAAGAACGATACTACATCTACAACGAAAGGCACCTTACCTACGTCGTAAGCCTCGTAACCGTTAAGTTCGAGGGAAAATACAGACAAAGGAAGAACCTTAACCTGTACACCAATCACAGGTACCCATGAAGGCCAAGAATAATAACTATTATTAATCTCGGTATCATTATCAAGACCATAAATAGTCTTGCCTGAATTACTCTGTACAATATGCACCTCGTTCGGCTCTACAACCGTTCTATATGCAATTGCCAGAAGAACAAATACTGCTAGTGAAATACCAGCAACAATTCCAAAAATTCCAATACCAACCATATTCTTTCCTTTAGTTATCCACTACTTTAGCGTAGTAGAATCGTTTAATCCGATTTTGTTTCCCTTTATATGGGGTAAAAGCGGTCGACTTTCCTTTTTAAGTGCCTGATATTACACAGGAAAGCGATCACCAGACATTATTCACCTTCATTACTGTACCTCAAAGAAAGGATCTTCAAGCCATAGTCTAGTATACTCAAACTCTTCTTCGGTGGCGAAGATAAACGCTTTAAATACTATTCTACCTTGTCTCTTCTCTGTAGGAATAGCAACAATTAATTCGTCCTTAGCCATACTAATTAAATCTTCTCTAACCTCCTCTTCAGTATGATTAGGGAACAGTTCACTTAATTCTTTAATACTCAGCTCATTACTGGTCAACTTCGGCTCCGTATGGGCGCAAAATATATACAAATCTATTCTTCTCACGAGCATATCGTACTGTATACCATGTTCCTCCTCGTTGCTGTTCTTCATTCTCAAGAGGACAAGCAATCAATATATCAGTATTGTTAACAATATTCTCATTGCGAACTAAATATCCATCCGCCTCATAAATTACATCTGCTCCCTTACAGAAAGCTCTATTCTCTTCCTTATTGGGAGGGTGAATATGAATCTTAATATCTCTTCCTTCTTCCTGTAGAAGAATTAGAATTTGGTGAAATTGTGCGTCGGCTCCAACACAATCTCCATGATGCGCTTCAATGGTTTCTTCTAAAGATAGATGTCTAACAAATTTAATTAAGGAATCATGCTGATGGGAGTTGATACCTTTCCTCGTCCCAGTAAATCCAATTTTCATTTTAAACCTTTATAAAAAAATACAGGGAGCCCGGTCTGCCTAATATAATTAGGTGTTACTTACGTCCAGACTCCCTGTTTGCACCGGGATATTAGATGCCTAACATATAGTCAGGTGTTGCTTATAAACTAATGAATCCCTTCTTCACCTTTTGGTAATTGAATAAAACCCCTTTATCAATTACCCTATAAACCACCGAACAGCTTTCTCCAATAAACAGTTATAACCTATTTGTTTTATGTCCGGGTCTTTCCCGAGCACCGCATACCGTAGCGCACCGATTAAGCGTGTCAACCCCATGCACTACGTAGCTACTTATTTAAATACAAAGAATCCTTCTTTTTCTAGATCATTTAAAGCTTGTTGTATCACTATAGCTTCTTCACAATCCCAAGCTCCTGTTCTAACTATAGATATAGCAGCTTCTCGTACTCTCGCCGGTCTACTAATTGTATCTCTTACTATTGGATTATTAAAAGAAGGAACAAAGGTTTCTATTGCAGCGTCTAGAGACTTTTTTGTCATTATTAATACTCACGGAAGTTTAGTTGTAATATTAAGGAGAATAGTATTCATTTCAGTTAAAATATTAATTATCTTATTAAGAGAGAAAGTTATAGCCAATAGACCTAAACATATTGAAAAAGCTATTGAATAATAATCAAATCTACTCATTCTTTACATTCCTCATACTATACGCAAGCCCCATACCACGAGTCCACTTACTAAACTGTCGTCTAGTAGGCGGGATGCTAGCAGCATCACAGGCTTCCTTGAACTTACCACTAGGATTGATTGCCATCTTAATACCATTCATCTGATTGATATTACCTCTACGATTACGATACTTACGCTTTGCCATTAAATCTCTACCACCTTTCCATCAATATCAAAGTTAGGATTGATTCCATCTGAGTAGTAACCATAAGGATTATTATAAATCCTCGTCTTTCCAATCACTGTTTCAGTAGACTCATGAGTGTGACCAAAGAGCCATAGCTCTGGTTGAAACTCAAGAATCACATCTTCAAGATTAGAGGCGTATGCTGGGTTAGTATCTTCTCCTCTATATTTACCATGCAAGCATTGGAAACTAGGGGCGTGGTGAGTGACTACTACTTGCTTATCGTAGTTTCCATATTCTCTATTTGAGAGTTCACTGATAATAAATCTTTTAGTTCGTTGATGGGCCTCATATAGTACGTCAGGGATAAGCTTAGCACCTCCAATCTGTCGAATAAGATGATAATCTGTCATTTTCTGTTGTGCTCTCATCATATCCATAGCATTGCCATTATTGAAATCAGTCCACAATGTACCCCCAATAAATCTAGTATCATCAATTGTTACAGCTGTACTATCAAGAACATAAACATTATTACTATTACCTCTCTCTAGTCTCTCTTCTATTTGTTGAGGTACCATCGGAAATGTTTCATAATAATACTCGTGATTACCTACCACATATATTACTGCTTTAAACCTTTCCGCTGCTTTTTCAATAAAAGGTACTGCATCTGTAGCCAATTCAATATCACCAGCAAGGACAAGCACAGTATCATCATCATGCTTAAGGCTAGGGATTTCAAACGGATTACCAAATTCGAGATGCAAGTCATCATACAATCTAATCTTCATAATTAAATAAGTCCTTTAAGAAAACTTTTACAAGCAAGGAAACCAGAGGTACAAATAATTAGCGTACCTAGTTTTGGATCATAATTAAAAGCTACTCCATATAGTACAATAGTTCCTGTTATATAAAAAGTTACCATAGTAAGATAAACTACTAGTGCTGTAATTTCTTTAATTGTCATTAAGTTTCTCCAATTCAGACAAATATTTGAAGGCTTCCAAGGCTTTCTCTTCAGTCTCAAACGTTTGGCACACTCTCATTAGAGAGCGTCTATTATCATAAAGTCTACATACCTCCTTACCGCTAACTACATAACCAGCGAGGATATCATCTTTACGCGGAGGATCATCAGGTCCTCTAACCTCAAAATAACCAGAGGCAGGAGTAGACAAAGTAAGCAGTACAATAGCGATAACAATAATTCCCACTATTGTAATATCAAGTACTTTTTGTTTAGTATTCCTAGTCATTTTTTCTTCCTCTCTTATTATTAATAATTGTTTGCATAAGAAAACAAACAGCAATCACCAAGCATCCAAGCTTAATCATACAACATACCCTGCACAGAAGAACAATGCTGATAGTCTAATGATTCCGAAAGGATAGAACATATTTTTCCTAATCTCCTTTGGCAATACCCCTAAACAAATAAAGGGAATAAAAATAAACCAAACTTGCTTGAATGCAACAGCAAATGAAATCAAAGTGAGCAAAGTATAGATAAATCTAATACAAAGGACCACTCTATCCATAAGATCCTTATCTTCAATAGGGCTTTCATCTTCATCAATTCTATAAAATTCTTCCTTTCCGAGTTGCATAAGGGAAAGACCAAACATACCAGCGAGAAAAAACATTACAGTCATTATATTAATCCAATGAATGGAAAACGGAAAGTCTAACTTTACCATTTTCATCTGTTACTTCAGACAAACCACCACGGTCTGCAAGATCGTAGCACAACGCGGTGGCCTCATGCCAGTCATTCTTAATTGAACGAACAGGTTTACCACCATAACTAGGCTTAAAAGTTACTTCGTACATATTAACCTCTAGGAGTTAGCTCAAACAGCATAATAATATATGCAGTCCAAGTAACTCCTGCAATTATAAAATTAGTATCTATATCTCCAATAAATTTTTTAATCTTGTTCATCAATCACCGTAGAAATAAGGGTTCTCTTAATTTCAATACATTCTACTTGATATACTTCAATATTACCTTCAAGATCTTCGCAAGCTTCTCTTACATCTCTATCACTAGGGGGAGAATCAAATTGTACCGTACCATTATCACCTTCAGCGACCCAAATAATCAGCATCTTTTTCTTCCACTGTGAATCCAACGATCCAATCTCTTTCATCCCGACAACGGAATCCATATCGGACAGCATCGTGGCGAGTGCCATAAATAATCTCCTTTTTGTAAGCTGGCTTACAATCTTTACTATAATATAGTTTAACTATGTACATTATTTCTTTCCATTTCAATACCAAGCTCAACATCTTTAGCAGTTAGATCAACTAGTTTAGCAATACAATCAACGCAAGCTGCATTTCCTAGTATATGTTTACATTCACTTGCAAGTTTCTCACTTCTAGTTGGCGGATCAATAATTGCAAAACCATAGATAAGTTTATAGCTGCTCACTCAATCTACCTCCATATCATCAATTATATTGTTAAGATTACTAACTCTAGTATCAATATCTTCTTTTACTTCATGAAAAGTACTATAAGTAATATACTCACCTTCAAGATCAGAAATAATATCACCTATATCTAGACTTAAAGCCTTAATATATTCCTGTAGGTTTTTAATTTCAGCCTCAGCTTCTTTCAATCTCTTAAAGATTCTAATTCTCAAGGTTCTTAATCCTCCTTTCAAGGGCCATTACTACAAACTCAAGGTCATCGTATCGTTCCCCCATCCTAGCCTCAGCTTCATCATTAACAACAACACCACTAATCTGATCGTGCTCACCATCAAGTATTTTAACTGTAGTCTCCAGCCTCTCGATCCTATCTGCTTGGTTGAAATTAACTCCAAAACTAATAAATGCTGCAATAGCAGTAACAGTAAGAAGAAGTTCTCTCATTATATTTTCCTTAAATACCATTTTGTATGGCATCATGTGGGTTATAAGGCGCTCGACTTTCCTTTTTAAGTGCCTGATTATGCTAGGGTTTTCGTTCGCTAGGCATTCTCCTCCTTAATCATACCACCGAATATCCTACAATCTTACTTTGATCTGACAGCTGTCGTCCAATAGATTCAGCTTCCTTGTGTGCTACCCTCTTATCATCAGAGAAGAAAGTAATAATCTCTCTCTTACTACCAAACGTATTGTCTGGTTGGATAAGCATTAGTGCTACCATTTCACGTCCTTGCTTAATCTTCATTAGTAAATCTCCGCTGGTTTATTATGGTGAACTGTATAGATATCAGCATCAAGAATGACTGCTGTTTTCTTTAGCTCAGCTTCGTTGTCAAAAGTAATCATCGTATGATCTGTACCGTTTTCAGAATGAAAGGTAACTTCAACTAGTGTATCAGGCATGAGTTTCTTCCTCTGTTCCATCAAAGATAACATTAACAAAGAAGTCTTCCACTACGTCAGCTTCTTCATTATGTCCTGTGTTGCGGGCTGCATCAAGTACAGTCTGAACTGCTTCCTCTAAAGTAATCATAGACTCTCCAAATAATTGTAAAGGTCTTCTCTCAATGCTGAAGCATGGAGAGAGTTAGTCTTCCCTGACTTAGCTCTAACATAAGCATCATTTAGTTTTTCAATAGTCCATTGTTCATCCTCATTAATACCGTAATGATCTATGATAACAGAATGAAAAATAATAATATTATTATCTATTACATGAGGAATAAACATAGCTCCAACGGCACATCGACATCCACTATAATCAGTAGCCATAATATTTTCCCAAGGACCAAGAAAATATCTATCACTAATAAGCACATCAGATTCATCAGCATCACGAATCAATCTAATTGCCTCGGCCTTGACTACGCTATTCTTAAATCCCATCTATCTATCCTTTATCTCCGGGGTGAATCACCGGTTGCCTTTACGTATCGGCATCCGGGCTGAGAACTTGAGCGATTTCTCTAGTGTTATACCACCACCTCCAACCCCACAATATCTTCATTAAATATCTCTCTAAATGCTACATCTACATCATCATCAATCATAACGGATAAATCTTCCATCTGAATCTTTGTCCTTCTACATTTCAAACAGACAATCTGTTTGAATCTAAAGAATAGTTCTCTCACTCTCCAACTACCGCAGTATGTGCAACTCAAAGGGAAACCTCTATAATACTAATGAAGGCACGCCACCCATTCTCATCATCTTCACTAAAGTTAAAGACTGCTATATCTTTAGCCTTAGCTTCAGCCTTATCTTCTACTACATTAAACAATCCGGCTGTATCTCCTCCCCTAAGTGGGTGAGTAGGTAGAATGTTTTCACTGTAAGCCTGTCGCTCACCAGTATCCCAGAGCTTAGGTGTACTCCATCTCATTTACTCTACTCCCAAGACCCATACATATTTCATTCAACAATCTCCTTAATCTCTGCGCAGTCACCATACCCAGAGTAGTCATACTTTTCATTAGGCACCATGTCTTTAATTTCATTAAGAGAAATATAAGACACAAACCAATTATAAGCATAGTCTTTAGCATCTTCAAGAGTATTAAAAATGCTGTTATCCCAGCCATGTCCTTTATTAATATAAACATGATGCTTACTATCAGCAGGTTTGCCACCGTCATATACTTGATACTTCATTAATACTTACCTCTTCGAATAACACTTCTCGTTTTTAGATTAGGAATCGTAGGTCTAATACCAAATGCTTTACTTGTCCTCTCTGAATGTACACTAAATATTTTGAATTTCTTTTTTAAATATACAAGGCTCTCCTTCTTTAGCCTCACACACAGGGCAGCTAATTATAGTAGGATCAAATATAATCTCTTTTTCATTAGCTCCTACAATCCCCTCTAAGGGGCTTAATATATTTAGTTGGATCGGGATACCTATTAAGAGTAGATATCTTAATGTACCCCTAGTCTAGTCCTCCTCATCCCATATCTCCTACGATAATAAACTTATACCAAAGCATGATACCATGGATGGTACCCAAGATAGCAGGGATAGTAAGCCAGTTCACTTGCTCTTTTCCTTCAGCTTCTCTATATCTTTCTTATTATTATCCTTGATCCATCCAATTAAGTAACGCTCAGCCTCATCACAACAAACAGCACCACGAGTCTTCAGTTTCTCGTACTTCTGTTTGTTAGTGAGCTTATCATGCTCAGCCTGTCGTTCAATAGCCTCACGCTGTCGTACTTGCTTCCGAGTCTCGTAACTATTCATTATTATTCTCCTTTAAGGGCCTTCATAATAGTTTTGACTATTAGATTAATATGCTTACTATCCTCAAGATTAAGACCACCTTGGCCCATCGTAGCTAGGATAGCAGTAAGCTTGGCCTCAATCACCTCGTTCTTCATTGCTTTCATTAGTCATCCTCATTCTCCTGAATCCAGCGTTAACTACAGCCATACATAATTTGCAGATAACACCGAATACAGGCTCACCTATATTAGTGAGAGTTAGTTTCTCCTTGCACCTTAGACAATGTAAGGGCTCAAGGTTCTCATCTAATAGATCATTCATCTCCTTCTCCTTAGTTCATCAATCCCTAACCCTCCAATTAGGGATTAATCAACTAATAGTTTTACTTCAGCATCCCTCAGGCTCCTTGTGATATGAGAGAAAGATATCTCTCTTGTTTTGTCCAATCTTGTCTTAATCTAGTAGTAACGCCTATCCTCCTCATCTTCGTCATCGAAGAGTTTCCTGAAAGCTCGGTTAACATCGCTTCCGATGCTAGCCAAAAGCAGCCTTCGCTCTCCATCCTTACCCCAAGTATGATAACAGTCTTTGCACTTGTGGTAGTCTTGCTTCCCCAAGGTAAGGAAGTTAAGACCTTTGCATTTAGGACACCGTTTCATTTAATCTCTCCTCTATTATAAAACACCCTCTCACCCTATGTCCCCTTCCACACACCAGTGTAAAAGTAGGGTGAGAGGTCCTTTAGTAGTACATCTACTAAAGATTCATCAATACCTAGCTCCTCCAAGCTAGGTATTAACGAGTCTTCAGATATTAATCACCTCATACCCAACAAGGTGAGCCTCAGCATCCAGAGACTTAAGAGCAACATGCTCAGCTTGGAACCTGGTCTTGTAGTTCTTCCAAGCTTTGAACATCTTACCGTACTTTGTGAGGTACCACACTTCCCAGTTCATTTGAGTTCTCCTTGTCGTATTCTTCAATAGCAGACTTACTAATGTAAGTAGTCATACCATTAGGACAATGCCAATGCTTCATCCAACCATTGGCAGAGGGCAGATGATCCTTTCACCGGTCGAATCTTCGCTACCTCTACATCACTGCCGTCGAGCATAGCCTCAGCGTGGTAGAAAGCACCGATCATCGTCGGATGAAGATGTGAGGTAAAATGCCACACATTTTCGCTCTTCACTTCAACCATATATACAATAATCATCCTCGTTCTCCTTTCTGTAGAAATATAACCCTAAAGTAAAGACTTCAAGGTTATATTAAAACAGAAAACCCCCCTAGGTGTTACCCTAGGGGGGATTCTAGTCTTACCTACTCATCAAACTTGTAGGTATCGGGCAGGACACTCTCAGAACCCCACCAGTTGCCGGTACTTCCGGCCCACCGGAACCCTGCGGCCATCAGCTCGTTGTACCCATCGGTACCCTTGCCGTAGCCTGCGGTCGAGGGCGCTCCATCCTGATGCACATCCTCAGCGTAGAGATAGAGGTTGATGAAGCCGGGACGCTTACCGGGAAGAGTACAGAAACTCTTCGGTGCGGCGAGAGTCCGCTTGGTACGGGTAGCCTTGGGAGCTGCCGTACCTACCGATCCTTCAGCCTTGGGAGCCTTCGGAGCGGCCAGCGTAGGAGTGGCGGCGATATTCGCCACTCCAATCTGCCTCTTGATCTCGGCGAGGATAGCCTCGGGAGAATCACCCTTACCCAGGAGTTCAGCAAGCTGAGTCTTGAGCATCTTGGCAGAGGTTCGCTTTGCAGTTGACATATATTATCTCCTATACCCTAACTAAGAGGGTACTGTATGGACGGTACCTATATCTCATCTACAGTGATGAGGTGGTTCCGTCGGTCGTGCTTTCCTTTTCGGTCATTCCAAAAAAAACTTGAGACCTTTTTGAAATCCCGTTTGAAATCAAGGGGTTACGAGCGGAGTTGCATGTGCAACTGACCGGTAACACCCTAGATAAGTGGACGGCTATTTCCATATTCCTCAATGAAATCAATAACTTACGTCCTATAGTTATAGGGAGACCGAATTTTATCCGGGGATAAAACCAACCACCTAGAAACACAGAGAAACCTCAACGATTCCGGGCACTTGAGTGGGACTGTTGCCTATTCGCGAAGGGGGGTGGCCCCTGTTTGGGCCAATGGCATATCTAGTATATCATACTTGCAATTTTGTTTTTGAAAATAGGTGGAAAGAATCCTAACCATATACAATAATGGTTTTTATATAAAAATAGGTGGAATTAACTGTAGGGGCTCAGGATGAACCTAGATGGTTTACTAATAGGTGTAACATTAGTAGTACAGTTGTATGTGCAGGTACTATGAAAGTAGTTGCTGTTAGAGAAGATATTTGGTGAAATTTAATAAATCAATTGCTTTAACCAACCGTTTAGGAACAGAAGTATTACATACATTACATTTATTTCCTGCATCTGCAATTAAAGTCCTCCATTTTACTTCTTTTGTACAGTTATGTTTTAAATAGGTATACCCTTGAAGAGTTGTTAATAGAGACCATTGATCTTTCATAATAGATTCTTGGTAAACTGCATTAGCTTTCTGGTGTGTTTTCTATTACCCAACCGTTCATAATAACCTCCTTACTATATTAAGTAATTTTTTCTGTTTCAATAGCTTTTCTGGTATTTTTTTATTACAATAGATACACTTAGTTTGATCTACCCCCATTACTATAGTAGGATAGTTTATAATATCTTTACAATAATGTCTAATAATTATAACTTCAAAAGAGAAGGATTCTAGATAGAAGCTTTTCATAATAGATTTTTTGTATAATTTATTATATCTCTAAGTTTTACAAGAGATTTGGGTATTTCATTATTACATAAATTACAAGAATTAGAATATATAAAACATAAATAATTAGGGTCTAATTTAGTGCAATAATGAGTAATAATCCATATTTTATCTCTTTCAATATATAAAATATCCCAGTTACTCATAATAAGCTCTTTAAAAATCTAATCATTTTCCTTATCTTTATTAGATTGCTGGGGGCAGGTTTACTACAACGAGGACACTCACTATTCTGCCAGAAAAGTATATATTCTATTTTAGTTCTTCCAGTTACACAGCTATGAATAATTTGACCATCTCTAGTAATATCCCATTGTTTCATAATAATCCCTCGGTGAATTTAGCAAGATAGAAAGCTGCTTCTAATCTCTTTGGCATTCTACTATGGCAGATATTACAAACAATAATACCCCAAAATTTACCATTGTGGCACTCGTGGTAAAGAGCAGGTCGAGCACCTGGTCCCCGGTCTTGGATATCCCAGATGCAGATTGTATTATGTTTCATAGGAGTTTTAATATTGCGTTTAATACACGACGTTTTTTCAATAGCTCAAGAGAAGCTCGGTTTCCACAAGGACAAGATCGATCCCCAGGGATGGCATCACAGTCTTTACAGTAGGTTATTATAAAATATTTGCGACCGAAGAAGGATTCTTTAAGAGGTAAAATATCTATTTGAAGATCCCCTGCGGGTGAATTAGGTTTCGAAGTCATAGCAATCCTCTAACTGCAAGCATTAATTTAAAAACCTTATACATCTTAGGAGGAACAGACTTATCACAACTTACACATTTACCATAACTATTAGGCCACGACATAACATGACTATTATGACAAGAAACGTGCTGTAAATCTACAAAATCAGTATCCTCATATACAACCCATTTCCATTCTTCCTTCATAATAATTCTTCGGTGAAAGTAATTAGCTTAGCGGTTTTAGAGATTTTCTTTCGTAGTACAGGATCCCTGAATTTCTCTAATATTTCTATAGGAATTTCTTTTCCACAATTTTGACATACTCTCCTATAAGGAAGTTCAGCTTGCCAGACTCTAGTATTACATTTTACATGTCGAAGCTCTAATCTTCCTTTAGAATCTACATACATAGCAAAATAATTAGCTACGTCAAGAGGGAAGGAAGTCATAATAAATCCTCAACAAATATCATTAGATTAGCAACCTTACGAACTTGTGGTATAAGCTGTAAACAACGATCACAAAGAAATTCTTTACCATAAAAAGGACGAGAAGGATCTTCAGTGATCTTTCGCTTTTTCTTCGTCATGCATTTAAGATGGCAGAGATTTCCGTTTGATGCTATCCAAACCTCTCCGGTTTCTTTATCCTCAAAACCCTTAAGCCCTATAGATAGCTTCTCAAGCGTGACCTTCATATCCTGTGCCATGAGTGTCTTCCCATATATCAATAGGTTTAAATATAATCATACACCTATGACAATAATAATGCCCTTTTATATAATCAAATACTACAGGACCTACTTCATAATATTCAGCTTCATGAGATTGTTTTCTGTCACAAATATGTAAAAGAGTTTCTATTTCTACTTCAAAATCCCTAATGAAAAAACAATCTTTATCCAATCGTTTTTTAAGATCTGCCAGAAATGTAAAAGGTGCGATTCTTACTAACAAAATTTCCTCCGTTCGGGCATCATCGCATAAATCTGTTTTTTTCGCAAGGGGTTGCGGTTCTCTGTGAAAAAAGCGATAACTCCCTCAGTCGCGGAGCTGGGGTACTAGCCAGCGGGTTGTTAAGAAGAACTAACGTATTTTTAGTTCAATAGTAGGTATGTTCTAGTAAAAAACCCTACCCCATGTGTCGACGCATGGTGCTTGGATGATAAAGATGGGTTCCTTTATCCCACGACTACTTGACAAATGAATATCAAAAAGCGATAATAAAATATAAGGAGATTCTATGGTCAAACAAAGTTTAGAACAGCAATGGCATGTATCGGATATTTATCCGAATTCTGCCATTATGTCTACGGGACCATTCGGGCTTAATGGTACCATGGTATAGAGTCGAGTTTATATAATATTACTATATAACCCCGGCTCTTAGATAGAGACCGGGGTTTTTTGTATTTTTGGGGAGAATATGCGACATAGTAGTCCGAGTTTGAAGATGACTTTTAAGGTTAATGAGCTTGAACAAAGTATTCGAAAGAATGGTCGAGAGCATTGTGCAATATTTGAACGGGCGGTTGAGGGATATAGAACCGCTGTAATTAAAGCTTTGGACAGTAGGCTAGAAGATGTTAAGGCAGGTAGAAAGGTAGATCTATATATTAGACTCCCTGAGCCTACAAATCATACAGCAGATTATGATTCTGTACTTGAAATGCTTGCTATGACTACCGCTGAACAGATTGTATTGGACCAGGACATGTTCAGAATGTACGTTTTAGATGAGTGGGATTGGCAGCAAGACTTTAAGACTACTGCTAGTAATTATACTCATGTAGATTAGTCCCACCTGGGGCGTTCAGTCCCATCGCCAACGAGCCTTAGGGTAAGTATAGCGGAGCTAGGCGATTAATCGTTTATGGAGTATTAGACCATTAAGGAGATGGGACAGTCTGTAAAATTGTTGTCTTTATGACCAGCTAGGATCGTTACCTAGATACTCCACCAAACTATTAACGCACTATGAAAAATTACTCAGAAGCTATAAAAAGAAGTAAGAATGAGTATATGGTGCGAAAGCGCGAAAAGCGATGGAACGTTATATTTGATCGTTTAGGAAATGTTTGTAACAAATGTAAAACTAATAAAGGACCATTTGAAACAGACCATATTAATAAAAAAGATAAAGAATTTGGTTTGCTTAATGGTATTGGACTTGGTAAACCTTTAGAAGTCTGGGAAAAAGAATTAGAGAAGTGCCAGCTTTTATGTAAACCTTGTCACAGACAAAAAGATGAAACGGATAACGGTAAAGCACAACATGGTTCTCATGCTATGTACCGCTATCATAAATGTAGATGTATAGAATGTAAAAATTTTAAGACTACATATGAGCGAAATCGAAGAAGGAAAAAGTAATAGCGGAGAGCCTTGGAGGCCAGTCAGTCTCATAAGCTGAACTATTGAGTTCGATTCTCACTCCGCTACCAATTTAATGTCTCCGTGTCCGAGTGGCTTAGGTGACTGTCTGCAAAACAGTTTACGCTGGTTCGAATCCAGTCGGGGACTCCAAGGAATAAAACGGATAAGGGTATAAGATAATGGCTAGTCGGCTGGTCTCCAAAACCATGCAGTGTGGGTTCGAATCCTACTACCTTTGCCACTTTAGGAGAAATATATGTGCGTAGTTTCTATGGTGATGGATCATTATACTGAGAAATGGTTTAGACCTTATCAAATTGATTTTTCTAATCCTCCTACCAGACAAGAGTTTGATGATCTAAAAAAAGATGTTCTAGAAATGAGAGAACTTCTTAAGCGCGCTAAAATTTATGATGAAGAAAACGGACAAAAAGATTGCGAACTTGAGGAGAAAAAAGAGATAATCCGAAAAGTCGCAGAAGCGGTTGGGATAGATATAGAGGAAATCTTTGCCTCTTAAAAATAAAAGAAAGTATAATGAATATCTAAAAAAGTATATGCTTAATAGATATCATTTTCGTAGACAAGAAGCTTTAAATTTATTTGGTAATAAATGTAATTATTGCGGTTCGGAAGAAGAGTTAGATTTTGACCATATAGATCCAGATACAAAATCTTTTCCAGTGGGAAAAAGACTTGTATCCGCTTCTTGGAAAGTACTAGAAGAAGAATTAAACAAATGTCAACTTCTTTGTCGTATTTGTCATAAAGAAAAAACATATCAAGAAAGAAAATAAGCCTCCTTAGTGTTAATGGTTAGCATATTCGCCTTTTAAGCGATAAGGTCTGGGTTCGAATCCTAGAGGGGGCACCAAAATTTGTGCGTGCTTCTGCTCGTTTAACATTGCACGAGTACGGGGAAGTAGAGAATTGGTAATAGCTTTTCTATTTCCTCGCACGCTCCCCTTATACCGTCGAGGTGTTATGGCTGCATACCTGACTCTTAATCAGAAAGGTGAGGGTTCGAATCCCTCCGACGGTACCAATGTCTAGTTTACTCTATTTTCAATCAGAATTAAATCGTATAGTTCAAGAATATATAGAGGGAATGAAAAAGTTAGAGATGAAAGATAATACTTCTTTTGATATGGTTACTTTAAATAATGGCTATAAATTAGAGTTTCGTAACTTTGAATTAGATTCTTTAACTGTAGATATTTTTGATTCAATAGGTATTATTGTTAGTTCTTCTTTTTATGTAAAAAAAGAAGATGAGACAATAGAAAATTTAGTAAGTAGAATAATAAGTAAAGCTTATGGGGTTACACATTTTATATCTGAAGTTCAACGAGAAGCCGAGAAACATTCTTATAATTTGAAAAAAGTAGAATATGATGGAAGATAAGGGCCTGTAGCTTAATGGGAGAGCGTCATCCTTGCAAGATGGAAGATCCCGGTTCGAATCTGGGTGGGTCCACCAAATTATTTTAAATGTTTAGAACTTCTAGTAAGGAATATCTTGCCTATTTTTCTTGTGGTTGTACGGTAGCTTTTTCTAATAAACCTAAAAAAAAGAATAACTTTAGGTGTCCTGGTTTTTTTAATTGTAAGAGAAGGGGAAAAGGAAAACTTGTTTGGATTTTCCTTGCTCCTAAAAAAAAGAAACCAATTAAAAAAACAGTAAATTGGAATCATAAATATTACTTAAAACAAGTTAGTATAACTGAAAAATGTCAAACAGAATCCGGTGTACGTAAGAGAGCAAAGAAAAAGAATATCTGGGCGTAGCTCAGTCGGGTCAGAGTCCTCGCTTTGGAAGCGAGTTGCCGCAAGTTCGAATCTTGCCGCCCAGACCAGATAAGAAGGGAAACATGTATAAAACACGAAAAGGTATTTGTTGTTATTGCTTGTTTCCCATCGCTGATTTCATGGGTTGTTGGCAAATTTATCATATGATGTGTCACGCTCTGTATGGGAAACCAAATTAATGGCATGGCCTCAAACCGTTAGAAAATCCGATCTGAGAATTGACTATTATCGCGGTTCAGGTCCTGGTGGGCAACATAGAAATAAAACTGACTCAGCTTGTAGAATTACACATATACCTACCGGACTAGTAGCTCAATCAGAAGATCAACGTAGACAAAACCAAAACCGGGGGGTTGCGTTCCGCCGGTTGTGTGTTAAGCTTGAACCCCTGATGCGGAAAGCCGCTCAAGCGGAAACAATAAAAATAAATAAAGAAGTGATTAGAACATATCACGAACCTAGACAACAAGTAAAAGATCATAGAATAAAGGGATCGTGGAATTATAATAGAATTCTTGAAGGGAAAGATTTAGGAAATTTAATAGATAAAGTAATACGCTCCGGTCGTTCAACGGTTTAGGACCCCACTCTGATAAGGTGGTAACGGCAGTTCGACTCTGCCCTGGAGTACCATGTTTTGTTTAGAGTGTGGACATATAACCAGTAACCCGAAATTTTGTAATAGAAGTTGCGCGGCTATATACAACAATAGAAAATATCCAAAGCGTGAGCTTTTACCGAATAAGTTCTGTAAGTGTGGGAATAGAAAATCTGGTTCTGCTGGGATTTGCAAGAAGTGCACGAAAGATTCTCCTGACGTAAAAAGATTAAAAAGAAGAGCACTTAGAATAAAGAGATATAGTAAAGTAATATCTGAATGGATAGAACGCTTGGGCGGCAAATGCGTTCAATGTTCTACAACTGAAGACTTAGAATTTGATCATATAGACCCTTCGAAAAAAGAATATAATGTTTCGAAAATTCTCGATAGCTACCCCAAAGAGAAATTGGAAGAAGAGTTTTCTAAATGCCAGCTTCTTTGTAATGGTTGTCATAAAGAAAAAAATAAGATAGATAATGGAGAAGCTAAACATGGTTCTTTATCTATGTACGTTCATTATAAATGTAGATGTGATTTATGTAGAAAAGCAAGCTCTGACTATCGAAAAATTTATGCCGCGCGTAGTTCAAGTGGAAAGAATACCGGGTTGTGACCCTGGAGATACGAAATCGTGTGTCGTCGTGCGGACCATTTAAAATGCCTGCCCACTTGACCAAAATTGGATCTTTTGTTTTCTCTTTAAATCCATTAGGAGTTCGTCATCTTTGTTGGTTTAATAAAAAAGACAAAAATGCAAATACAGATAGTTGGGATAGTTATACAGAACTAGATAATTGGGAAATGTCACAGAATTCTTGTGATTGTGGAATGAATTTTCCTAAACAGTTAAAATTGATTGTATATACACAAAGGTTGCTGTAGCTTAATTGGATAGAGCGCGTCCCTGCGAAGGACGAGGGTGTAGGTTCGAGTCCTACTAGCAGCGCCATAAATACCTGGGAGGGTGTGTGACCAAAAATATTCCGTGGTGGAAAAAGATTAATACTTCCGTGGCTCTTGATGGTCCGCCGGATGCTTGGTTTATTAGAGGGATTTTCTCTGATATTATTGAAAACAGTAAACCTCTTTACCGCTTGGATTTGAATGGGTACGTAGAAGATGAAGGTAAGCTTGCTATTGAATTAGTTAAAAAGCATGTACCTCAAGCTAGACTCTCTATTGTAGATGTGGATCCTAATGGTTTTGATAGACGGTTTTACGTTTGGGAAGGTGGAGTTATTGAACTTAGTGAGTATGATACTGGAGTAATTAATTTCGAGATTAAAACTACGGTCCCTGAAGTTCTGTTTGCTCTCCTGAAAGAATTGAAAGATTATCTTAAAGAAAAAGTACCTCAAGGTATTGTTAAGATGCTTGTACAAACAAGCGGAGGATATGGTCTTACAGATATTGGAAGTATCAATAGTCCACTGAATAGAGAAAATTATTCGGAAGAGATTTGTAAAGGTTATGACCATCTTATTGAAGAATCCACAATAGAGAAACCGTGCGGTCGCTTTAGTATTCTGGCAGGAATGCCCGGCACCGGTAAGAGTTATTTTGTTAGAGGATTGATTACGGAAGGTTCCGGTAGATATATTTATATTCCTGCTTCTTTGGTAGGAGGTTTGTCTGGTCCTTCATTGGTTCGTGTTCTTTGTGATAGTCATGCATATGAAGAATCTCAAGCTACTACATTGATTATTGAGGATGCAGATTCCAGTATTGCTAAACGAAGCGGTGCGAATTTGAATCAGCTTAGTGATCTTCTGAATATTAGTGACGGTCTGCTGGGGGAGATTGCAGATATTAGAGTACTTGCTACTACTAATGCAAAGCTTCCTGAATTGGATGATGCTATTGTTAGACCCGGAAGACTTTGTTCTCTGCTTAATTTTGAATCTCTTACTGTGGAACACTATAAGAAGCTCTATAAGAGAGAGACTGATGTAGATCTGAAAGTGTGGCCTAGTAAAGATAAAGAAAGAACGCTTGCTTCTCTGTATCACGATATTTCTAACTCCAGTAGAGTTAAAATGGATACCGCAAAAGAGGATAGCGGGCAGTACGTTTAAGCTCCCTTAGCTCACCGGTCGCGAGCCGTAATCTTATAAATTACAGGGCTGGGTTCGACTCCCAGAGGGAGTACCATACAAGAGGGGGTAACTTTGAGGTTCCCCAATGAAAGTTGAAGTCAAATGTTCTCCGACGGCGAAAGGATGGGTTGTTAAGTTAAAGTTGATGGGAAAATCTTGGATAAGAGTTAAGAAGTTTTTTAAGACAGAAGAAGACGCTTTTGAGTTCGCTTACTCAATTATAGAAGATAGCTTAAATGAAACAGAAACGAACACCAAAAATAGAAATATACAAAGACGAAAAAGATGAGTGGCGCTGGAGATACAAAGCTGCTAATCACAAGATCGTAGCTCAGGGTGAAGGATACAAAAGAAAAGAATCCGTGTATAAAGCATTGGCTTCTATGAAATTTGACTTCCCTGATGCTGAGATAGAAACAATAGAATAATACCGGGATAGTTTAACGGTCAAAACCTGAGGCTTTGAACCTCAAGTTCTCAGTTCGATTCTGAGTCCCGGTTCCATGCTCCCGTAGACCAATCGGCAGAGTCAACAGACTTAAAATCTGTAAAGTGTGAGTTCGAATCTCACCGGGAGTACCAATTTAATAGAAGCTGCCGTGCAGGGCACAAACAGGGTTTGAACCCCTGGGTACATTAACGTGTAGGGGATCGATACCTCCAGCTTCTGCCATGCCCTTGTAGTTTAAAAGGTAAAACCACGGTTTTGTAATCCGTAGAATTCCGTTCGATTCGGTGCGAGGGCTCCATGAATTACTTTTGGTATTGTTCTAATTGTAATAGAACATCTAGGAAAGTCTTTCCTAATAAAATGAAAGCAGCGGAACAGGGTGATTTTCATAGAAAGGTTGCTCCATTCCCTGAATCATTATGTAAGACTCCTAAAATACAATTAGTACCTACTAAATTAAATAAAGTTCCAAAGGGTTAACGAGGTGTAAAGGGTAGCACATGAGTTTGAAGCACTCAGGGATCTGGTTCGACTCCAGGCGTTAGCACCATGAAAAATCTTAAAAGTAGAAAACCGGATAGGATTTGTTTTAACTGTAGACATTCTTACCCTAAAAAAGAAGTTTATGGTTTTAAATGTAGATACTGTATGGATGCAGGATCTTATACTTTTCATAATAATAGCGATAAAAAACTTTATGACTTCAACCCTGACCGACGGAAGCGGAGATGAGTCTTCGAAACTTATCGTGGGTGGTTCGACTCCACCTCAGGGTACCATGAACAAAAAAGAAACAATAGAAATAAAATTATATTCTTGTAGAGTTCATTTTTTTTATACAGGACATGGCCCGGTTCCAGATCCTAATTGTAAAATTTGTAACAAAGTAAAATATAAATATAAGAAACAAAACGCTAAGGCTCTTAGAGAAGCCAGTAAGAAAATTAAGCCCTAGCCACCGGACGTGGTATTGAGGTTTCTACCCTCATCATGGTGGGTTCAACTCCTACCTAGGGTGCCATTTAAGCCGGGGTTGCGAAACGCGAAAAGAAAAGCGATAACCCCCGCAGAGCGAGAGAAAGAAAACACGGCGCTATGGTGTAATGGAAGCACGTTAGTCTGTCTAACTAATAGCCCCGGATCGTTACCGGGTAGCGTCGCCACAGTTTAACAGGTCGAATGGTAGTACGGTTATCCCAATTGTAATGGGCTACTCTAGGTTCGAATCCTAGTCAGGGGAAACTCTGGTAGTGTAATGGTAACACAGCTAAACCCGTGCCCAGTAACTTATCTGTTATTTAATATTAAGCTTCTGTCTTCTAAATGGAATAGGAACCTTGGTTTTCACCCAATGGAATGCGAGTTCGAATCTCGTCGGAAGCTCCAGTTTAATAGGCCGAATGGTAGTACGGTTATCTTTACCATTAAAAAACCCCGTGCCCAGTAACTTGTCTATTAATTTTTACGGTGCTATAGTTTAAGAGGTAATAGAACACCGCCCTCTCATGGCGGAAATTCGGGTTCGAATCCCGATAGCACTTCCATACTCCGGGATAGTATAATTGGAATAATACCCATGGCTCTGAACCATGAAGATATGAGTTCGAATCTCATTCCCGGTTCCATAGGACAACATGCCTTATATTTCTAGAGAAACGCGATTTCAATTAGAAGATTCTATAGAAGATTTAATTACTTCTTTAAATAAAGAAGATTGGAATGCAGGTATTGTAAATTACATTTTCACCAAAATACTGATAGCTTGGTGGAGAGCCTTTCCGAAATATATTACAATCTGTGAAATCATGGGAACCCTTAGTTGCGTGGGACAAGAGTTTTACAGACGAATAGCTTCTCATTATGAAGATCTAAAGATAAGTGATAACGGTGATGTATATTAGCCCTAATAGGAGTAACGGTTAGACCAGTTCCTTGGTAAGGAACAAGTGGTGGTTCGATTCCACCTTAGGGCTCCATGAATTGTCCGGCCGCTTCTAACGAGAAGAAGACAGACAATGATCCTGTAGAGGTGATCTAAACGTCGAGCAGATCGTCAAGCGGGTGAGAGGCCCGTATAACGTCCTGTAAGGAGCGGTAGGTACTGTTCCGCAGCGGTAAGGTCCGTGAAATTGGAAGTGCTCAAGCGGGTGAGAGGCCCGCGCTAATAACAAACTCGGACTATTTTCGAGGGGAGAAAAAAAGTGGCAAGAAAGAAAAACTATTTAATTGAAAATCATGGTAGCACACCTCAAACTGAGCCTATCGAAGGTACTGTAAAGAACAGTGCTGGTGGATACTCTTTCCAAGTTGGTGATTGGGCCAGACTAGAAAGATTCCTTATCCTAGGTAGCGAAGGTGGTAGTTATTATATCAATCAAGCAAAGCTTACCCGTGAGAATGGTAAGGCAGCATCTAAGTGCATTAAGGAAGATGGACTTCGTGTTCTAGATCTTTTGCTGGATGTGTCTTTTAATAACCGAGCAGCTAAGGTTGATCCTACTTTGTTCGTACTTGCTTTGGCTTCGGTTGAAGGTGACGAGGTTACTCGACGTACCGCATTCGATATCCTTCCTCAGATTGCCCGGATCGGTACTCACCTTTTCCATTGGGCAGAGTTTAGAAACGCTCTAGGTGGATGGGGCTCAGGTGCTCGCCGCGCTGTAGCTAGTTGGTATCAGGATAAGAGTGCTGACAGTCTCGGTTATCAGTTGATGAAGTACAAGCAGCGTGATGGTTGGGCACACCTTGATCTTCTTCGCTTGGCTCACGTAAAGCCGGTAGATGCACAGCAGAGTGCTCTATTCGCTTATGCTAAGTCAAAAGCTAAGTCAACAGATCTACCGCAAGACGTATTCGCTCTATTGCCTACACAGGTTAGAGCGGCTGAGTCGCTAGCAGATTCTAAGAAGAAGGATGTTATCAATCTAATTAAGGAACACAGACTTCCTCGTGAGGTTGTTCCTACCGAGTTGCTAAGTGATCCTGGGATTTGGGAGGCTCTACTAGAGAATATGCCTCTTGGAGCCATGATCCGTAACCTTGGAAACATGAGCAAGAATGGTCTATTGAAAGCTAACAGTTCAGCAGCCCGAAAGGTAGTTGCTGCACTAGGAGACACAGAAAAACTACAGAAGGCTCGTATCCATCCTATTCAAGTACTATCAGCTTTTAAGACATATAGTTCAGGTGAAAGTCTCCGTGGAAACGGATCTTGGAATCCTGTAAGTACAGTAGTTGACGCTTTGGATGATGCGTTCTATGAGGCATTCAAGTTTGTTGAGCCTAGTGGAAAGAGATTCATGCTTGGTATTGATGTATCTGGCTCAATGAGTTGGAGTAACTGCACCGGTCTTGAGCAGCTTACTTGTGCGGAAGGTGCCGCTGTAATGGCGATGGTTACCGCAAAGAAGGAACCTCAATACGAGATTCTTGGGTTCGCTGATGGCGTAAGAGACTTGGGTATTACCGCTAAAGATAAGTTAGATTCAGTTCTTAGAAAGACTGGTATTCATACTTTTGGTGGAACCGATTGTTCTCTACTGTTCAAGCAGGCTACTAAACTAGGTATCGACGTGGATTGCTTCGTTACTTATACAGATTCTGAAACCTATGCTGGTAGAAGCCACCCGGTTCAGGAACTAAAGAAGTACAGAGACAAGACAGGAATCAACGCAAAGAACATTGTGGTTGGTATGGAATCTAATGGATTCACAATCGCAGATCCTGACGATCCTAGATCGTTGGACATTGTGGGATTCGATTCTTCTGCCCCGGCAGTAATCTCGAATTTCGCTAGAGGTTAAAGAGTTTTACTGGCCGAAGGAAAAGGGTTATCTTCAATTGGTGAAACAACTCCCTTTTTCATTACCTAGCCAGTAATTAGTTTTGAATAAGCCGAAAGAGATACGGTTATTTTGGTTCGAGTCCGAATAGTCTTAACTACAAAGTAGAAGACTATTGCCTAAGTTGGTAAGGCACCCGTTTTTCAAACACTAGCTTATTCTTATGATGTAACAGGCCGAAGTTATAAGGTTACCCGAATTTTTTTACCCTTATAACGCAACTTGTCTGTTCTTAATGCCCCTGTAGTTCAATGGTAGAACGTCGTCTTTACACGGCGGTTACGGTGGTTCGATCCCATCCAGGGGCACCAATTAATAAAGAGGAGAGGAAAGAATGGCTGCTATGCAGTTTAAGGTTGGAGACGTTGTATACGTCGAAGGTGGGCCTGCTCGATATAATAATCGACGTGGTATTATTAAGACTACTCGCACTACAGGCAAGCGAGTTCAGTTTGGAGTAGAGTTTCTCGGTCGTAGAGCAACTCCACTCTTTGTTGGTCGAAGTAAGCTTCGATTGGCGTAGTTTCAGTGCGGGTGTAGTATAATGCTTTATTATGCTATATTGCCAATGTAGAGATTCGGGTTGGATTCCCGGCACCCGCACCATATTCCAAGGTGGCTGATGTTGGTTTAAGCCGGTGACTGTTAATCACTGTGAAATACGTAGGTTCGATTCCTACTCTTGGAGCCATAAGGAAGAGTGATAGAGCGGCCATTATACCGGTTTGCTAAACCGAGGTCTAGTAGAGATGCTAGCGTGGGTTCGAGTCCCACCTCTTCCGCCATTTTAAATAAGGAAAATACATGAGTAATTCTATCTATCTTGCTGGTCCTATCACTGGTCTTTCTTATGAAGAATGTACCAAATGGAGAGAGGAAGTAGCTCAGGCACTCGCTCCTTATGATGTACGCTGTATGTCCCCAATGAGAGGCAAGCGTTATTTAGATAAAGGCGATCAAACAATTGGAGATATTCCCCGTCGAGACGTACATAAGGTCGGACGCGGTATGAGTACCCAAGACGCCATTGTAGCTAGAGACAGACGAGATGTAATAGAAGCGGATCTTCTATTTGTAAATCTCCTTGGAGCTAAGGAAGTATCTTCTGGTACCGTTATTGAGTTGGGATGGGCTGATATGTGCCGAACCCCCACGTTGGTGTTAATGGAACCGGAAGGTAATATTCACGATAGGGCGTTAGTTCGAGGTGTAACTAACTTCAGAGGCTACTCAGTAGAAGAAGGGATCAATATCGCTAAGGCGTTTTTTGATTATTAAACATGTACTATGATTACCCTTTTGTAGATACTTATTTTATTAAACCTAAAGACAATAACTGGATAAAGATACTATCTGAGTTTGGTTGGAGTATTACTCCTTTTACGCAACGGCAAATAGAAAGTATGCTTTCTCATTGGAAGGGAAAAGGAAAATATAAAGACCCGAAAGATAAAGGTCCTATTGTAGGATACCATGTTTGTAAAGAATTTGGAGAAAAACAAGAATTAAGAGACCAGAAGTTTTTTGATATATTGTTTCGTTATCTTGAGCTTGAAGTTATGGATTACAACCACGAAACTCTTGAAAAGGTTTTAACGGATATTTAAAATGGAAGAATTAATTACTAGTATTTGGAACGCACCGGCTGAAAGTATTCTTAAAGGTGTTATGGTTTATGTTTTGGTAGTTGGAGGTTTTGCCTCTGTTCCAGTTTTTTTTGTTGGAAGGTTCTTTTATAAAACATTTAAGAGAATTGAAAAAACACACAACAAATTAGGTTTCTAAGCTCAGGGTGCCGAAAGGTGAGGGACGTAGCTGACTCTCCAGTGTGGTCTCCGTTTTAAGCAAGGATTGACCCGGCGAACAACCGACTGGCCCGGAGCTTCGATTTAAATAGGAAAATAAAATGGCAATTTTAGATAACGCATGGCATACTCTCCACGGTAAGAAAGTAGAAGATATCCGACAGACTATCAAGGATGCTTGCCAAGGAGACGATAAAGTAGTACTAATCGGTACTGACTCTCAGCTTCATCGTAAGCTGGAATTCGTTACTTCTATTATTGTTTATACTCTAAACAAGGGTGGCAGAGTATTCTATACCAAGACCTATCAGCCTAGAGTAGAATCTCTACGTAAGAAGCTTGTAGATGAGGCGTGGTTGAGTATTAACACTGCTTGGGAAGTAGAACCTATCTTACCTCCAGATGTATCTCTAGCGTCAATTCACGTAGATGTGAACCCAAACGAACAAGAAGCTTCTTCTAAATACCACGACGAAATCTACTGGTTAGTAAAAGGTCAAGGATTTGAGGTAGTTACAAAGCCCTTTGCTTGGGCAGCTTCGCATGTAAGTGAGCATATTGTGAAGCATCGTAATGAAAGATCAGCAGCATGAAAACTGGGAGCGATTGAGTACTATCAAATGACTAATCATACACCGGGTCCTTGGAAAGCTCAGGGAGATCTAGTAATCGCAGAAGCTTCGCTTGAAGGTAATGATATTATCTGTGAATTATATGATGATCGTGGGGCTGCTACTAATAAGGAAGAAAGAGACTTCAATGCTTATTTAATAGCCGCCGCTCCCGATATGCTTGAGGCTTTGAAGTTAGCTGGTAAACTAATTGATGATTTGATGCCTGGAATTAGGCATCTTGCGTTACAAGACTATCGGTCAGTAAATGAAACTCCTCTAGCCATGGCGGCAGCGATTAGAAAGACAGAAGGTAAAGAATGAAGAAACTCTTGTTAGTCTTATTACTATCTCTGTCTTTTGGTTGTGTGACTTTCGAAGACCCTGAAACTAACTTCAAGGTTTTAATAGTAGGACAAGGGGATGTACTAATAGAATATGGAGACGGTACCGATGTTCTATTGGAAAGCAATGGAGTATCAGATAACTTTGCGGGAAAGATTATGGTCGGTCTTTTCAATGCAGCAGCCAGAGTATTTGGCGCTAGCGATCCTCCAATTGTAAATATTAACAATAGTTAACTAGAAGAAAAGTAATGGAAGAAGGCGTTGTAATCTCTAAAGAAGAGTACGAGAAAATGGTAACCCTTGTGTCAGAAGCTCTTCTCATGCTAAAAGCTGTTCATGTATTTATGGAGAAATTAGATGAAGAAAACAGTGACTCTACCGGACGGTCGGGAAGTTCCGGTGATCCAACCCTTGCCTCCTCAGCAACCGATTGAAGATAATCCGGTTACTGCTGTATGTGGACAATGTAGAATGCAATTACGTAGAGTAATGTATTTCTCTTGTCAGAATGAACGTTGCCCAGTACAAACTAAAATAATTTGTTAAAATGGAACCTACTCAGTTTAGCGATTTAATTTTTGTACTTGAAAAAATAGCTCATAATATTATGCTTCTTAGTTCTATGATTCTAATTCACGCTGTTTTAACTTGTAATTAATATATGCTCCGGTGGCGGAATTGGCAGACGCTCTGGTCTTAGAAACCAGTGCCCTAGTGGCGTGGGAGTTCGAATCTCCCCCGGAGTACCAAACTTAAGGATACCTTGTGAATCAATACCCTTCGATAATTACTGCAAAACAGTTCGCTGTTGGAGATGTAAGTTTAACTGTTGACGATGGTGAACCTATTTTAGTTAGGGGAATATCTGTAAATAATTCTAACGCCTCAGCAGCCGCCGCTGGAAGTTTTATTATCTTTCATGTAAAAGATAAAGATGCAAATCTAATAATGAATATATCTGTTCCAGCTAGACAACAAAGACAAATTAGTATTCCTTTTCTAGCAGATAACGGTATAGTAATTACTTTTACTCTTAATGGTACTGCCTCCGCTGCTAACGCTTCAGCGGTGGTATTTCATAATCACTCATAATGCCGCCGTGGTGGAACGGTATACACAGTTGGCTCAAACCCCTCGGCTCTAAACAGCATGTAGGTTCGAATCCTACCGGCGGCACCAACAAAACTAGAGTAGAGAAATGGCACTCTACTAGAAATAGAGATGAAGTTCATATTTTTGCTCAAGAAGAAGATGGTAAAGAAGTTTATATAATAGGGTATAATCCTCAAATTATAAATCCAGATATAATTAAAGAATGGTTAGAGTTTCATAACTACGAGTTTCCAGAAGATGACTGAATTAGAATTATTAAAAGAAATAATAATTCAACTTAGAGTTACTAATGTTTCACTAATTTTAATACTTCTTACGTTATTAGCATCTCATTTAAAAAATTAAGCACCTATGGTCCAATGGTAAGATGAGTGATTTCCAATCATGCGATTTCGGTTCGATTCCGAGTAGGTGCTCCAGATAAATTCGGCCCTCCAAAGATCAGGCCCGAATTAGGCTCGCCCTTCGGGGCGGGTCTTTTTTTTGCATTTTTCTTAGTAAATTCAGATAATTAAATAGATATGGGTAAAGATGATATTTTATTAGATGGCGAGAATGCCAGAGTCCTAGCTGATCTTGTAGTAGATCCGCAGACGAGTGAACCGCTACGTATTAAAATCATTACTGAATTTCTAGCTAATCAGGAAGGTCAGGGGTTTTTCAAAACCCTATTTGAAGATAAGCTATCTATGGGAAAATGTCCTTGTTGCGACCATGAGAATCACTGGGCGATCCCTGAAGATGATTTAAACCAGATGGGCTGGGTGACACATGAGAAAGATCCTAGAGTACCTGAAATCACTAATGAAGATGTTTGCGGGGAGTACCAAGAAGCCTGTAAAAAGAAAAAGATCGGAGTCTAGTATGATCGAAAATCTTTTTTTAAAAAACGAAGTTAAGATAAACGGTCGCCACTTTGACCCAGAAATTTGCAGAATACTACATATTGCAAAAGAGACTTGTCCTGGAACAACAGATAATGCGGTATGGGTAACGTCGGCAAACGATGGTAAACATTCCAGATTATCTAAACACTATTCTAATGAAGCTTTCGATTTGAGAATTAGAAATTTAACAGAAGGAGCCGACGCTGCCGCTAGGTGGGCTACTGCAATGAAACAGAAGCTGGGTGAAGATTACGATGTAGTCTATGGAGACTCAGCTCACCTAGATCATATTCATGTGGAGTATGATCCGAAAGGATAGTAATGTGAACTTCGAACAAATAATTAGTACTTTCATAGCTGATGCTCCTGCTATTGCAGCTTTACTTTTTATGGCTTATATGTACCATAAATCTATGAACACTGTTATACGCGACAATACCGAAGCTATTCGTAGTCTCACTAATGCTATATTATCTAACAATAAAAACAATCCATAATGGATAGCAAGTATATTCTCTTATGGGGCTTCGTAATTTTTATTATTTTTGAGATTTTTGTATTTCAAACTACTACATTAGCTAGAATTATAAAATTAGAAGAAAGTAGTGTGTCTAATCCCGATATAAAGATACCATCAGCGGAAATCTATAGATATGAAAGTAAAAACTAGTTCTACTGTAACAGTTCTTTCAGTTATAATGGCTGCTATTAGTTTTTTACAAGCAAGAGAAGATAGGTTGTTGGCGGAAATAGAGAAAGCTAACACAACACAAATATCAACCAGTTATCTAAATTTAATAGAAGGTTTTGCAGAAGGTCAAGAATGTCTAATAGAGAAAAAGAACTTACCGACGCCCTCCGAGCAGGCGTTACAAAACATTTGGGAATCACCGAAAATAGCGAACCTTACACGTTAGAAGATGCGTTAGAAAAGAAACTATCTGAGGTCAGTGTTCCTAAGAAACGTCGAGGGAATGACAGACACTACGACCCTAGAGAATTGGCTTATAGTCTTGAAGAAGACGTTAAGAGCGATTTAAAAGATCTAGGAAGTTGGAACGATGCCGAGTGGTAAACCAAGACCAAAATTAGGAAGACCTAAAAAGAAAATCACCAAGTCAGAAAGAGAATTCGCTGACTTTATGGTAGATCAGAACGTTGGTTGTATCGAGGCGGCACGAAAAGTATTCAAGTGGAAGTGTGAGCCAAATAGTAAGCAAGCCCTTAAAGCCGTAGAACTAACTCGTGCCCCTCGTATCAAAGCCTATATAGAAAGTAGAAGAGTTAAAGTAACCCAGGAAGCTGAGGCTACTGGGATGCTGGCTGATATTGATATCCTAGATATGGATAACTTTCGTAAGTTTTTTTACGAAAGACTTCGAACTATTAGGGACGATCCTGATGTAGGGGCTCAAGCCAGATATCAGGCTATCATGACTCTTAAGAAGATGGCAGATCCTTCTTCTGACTATAATCTAATCATGATGTATGTTGATCTCATTTGGAGAGGCACAACTGTCCATTGTCCTAACTGTCACAATACTTTTCCTTTATGGAAAATTGAAAATGAATCTCTTGAAGCTTGGCATAAAGAAGAAGAGATTACTCCTATTGATAAAGTAGAATCTCTTCTTGATAGAAGAATGGAGATTCTCCACCGGGCGGACAATCGTAAGCGCCCTCACGCCAGTCAGATAATAGCCCTTGAGGCTCCCGAACGACATATAGCTGGATTGGCTGGTGCTCGTGCTGGCAAGTCTTGGTTGTTAGCTTGTCTAGCTTTAATCCATTTCCTGATTCCAGGAGTGGAGATTTGGATCCTAGCGCGTATTTATGAAGACGCTAAGTCGGAGGTAGAGTTTCTAAGGAACTTCATCAAGACCTTATTCTACCCACACTCCCGACACCTTGTATCAGAACACTATGACTCCCGAACCGGTGAATTAACTATTTCATCGAAATGGGGATCTCTGCTTAAAGTTAGATCCGCCAAGGCTAAAGGATCTATTACCGGTAGAGAGTTAGAGTTAGCTCTAGTAGCTGAGCCTGGGTGGGTACCTGAGGATCTGTATGAAGAGCTTCGAGCGCGTATGACTTCTCGTCTAGGACGTATCATTCTATTAGGTACTCCTAAGGGATATACAGGTATCCTTGGGCGTATGGTTAATATGATGGGTAGAGACGAACACGGTAGAATGGTACGTATTCCAAAAGAACAACGTACTATAGCTGCTGGAATGCCTTGGTCAAGATCCATGCTTGTCTATAATCTAAAAGTAGAAGATAACCCGGAATATGTAAAGTCGGAGCGAGATGCCGCTAGATACGAGCTTACTGAATCAGAATATGCATCGGAGTTTGAAGGTGCAATGACTTCTGAGGAGGGAGCTAAATTCCCTCTTCTAGAACAAAGACACTTAATAAAAGTAGATCTATCCGATTATTTTAATTGTGTTTTCGTTTTGGGTATAGATCAGGGAGCTAAGAATTTTGCTGCTTGCCTCCTTGCGTTCGATGGGAAACGGGTGTACGTTGTCCGAGAGTATTTCTTCTGCGACAACAATACTATGTTGTATCATATTAAAGAACTACAAAGATTAGTTCCATTATGGATTAGACAAGTTGGTGGTAATAAGAATAATTGGCAATTAACTATCTTTGATGCAGATCCTCTGGTATTTAGTGAGCTTCAAGAATTAGAAGATGACCCCAAGAATAAACCATGGGCTACTCCAGTTACTTTCAGACCTAAAGGTAAGGGAGGTAAAAATTCTTCTGCTGCTACTTGGAGACCTAGAACTTATGAATATGTAAATAATCTGTGTTCTGCCAAGACGGCTCAACTTATTTTTGATGAAAACGGAGAAGATGTTTATCTTCTACACGATCAGCTTATTCGGGCTCAAAATGTTACAGTAGATAGATCTAAAGACTCAGATCCTAATAAATCTAAAGGATGGGTTATCTCTAAGATGATGGATCGTGCTGACCACGTATGTGATGCTTTTATCATGGCTATGTGGACTATTCTTAATGGAGAGTTACAATTAACAGATGAGTCTGGAACTCCTCCCAATAATGTGTGGGAAGAACATACTAATATGTTTAATTATAATATAATGGTTAGTGAAAGAAACGAACTACAAGGGTACTTACCTAAAGATGAGCGTATGTCAGAGAATGACATGTTCAAGAAAAACTTTGGAAGAAAACGTGCCTCCTCTTGGACTATAGGAGGAGCCCCGGGATATTATAAGGACGAATCGTGAGTCTACCTCCTCTGGAGTCTATACCTAAATTTTTAACTTTTGTATGTTGTGGTCAAAGTGGTCATACTATTTTAGCTGCCATTCTTGACTCTCATCCTAATGTGATTATTGGAGAAGAGAAAAAAGCTATATGGCGACGCCGCTCAAAAGAAGACCTATATAGAGTTTTATTTGAAGACTCTCAAGGTAGAGCTAAAAGCACTAAATCCTATAGATCTAAAGTAGGATCTTTCCCCAATTTGTATCAAGGTAGATATATTAGCCATTTAGATGTTATAGGAGATAAATGCGGTTGGGATGTTATAGGCCCTCAATTAGATAAAGAAAACCCTACCGACAGAAGAATAAAACAATTTCTTAGTAGGATACATCCAGCTGAACATAAATACATACATGCGCTAAGAAATCCTTTTGATATTATATCTAATTGGAATTCTAATAAAGCAGGGAGAAAACACTCTGGTCATAAAGGACCGGATAATATTCTTAAAGCTATAGATCTTTATGAAAAATATGCTAGAACCATTCAGAAAGTATATTATGACAACGGATACAATCCTTATCAAATAAGAAACGAAGACCTATGTTTGGATCCAGAGTTTATAATAGAATCTCTTTGTGATTATTTGGAAATTCCCTGTCCAGAAGATTGGCTAAAGATTTGCGTGGAAGCTATAAATCCTGTACACCGCCGAGTCTCTGAAGGTTTTTGGACAAAAGAGAGTATAAACAAGGTAGAGGAAATCATCGATACTTATGATTTTCTTGGAGGGTATAAATATGAATGAGACGCTAGAAGGTGAAGGTTACTATTATATAGTATATGGGCACGGTAAGAACTTCAGAGAAGTAACCTTATCTATCTCTAGTCTAAAGAAAGTAAGTCCAAAAGCTAAGGTAACAGTAATCTCTTCTCGTCCTTCTCCTGGATTGGATGAGTTGTGTGATAGAGTTATTGTAGATAGAGATTTAGATTTTAAGCGGACTACTATAGGAAAAGATAAAGTTCGAGGTTTACAAGGTAAAACCATGTGGATGAAGAATTTTATTCCATATGAAAGGACTTGTTTTGTAGATGGAGATACATATTGGTGTGAGTCGATTAGCTCAATATTTAGGCATCTTGATCATTATGATGTACTTGCTGCTCCTGATCCTGGGGAGATAGAGATCAAGGAAGTTGATCCGCCCCATGATACTCTAGAAGGAATTATTCCTCCTAACCTTGGATTAGTATTATATAAAGCTACAACTCAGATAAACGCTTTGTGGGATAATGTTTATGATCAACAACAAAATCTACCTACAGATGTTTATTTTCCTGAATACCATGGACAACCTAACTCTGCTTCCGATCAACCTTATTTTGCCGGTCATTTAATGAAAAGTAGACTTCGATATTATCCTCTTCCAAGCGTATATAATTTTCAATGGAGAAAGTGGCAGACCGTACAGGGAACGGTTAAGATGATCCATGGTCGAGGGAAAGATTATGAAGAACTTAAAGGAAAAATAAATCAAAATTCTCAGGCTTATAATAGAATATGGAATCCAGTTAAACAAGAAATATTACTAAGCAAAGGATTTATAATATGATTATTTCTTTTAAAAAAGTAATGTCAAGACTAGAGCATCCTATCACTGGAATTATTCATATTGGAGCTAATGATAAGAAAGAAGAAAAAATATATAAACAAGAGGGCATTGAAGATATTATTTGGGTTGATGCTAACCCAGAGTGTGAAGGGGTAATTAATGAGTTGGTGTGGAGTAGTAGTTATACTATGCCTTTCTATTTAACTAATAGAAGGATGTGTTCTTCGGCCTTCGAATTAGAAAAACATCTAGTACTCTTTCCTACAATTGAAGTAGAAAAAGAAATAGAACTAACTTCTATAACTCTTCCTTCTCTTATTAAAAAATATAATATCGATATTACTAAATATAATTTTTTGAACATGGATGTTCAAGGAGCAGAATGGGAAATTTTATTTGGAGCCGGAGATTTTCTTAATAATTTTCAAGCGGTATATTGTGAGTTTTCCACTGATTCAGTTTTTAAATATAATCCTAATGATTTAGATGATTTAGATGATATATTAAAATCTAATGGTTTTGTAAGAGTTTTAACTAAATGTTTTGGAAATCATCCATGGGGAGATGCTTTATATGTCAATAAGACATATACTTCTAACTAGGTTTGCTCTTCTTCACCCACAAAGCTCTGAAGAGTGGTTAGAACATAGAATAGAACTATTTGAAAAATATACCCTACCTTCAGTAGAGAAACAGACTTGTAAGAATTTTGAATGGTATCTAATAGCGAATCCTAACTTTCCTGGTATTAAAAAATTTAGGATTGATAAATATGCTAGAGTTTTATGGGAAGATTGGAAATGGGATGAAGATCAAGATAATATAGGAAAACTTTTTAGAAGCGGGTGGCCTTGGATTCGGGGTCGTGAGATAGGGCGTCCTTGGTTAATTAGCTCTCGCTTAGATAGTGATGATATATTAGCTGAAGATTTCATAGAAAGAATCCAGAACACTGCTGAAGAAAAAGAAGAATGGCTTAGTATCCCTCGTGGTTATATGGTGAAAGGAGACAAAGCTTATCCCAGGTACTATGAAAAATCTCCGTTTGTTTCTTTTGTGGAAAAAAGACATACTCCTAAAACTGTGCTACACACTCCTCACACCAAAGCCGATTCGGTGAGAATCATAGATGACAAGCCTGGGTGGATTCAGTTAGACCATGGTAAAAATATAAAGAACTCCGTAGAGAGAGCTAAGTTAGTTCGCTACATAAATGTTAATCAAATTGAAGGAAAGTTTAGTGCGTATCCATGAAGTAATATATTTTACTCACGAACTAGATATGCTAGAGGCTCATCTTGAGGAGCACGCTAATTTTGTAGATAAGTTCTACATTAAAGAATCTCCTGTACTGTGGACTGGAGTAGAAAAACCTCTTATCTTTTCTGATAATTTAGATAGATTTAGTCGGTTTAATGTAGAACCTATGCTTATACCTAAGGAGGAATTTAACTGTGAAATCCCAGCTACATTCCCTGAAGAAGAACATAAGAAATGGTTTGATGTACGTAGATCCAATCGCCAGCGCAGTCGTACTTATCGTTGGGATGATATTACTAGTGGTAGCGACTATACCTTATCTACCGATGCCGATGAAATTATTGATAGTCGTCGTGCTAAAGGGTTATTAGATTTACTTCCTAGTAGAGAGTATGAACATATTGCAATTAAACTAACTCAATCTCAGTTTTGGGTTAATGCATTGGGAAAAAAGCTTGCCATTTACAGAGTATTCCGATCAGATGTACCTAATCGGTCACAAGTAAAAGGATTCCCTAGAACAACTACTCCTTTAATCGGATGGCATTTTACTAACTGTTATGACCCAGAAGGGATTAGAACTAAAACCATGGGCATTACCACTCACTATGGTATATGTGGAGTGGAACAAGTTCCTAACGTAGAAAATATAGCTAAGTCTCTAGAGGAAAATAAGAATCCGTTTAGAAGACGTTGGGCCGGCGGTAAATTAGTTAAAGATGTAGAAGAGATAGATAAAGGTAAAAAAGAAGGATTGGATTGGGCTCCTAAATTTATGAGAGAGAACCCAGAGTTATTTCCATGGAAATGAAACACCCAGAGAAAATTCTTATAACTGGTATGATGCATACCGGTAGTACTTTATTAGTTCGTATATTAGAAGAGTTGGGGTATGATATAGGAGGAGAGACTGAGTGGCTTAACCCAAGAGAAAACAGATCTCTGTTAGCTAGATCTAGAGAGGCGGGATATGATCCCTCTCCACAGGTAATTAAATATCCACATCAACTAAAGAAGAAAGGAATTAGGAGTCTTATTCATTTTGCACAAAATAATGAGTGGAGAATTAGAGGGTTAATAATTACTACTAGAAGATTTCCTGATTTGGTTAAAGCTACATACCACCCTAAATATCACAAGAGTTCTCAAGACTGTGAGAAATTAATCTTGGCTAGACAGGGAGATCTTATGCAAAGTATTGCAGATAGTGACTATGCTTGTGGCCCTGTAGTATTTTTAAACTTTCCAAGATATACTAGAGATCCCGATTATTTCTATGGAAGAATGCGTCCGGTATTAGATTTTCTAGATATAGAAACAATTCACAATGTTTTAAAAAAACACGTTGATGCTAGTAAGGTTCACTATGGATAAACTCAGTGTAATCTACCCATATTTTCACAGTGAGAGAATGTTAAGTATTCATTTAAATACTTGGGATTCATACCCGGATTATATTAAAGAAAAGATTAATTTCATTGTAATAGATGACTGTTCTGATCCTCCAATGCACATCCCAGAAATGAATTTAAATTTGAAAGGGTTTCGAATCTTAGATAATATTAAGTGGAATCAGCCTGGAGTTAGAAACTTAGGAGCTACAGTAGCTGAAACAGATTGGCTTCTTTTTGCTGATACAGATATGGTTATTTCTGCTGATATTATGGTTCAGGTGTTCGAGCGAGAATTTGATCCAGAGAAGCTATATAACTTTCAGCGAAAGAGAATGTCTAACCCTAACGTAATTCACCACAAAATTCATAAGTGTACTGCTATCATGACAAAAAATCTTTTCTGGAATATAGGTTTAGGGTATGATGAAGATTTTTGCGGAGAGTATGGGTTTGATGATAGCTTCTTCTTTTCTTTTTTTGAAAAAGAACGTTGGGTTACCATGGAAGGACTTGTAGTCACGGAGTATGATAAAGAGTTTCTTGAGGATGATGGGACTCCGTTAGTTAGGAATCCGGGTCCTAATAAAAAATTGTTTAGAGAGAAGCGGAAAGATAAATATACTAATCACAGCCGAGATTATATAAGATTCTCCTATATGAAAGTTTATGATTATTTATACAGCTAATTTCGGTAGGAAAGATAAATATGAAGAACCATGGTGTGGAAAACTTCCTGGGTATGAATTTCATTATTTCACCGATGATCCCAAAAAACGGAATGGTGATATCTGGGATATCCAACATGAAAAACCCCGATTACCTGGGGACACTAGAATGTCCGCTAAGTGGTACAAGATGCACCCTCACTTACTCTTTCCAGGCGAAAGAACTATTTGGATTGACTCTAATTACTCTGTCACAAAAAACCCTGATCCCCTCTTAGAGGATAAAGAATTAATTTGTTATGAACATGCTTTGAGAGATTGCGTGTGGGATGAATTAGATCAATGTATAAAGAAAAAAGCAGATAAAGAAGAGCGTTTAAATAAATTTAAAAATATGCTTGTTAATAAAAACTTTCCTAGAAACAAAGGATTGTATCAAGGAAACGTCTTAATAAGAGAAGATACCGCGGCAGTAAGAAATTTTGATAGAGAATGGTGGGATCTTATTCATGTTTATACATCACGAGATCAGCTCACTCTTCCTTTAATTATAGAGAATTTAAAATATATTTCTTTACCTCATGAGGCTAAAAGAAATTATTTTTTTAAAATAGGGAAGCATTTATTTCATGGGAGTAGAAATGGAAATTGAAAACTTAGATGATCTTTGTAATGCAGTTACAGAGATAAAAAGAGACAAGGAAAACAGAAGAGACTATGGCGTAGCTAAATGGTCTCATCGAAATGATTATCCTGTTTTCTATACTTTAGCTAAAGCTTATAATGTTGATAACGTTTTTGAATGTGGTACTAATGGAGGAATGTCCGCCTGTGCCTGGGCCTTAGCATTGAGAGAAATGAAGAAGCTGGGAAACGTATATACCTGGGATGTACAAGAATTACGTCAAGTACACCATGGTATGGAGATTTCTCATAAAATAGTACGTCATGTAGAATCTTTCCATCCTACTGCTGGAGATGTTATTAGGAGAGTTCGTAGGGTTCATTCAGGTCCCGCTCTGTTTTTTGTAGATGGCGATCATTCTGAGAAAGGATGTAGAGCAGATTGGGTTACTATACTTCCTCATGTTCGCCCCGGTGACGCAGTAGTTTTTCATGACTATGCTGGTGCTACAGGAGTTAAGAAGATAGCGGATGAACTTACAGAGAGTTTTAATAAATACGGATATGAGATAACAACTAATACTGGAATTTATATACTGGAGTGGTAAAATGGATTGGGATGATTATTTTATTGAGGGAGTTCATTGGGTAGCTAAGAAGTCTAAGGATACTAGCACTAAAGTAGGTTGCATTATAGTATCGGCTTCTAATGAAATACTATCTACCGGATACAATGGAATACCAAGAGGTATCTCAGATGACAGACCGGAACGCCATGAGCGTCCCGAGAAATATGAATGGTTTGAACATGCAGAGAGGAATGCCGTATATAACGCAGCTAGAAATGGGGTAATGCTTCTAGATAGTACCTGTTATATTACACATCCTCCATGTGTAGACTGTGCTAGAGGTTTAATTCAAGCAGGAATTACTTGTGTGATTTGGCCTACAGATAATAAATTTGAGAACAGTGAGGAAGGAAACCGATGGCCTGGAATAATAAAAGCCGAAGCAATGATGCAAGAAGCTGGTATAGAAATTGTAAGAGTCTAATATTAGCTCTTCTACTAGGGTGTGCAACTCCGCTTCCTATAGAGGCTCTTACTTTATGTGTAGCTGGAGACTCTCTGGCTTATCCTGGACCTTCAGGAAGCTGGGGTAATCGACTACCTTCCGAATATGTAGTTGATTTTAGGGGAACACCGGGAGCCACCACAGATAATTGGGTAGGTCCTGGGCATGGACAACCCGAGGGATTTGCTTGGCCTAGGGTACAGCAATGCTTTAATCAGGGAGCAACACACATTTCCTTTAATTTAGGTTCTAATGATCGTTCTCCTGCATGGCAAATTACACCTTTCAATCAATTCCTAAAGATGCTAACTATAACTCAAGACGCTCTTACTATAGGATATCATCAAGTCTTCCTATTTCAGATTGATCCTTATGGAGACTTCACTCAGATTATTTGTGATGAAGTAGAGGGTGCTACTTGTATCGACCAGCGCGGACTACTTCCTAATACAACTGAATACTATGTTGATATAAACCCTGACGGGTTGGGAGTACATCCTAATCTACTAGGACAGACAATTCTAGCTGATGAGGTAGTACGTTTGACTATAACACCAGAGTCTTCTACCATTGTTATGTTAGGCTTCGGTATGGGGATGATGGCTTTAATAGGAAGAAAACGTGGCTGAACCTTCCATCACTCAACAACAAATAGATACTCTTAATAATCTATATACTACTGAACCGATTCTAGCGGTCTTTAATAAAAAAGCAGGGCATATAGGTCTAGGAGACTTAGTAGTTCTTCTAAATCAAAACGACGAAAATCTACAAGAGGAAGCACAAAGGTATGCTTTCATGCTATCATAAGGTGAAACATGTTTACAGAGAAATTTCTCGGTCAATTAAGACCGGATAATTCTAGTGTTAAAACTCTGTATACAAACCCTGAAAATACTAGAACTATTATAAAACAAATACAAATAGCTAATGCTATAAATATTGATGGCAAAGTTAAGATATACCTAGACAACACAGGTACCAATCTTTCTGGTACCTTACAAATCTTCACGGTAATACCTTCTTTTAACTCTAAGAGTTTTTCGGTATTTTGGGTAATTGATGGTGGGGGGAGCTTGATGATTCAAGTAGTAGACTCCGTAGGCGGCACGACAGTAACCGCCTACGGTGCCGAGGTGACCTAAACTAGGTCTTGATCGGGTAGTAAATCAGGAACGCTTCCTACCCTTTTTATACCACCGAGAGTGGTAATATCAACGTGGGTGTTGATTGCTTCTTTAAGTGCGATTACTAGAGAGTCAGCATCTTTAAATGAAAAGTTTACTGCTGTCTTATCATCTGCTTTTTCTCTAACTAGAAGCAGCCCTCCAGACTCCTGGAAATAAATCTGAAAGGGAGGGTCACCTATTGTTGGAGGTAGAGCTTTTAGACGACTCATTCTGTGAGCCCACCCAATCAGACCAGTTACTTTCGCTATTTCAGCAGGAGAGAATAATAAATTATTAAGCCGAATCCCATGGATATCTACCTTAATAATAAAGTCTCCTACTTTTCTAATATTCTCCACTAACTTGCATCCTTTAGAGATTCTAGTTCTTCTTCTTGGATTGCCGCTAGAAGAGCATTGTGCTGTTCAACGTACTGAGGGTTCTCTTTTAGAAACATACCAAGTTGTGTCTTAGAAGAGAATTGACGAGGAGGCGCGGTACCGAAACAGGTACGTTCGGGATCAAGCTTCTCCACTACCTCACCACTAGATTCAGTTTCCTTTAGTACTTCCTCATAATACTGGATTCTTCCTTTAAGTATTTTAAGCTGACCGCGCAGTCCGTCATCTCCATATCCGCTACTTTGAATTAAAGCTTCTAGTGTGTCGTCGTCTAGCTGGCGACCAGAAGCAATACGGTTATCCTGAGTACGAGTTACAAAGTCATTGTACTGCTTGTTCTTTTCTCGGTATGTAGCTTTGAGTGCTTTAAGTGCTTGAACATCGTAGGACAAATCTATATCCAATAGAAATAGTCCATGCCAATCTAAAGTCTTACGAACCTCTTCCGAACCGGGCTTCCCGGAACGATAATCGTCCGTCTGTTGCATACTTAATTCTCTTTCTCCATCACCCGGAACTTTAATATTAATACCACTTGTGTACGGTAAAGATACGTCCCAAGGCGTAGGATTCACTAGCTTGTTTACAATAGAGATGACTATACTCCTCTCAAATAGTTGATAGCTTTTTCTATCAACTCGGGGTCGTCCCGGAAAAATCCAATGCCTTTGTTACAGTTACTACAAAGTAACCCACGAATCTTAATCGTATTATGACAATGATCTACGTACAAATATTTAGCACGCCCGGAATCAGGTGGTTTAGAACAAATAGCACAATTGCCACCTTGTTCTTCTAACAACATATTATATTCTTCTAGAGTAATTCCATACAATTTTTGATAGCTAACGTTTCTAAGGTGATCTCGGTTGTTATTTCGCCACCTCGTATGCTGTGCTTTCATTTTTTCTGGCTCTCTAGCTTTTCTATTTACTTCGTAAATCTTTCTACAATCTTTACACCTACATTGAAGACCGTCTTTTTTATATTTGTCTTTACAGAAAGAGGATAAAGATTTAATTTCTTTACACTTGCTGCACTGCTTCAACTTCCTTCTCCTTAGGCTTTCTTCCTCTTGGTCGGATATCAACTCCCTTAGAAATTAAGAAGGATTTCACAGTGTTAGGAGCCACTTTATGGAGAGCCGCTATGCTCTCCAGAGTCCCTCCGTTCTTGTACGCTGTCACTATCTGAACCTCCAGAAGGTCTAGCTTCCGTTTGTAACGTCGCTTGTCCATCTTCTCCTCCTATTTTATTATCTGAATATTCTACTATTTCTGCAACTACTTTAGAACTAGTTGCAGAAAGAGCTTCTTCAAGTTTCTTAACTCTAGATTCTATATCATCTAAACTAGTACCAATAATACCGAAAGACCCAACTATCCTAGTTTGAAGGGCTTTTAGGTCCATGATAGCTGCTAGTCGACTTTCTACGATGAAAGTTCTAGCAATCTGTCTGGTTACTCCTCGGAGTGAGTTAATCTTATCCGCTCCAATTCCAATACCTACCCTACGAAACATATCGTAAATAAGTCCATGTAGAGATTCCTCAAACGGCTTACGATCATTTATTTGTTTCTTCATGAAAAACTCCCTCAAATATTTCTCTAAATTTTCTAGCTACTCTCAGTCCATAATCCTGTTTTACCAGTCTACAAAACAACTCTAATTGACCCGGATGAGGAGCTGCCTTAAGTTGCCCTAAAGCATGTAAAGCAGGCGTACTGGTATCTGAAACAGCGTAATTAAGTAGCTCGCTTCTACCATTTTTAATTAGTGTAAGCTCTTTTTCTACTAATTTTACGGCTTCATCGAAATCTTCTGTTTTATATACCTTAGAAGCCGCTACTGGTTTACTACTAGGTACCTCTTCAAATAGTTCTTCTAGAAGTTTATCTTCTTTCTCCTTAAAATCTATTTCTTCAAAATTAAACCTATTGCTCATACTTTACCCTTCCCTTTTTTCTTTAGTTTCTTATTGCATTTAACACAAAGTAAGAGATTAAGAAAGACCTTTGTCCCTGGCTCCTTACCACAAGACTCACACATATCTCCAGTCTTTTCTTTTCTAATCGAACCGCTCATTTAAAAATCTCCATGTCCATCTTATCCATCAGATTCCAATAGACTTCAGCAGTTGTTTGAACAGAGGAATGTCCCAATACATCTGCAACCTTTCGCAGACTCTCACCTGATTCTAACGCCACAGTACCAAACGTATGTCTAAGTCCGTGAAAGGTAATCTCTCTACTAAGTTTAGCTAGATTACAAATACGTTTAATTCTAGGATTAGGGTCAAATTTTCGTGGTACTACCCTCGTTTTATTATCTGCAATATTTAAGCTTTCTGCAAGTAAAACCTGCTCCAGTGCGGCGTTGATAGGAATTACTCTAGATAGTCCTGTTTTGGTAGGACCGTCATAACTGCGCTGTACGAGGATTTCTCCCTTGAGTAGGTCTACATCCTCCCATGTTAGACCCCAAACCTCACCACGGCGCATACCGGTGTACATACCTATGGAACAGGGCAAGTATAGTTCCTTATCGAGCGCCTCACAATATTTTAGAAACTTCACTCCTTCTTCTTTAGATAAAGCTTTCACTTTTTCCTGTTGTTTGGTTTTCATTACCTGTCTAATAATAGGTTGAATATTAATTACTTTACCGGTACTCCACTGAATATAATCTCTACTTAAACGTAAAGTTGTTTTAATTGTACGCGGAGCGAGTCCTTTACTTAGTAAATTAAAAGCATATTGTTTTAAATCCTGTTCGGTCCATTCTGGTTTTACTTGACCTTCAATCCAATGTTTAAATATTGATCTATAAGTTCTAATTGTTCCAACTCTTCCAGTCAATGTAAAGAGGAAGTTATCCATGTTTTTTCCTTTCGGCGGTTTTATCCGTGATTTGGTATCGCTTTTTTTTGCTTTTTTCGCAAGGAATTCAGATAATTAAATAAGAACTACTAGGGGATATTAAATATGGAAAAAGGTTTTATTTTAATAGGTTTTAATAAAGATAAACTTATAGATATAATTGGTGAAGAAGAAACACTAATGAAACATCTTATAAAACAAACTCCTCCTGTATGGAGAGCATTTGAGGCTTGTTCAGAGAAACAAGTTCAAGCATTTTTAGATTATCAATATTGGATTAAGTCTTTGATGGAGATGGAATAATGATAGATTTTGCAGCTAAGGTATCAGGTAAAACAAATTTTACTACTTCTGACGATACCTTTACTATTGAAAGCGGAGAATCGATTAGGGTATACGGGATCGTATTATCTAATTCCGCTTCTTCAGCAGCCACAATTATTAGATATACAGGTAGAAATGGTACAGAAATAATCTTTGATTTCTACGTTGGAGGCGGAAAAGTACACCCTATAGATATTAAATTTATAGCAGATCAGGGGTTAAGTATTGAAGCTACCTCTAATGAAACCAGCGCCTCGGTAACGGTATTTCATAGTCACGGAGGAGCTTAATATGTTATTTGCTCCTAATATTTCTAGTTCTGATTTTGGAACTTCTAGTACTTTCACGGTAGCCGATGGAGAATCGATTATAGTATATGGTATTAATTTAGGTAATTTAAACCTTACTTCTATTCAAACAATTACTTTTACAATTAAAAATGGATCTACTACTATAGGAGCTTGGACTCTTTTAGGCGGACTCGCTGGTGATTCACACGCTTCTATTGATATAAATTTTGTAGCCGATCAAGGTCTTTCTATTGTGGCTTCTGGTACTACCATTGGTAATGGTAGAGTCTCTGTATTACATAGTGCAGGAGGCGCTTGATAGAGTGAATGGCAGCGGATGTAACAGACCCAACTATTACGTTTGTCTCGGTAGCATCACCGCAGACTAGAGGAGCCCCTATAGAGGTACAAGCTAATGCTTCTGATGATGAATCTGGAGTAGCTCGTGTTGATTTCTATATAGGAGGTACTCAATTTGGTTCTGATACCACAGGTAACCCTTATTCTTCAAGACTTCTAACTAAAGATTATGCTTGTGGGGTACACACACTCCGCGCTACTGCTTTTGATAATTGTAATAATGCTGCCACTATAACCCAGCAATTAGAGCTTGTCTTGTATGATATACAAAACAAAGGGGATATAGACGGAGCAGAATGGTTTCTTCCTTTAACAGGAGGACATATAGAAGAAACCTCGTCTGTCACAGAGTTACGAGTAAGACCGGAAGATTTAGACCTTTTACCAGAAAATATACAAGCGTGCCCTGATGTAGATTATACTATTACATTTGCAGGTAGTGGCACCCGAGATAGGTTTTATGCGCCGCCGGTATCGAGTTTCTATGTATACGGAAACTTTACCTTTGGAAACTTTTCTCTAAACAATGAGGGGTTTTACTCTACTGTTCTTGAGGAAACTTGCTAATGGCGGATTCACCCGTAGAATTTTATGCTGCTTGGCCCAAGCTAAATACTAAACCCATTAATAAACAATGGGAAGAAATCCGTCAAGATACTTCGACGATGAATGTACTAGCTCGCGCTATGGGCGTCGATCTAGATTTAGCTGGTGTTCGTAAGAATGATATTCTAGCTAGACTCATGCAAGGTGAGCAAGGCTTTTTCAATAGATTTAGTATTTATTTTGATCCGGCTGATGGCTCTTGGAAGTTACAAAAGAATACCGGAACTCAGGCTACTCCTGTGTGGACTACCGTTCTGGAAGCCACAGAAGATTGTATTATTAAAGATAGTAATGGAAATCTTATTTCCTTCTACGGAATCACTGTAAAGCATTCTGACAACTCCGCTGTATTCCGCAGCGTCGATACTATTAATTTTGAAGCAGAAAATTTTTATGTTACACCTAATAGTAGCCCCGATGAAGTTACTGTAAACTTTCGTGGTGCCACTGGTAGTGGTAATGGTGATATTACTAATGGTACTCCTCTTGGTGGAGATCAAGCAATCTTCTCCGGTAAGAGCGGAACTAACCTTGAGTTTAAAGGAGTTACTGCCGGAACGGGTATTTCCCTTAGCTCAGATGCTAACCAAGTTACTATTAATGCTACAGGCGGAAGCGGCGGATCTGGATTCTACGGCATCACCGTTAAACATTCTGATGATTCTCAAGCTTTCCGTGGTATCAATACTCTTGCTTTCAATAGAGCAGATGGTTTCTATGTAGGACAAAATTCACCTAATACAGATGAAGTTGTTGTTAACTTCTCTGGTGCCCAAGGACCCCAAGGCCCACAGGGACCTGCTGGAGCGGACGGTTCTAGTAATCCAATTGGTACATATACTGAATCTCCCTCTGGTATAGAGTGGATTGTTAATCACGCTCTTGGTTCAAGTATTCTTCTATGGAGCGTCTTCGATGACGCCAATGAATATATTATCCCAGAAAAAGTAGATACAAGCGACCCTGATACAGCATACTTCTACTTCAATGAATCCGTAACTGGTTCCGTAATTCTTAGTTCTGGCTCCCCTGTATCAGGAGGAGGCGGCGGTGGTTTCTACGGTATCACTATTAAGCATTCTGATGATTCTGAATCTTTCTCTGGAATTAATGTAGTAGGATATAACCCTGCGAACTTCTATATCCATCAAAATCCTGATAATACAGACGAAGCTTATGTGAACTTTAGATTTACCGGTAATGAACATATTCCCGGTCAACTTATCGTTGATGATAATATTAGTATCGGCACAACCGCTCCTAGTGCTTCAATGCACATTCACTCATCCGGCACCCCCGCCATTAGGTTTACAAGAGATTCTGAACCTAATGATATGTTTGATATTATCCAGTCTGCAAACGGTACTGGAACAATTACCATTACTCAAGGGGATGATGGAAATCAGGTCCTTCTTGATCTTCGAACGATTCCGGCAAATCCAGGTAGTACTTCAGATAATGCGTTTGTTCGAATGTTCAAGAACACAGGGTCAACTGGAAATGTGGCTCTCCTTCTTAATGACCCCGTAGTTTCATCTAGTACAATCGAAACTAAGTTTAGTGTCGAAGGCGGACACTCCTGGATTCACAGCGATGCCCCTACTTCAGGGAGACGTCTTGGAATTGGAACAATAACTCCGGCATCTATTTTAGATGTAAATGGTGATATGGATGTTAGGGGAACTTCGAATTTCCATAAGCGAGCATCTGGATTCTATATACCTTGGATGGAAGATGTTAGCGGGCAACAGCCTATTAACAACGATTCTCTAACTTTCAAAAGCTCTACTGGATTGTGGACTCCTGGTCCTGCTGGATTCAATGTAAGTCAAAGTACAGGAGAAACTCATAGAATTGATAATCTAATCTTCGATAGAGAAAGATTTTATGTAAGTCCAACTTCAGATCCTGATGAGTTAATGGTTAATGCTATTCCTCCTACCCCTTTCCGATCTAATATTTGGTCTGTAAACTTTCCTCAGGATGGAGATATTATTAGTGGTCCTTATATTAATGCAGGTATATTTGGACATTTAACTTTTGACCATATAAATGCTTCTATTAATGCTGGTGGTGGATCTGAAACTGCTCATTGGACCATTTATGCTGGTAATAAAAAAGACGGATCAGATAAGCAAGTAGTAACAGGAGAAGTAACTAGCGCACAAACAACACCAGCCATTACTGATTCTTTCTATATTAATAATCTTTCTAATAAATTTATATGGTTAGACGTAGCTGAAATTGTAGGAACTGTAACGGAGCTTTTTGTAGAAGCAATATATACTACTTCGGGAGGTAACGGATGATTCATTTAACACCTTTTACGATCAAGGACATCAAGTATGTTCAAGTAGAAAACTCCCATGAAGGCAAATCTAAAAGTTTTGATAGACTGAGGGTGGAAGTACCTGGAGTGGAGTGGTGTGGAACAAATCACCCTATGGAAGTAGAAGTTAGACAAGAGGCGCTAAACACACTCATATCTGAAGCCCGGGGTGGTCGAAAGATTAAAAGGAGCCAAGTAAAGGTAAATAAAGAAGAATACCAAAAACGGGTACAAGCTCGACTAAAAGAGTTCAAAGCCCAGCCGGGAATTGGTACGCATCCAGGAGATCAACCTCCTATCAGTTTGCTTGCTTCAATTGGAAACGAAAAAATCGGGTTCTTTATGTTGTATGATATAAAGCACGTACAAACTACCGACTTAGAGCTTCATATAACAGGAACTCCCGCACCAATGTTTGATAATTTAAATGTGGGTACTGATGCCTGGATTGCGGTAGCATCAGATATTTATGGGTACTTACTTACTTCCAGTTTACAACAAAAAAAATCTAAACTTAAAGTAAAAATAAATGCTTTTGATATGCCTATTGTAAAGTTACCTGGATTCGACTATAAAAATTTTCTTCCTAAATGGGAGAGTGCTTTAACTTCTCAAGGGCTAGTTTTAACAAAAGATACAAGTAATAGGTTTGGTGAAGATACTAATTTTATTAGTAGAATAGCGGCAAGATAATGGCTAATGTGACAAGACAATACAAGGTTCATTATCCCACGGAGGATAGGGGTCATTATCCGGGAAACTCTGCTGCAACCGAAACCAGTGGTTCTCAAGGAACTGGACTTGCACAGACTACTCTAACGATGGGCCAAGGAGCTAAGGCAAGTAATAGAAGCGCTATATTTCTAGTATATCGTTTAGGAGGTATACCATGGGGTACTACTATAACTAGTGCTAAATTAATCGGTACAGCTAGTGCTTCTTATACTACCACTCCAGCGACTGTTCGTGTAGGGTGTACCCCGAATCAATTAGTTAATCAGTATGGTCGGTGGAGAAATGTTAGAAGAACTGGTATTCCACATTTTGGAACTAATCCGGCATACACTCCTTTTCTAGAAGTATTTAATACTGGGGCATCAAGCCTTGGATCGATAGGATCGGCAGGATCGTCTTCTTTCTCTCAAACATTAGAAGCTCATGGGGCTAGACATATTACTTTAGAGAGTATTATTTCTGATAATGCTTTTGGAAGAACCGGTCCTATTGGAGCAGGAGGGGCTATCACACCTTCAACTTCTGGGACATTGGGGTCTGTACAATTTGAAATGGTTGTGACCTCTAATACTGCGGGAGTAAAAGTTTGGGCAGAAGTTTGGTCAAGAGTGGGGAATGTCCCCACAGTAAAACTTGCAGAATCCGATAAGAAAGATACCTCTGTTCTACAAGTATCTCCAGTAGCAAAGCAATCTTTTTCTTTTACCGGGTCTAACCAGATACAGATCAATGCTGGAACTAGGTATTATGTTCTACTTACCTCGGATACGGATTCAGATGCTAGTATCCCGAAAGCGCAGATTTATTTCAATGCGGGAGGAAGCACCTCGGCCCACCTTATTACAACCGGTCGCATGTCACATTTCTCACAAGGAAACTTTTTGACGCAAAAAGATTATCCATTTTGCTTAACTAATAATGCTGATACTAATAAATCCCCCTATGGTACTAACTCTGTAACTGATGATATTACTTTAGGAAATTGGACTAGTGGAAGTACTTTTGAAATTGCTTTAGACGGTACTAATAATTCTCAAGGTGGAGATGGAATCATTCAAAATTATATTGATGGAACCACTATCGGATATAAAGATCAGAATTCTGTAGCTACTCGTAGTGAGGGTTCTGCCCCATTGATAGCTTTTTGTATTCATCCGCTAGAAGAAATGGAGCATGAACGTGAATGTGAAGCTCGGAGTAATTCTTTGGATCAGGATGGAATTATCTTAGAAGTAACTTATTCAGAACCTAAACGATTTAATGTAGTGAGTGGATTATAATGAAAGTAAAAGGAAATTTAAATGTAGGAGGAGCTGTTCGAAGCACTAGCTTTAGAGGTGCTTTAGTTTGGCTTACAGATTTATTTACTACCTCTTTAGGATCAGATAATTCGAGAAATGTAACATTAACTCATAATAATAATATTACAATTTCTTGGGTTGAAGCTGTATATGATACAGATAATTTTTGGAATGCAACAGCTCCTACTCTGTTTACAATTCCTGATGGAGTAAGCAGAGTGAGAATGTCCGGTAGTAGTAATATTGAAAATAATACTACAGGCTTAAGGCAAACTTTAATTAGAAATGGAGACAACACTCCATTTCCCGGTATGTCTTCAGATAAAAGAGCAGCCTCAGCGTCAGGATCTTTTGATATGACCTCAGGAGGAGGTACGGCTATTATAAGCGTATCCCCAGGGGATACTTTTATTATGAGAGTTTTTCAAAATTCTACTGTTTCATTAGAGTTACAAGCTGTTGATGATACCTGGTTTGCAATAGAAGTTATTGAATAATTTGCTTTTTTATTAGAAATTACAGATAATTAAATAGGTATAATTAAAAAGGAAAATACCATGAGTAATTACGAAGACGGTCCTAGCGATAAAGAAAGAGCCCACGGTGCCACTATTGAAGAATGGCGACGAAAGCAGATGAGCTGGAGAGAGCAATCTGATTATGCTGAAAAGAGTCTTGAAGAGTTTCTTCGTGAAGGATTAGGTGAAATTGGTTCCCGCTCGCGCGGTAATATTGCTAGACAAATAATGGAATCTAGTAAGAACCCTCACTCTCCTCTAAATGGAATGTCCGATGCAAGTGGTCATCTTCATAAATTAAGAGAAATGGATACCGAAGTAATCACAGGAATGGAACCCCTACCTTGGAATAGAAGAGGGCGTTAATGTCAACTAAAGCGGAAAAGGAAATCCTTGAAGCTTATAAGTCTCAACTTAATCTACTTAATGGAATAATTACTGATCTTCGTGAAGAAAAAGCAGAGTATCAGTTACAAATAAGTAGAATGCAAGAAGCCTTGATTGCTATTAGAGCACCAGAAGCTTATAGAGACCAAAGAGCAGATAGGTTGGGAGAACCTGACCGTGATCCTGTTGAAGTAGAGCGCCAAAAAGCTAAGCGTGAAGTTGAACAAGAATGGTTAAATGGTATTGAATCACCTACATTTAGAAATGGCGAAGAATTACAAGATCTATTAAGCGGAGTTTTATTCGCCGAAGCCTCTGAAAATAGTTCTGTTTCTATACATGGAAATAATGAAAGCTGATGGCTACTAGAAAAAATGCACCTACCGGAATGCACACGGGAAATGATAAGTGGCGTCTAGGTCATTTACATCTTATTGACAGTTTAAAAGCCGGCGATCCCGCTGTGGGTGGAGCTATTGCAACTTATGGGAATGGAGTCAATGACAACAGACAAAGCCGACATTGGATCAGAGCAGTCCAATGGATGGAAAATATTTTATTTAGTATTGGTCGCCATTACGTTGATGATATTCTTGTTAGTAGACTTACTCGCGATTCCAATGCTGATTTATCTGTTATCTCCGAAACTACTCGTAATATACCTCGTCCTGTTAATGATCTTCTTGGGCGCTACATTGAAACTAATATATCCCTCCTTACGGAAAATCGTCCCCGACCGAGAGTTACCCCAAAATCAGGAAGAGCGGAAGACGAAGACGCCGCTGAACTAAGTGAGTTAGTATTAGAATATCTTTGGGAAGCTCTCAAGATGCCCGAAAAGCACAGAGAAATTGCCAGAACTATTTTACATTGCGGTGTTTGTTGGATGGAAACGATTTGGGACGAACAACTCCCAAGACGTATCACAGTTCCCGAGACAGAGCAAGAAGCTCAAACTCCCCTTCCTCTAGGTGGCGGTACAGTAAATCTTCCTATTGAAAGACAAGTACCTAAATTAGACGAAAATGGTAATCCTGTATATACAGAGCAAGTTGAATACGGCGACGTTTCAGCTAAAATAGTTTCTCCATTTGAAATGCATCTTCCTGTTGGACATAGGTGGGATGATGATGAAATGCCTTGGGTTATGCGAGAATACTACGTAGCTAAAGATGTTCTATTAGATAAATTTGGAAACGATTCTCGTAAGCGTGGTTTAACAAAAGCTAAAGGATGGCACTTAGATAGGCTGGAGGATGTTGGTACATACAACGTAAAGAACCTTCCTCTATGGTGGTGGGAACGTCTATCTGATATTGTAGAAGGCCCCGGTCCTTCTATATATGTAGGTACTCCAGAGCAATGGGAAGGATATACAGTAGTTAGATGGTTTGATCGTAGACCTAATCCTATGTGGCCTAGGGGTAGATCAATTATGCTTGCTGGTGATGAAGTAATTTACGACTCTCCTAAAGAAGTCGGCGCTAGAGCATATGATCCTCGTTGGCCTACCAGATGGCATCCATATACACGTTTCGTGTGGGAACCTATGATGGGTTCTATGTATGGTCGTTCTCTTGTTTCTAAACTTCTCCCTAAATTAAAGAGAGTGAATGCTATTGATACAACTCTCATTATGTGGAGACGTACAGTACCTATTGCTATGATGGTTGCCCCTAAAGGATCACAGCCTGTTGACGATCAATGGTCAGCACGACCCGGCGGTGTTTGGGAATATGATGCACAACGTACTAATGGTGCTGAGCCTAGACCTATTTTCGCTCCCGAGTATCCTCGTTCAGCGTTAGAAGAAAGAGCTACTCAGATTGCAGAGATGGAATCTATTTCCGGTACCGAAGAGATTTTGCGAGGACAAAGACCTACAGGTGTAAACAGTGCTGCGATGATTAATGTTCTTCGTAAGCAAGCACTCGCAAGTAGAAGCCCTGGTCTCCAAAGTTGGGACGAATCTCTCCAATTAGAAGGTTCTCATCTACTTCAGGAAGTAATTAAGAATGTTAGAAAAGACCCACGATACGCAGATAGAATCAAAGTTCTCGCTAACGAACGAAAATCCGCACTTACTATTGACGAGTTCTCAGGGATGGACGTGTCCGATAACGTTATCGTCAGGGTCGATACAGTATCAATGGCTCTCGTCTCACGAGAAGCAAGACAGGCTAGAGCAGTGGAGGTATTGCAATATGCCCCTGCCCTCATGCCCTTGCCTAGTGGTTTACGAGCCGCACTAATGGAAGAGCTTGGATATGATAAAGAAGCCTTACTACCTCAGGGAGCACAGATAACTAGAGTGAAGAGAATGTTAGCTTGGATTAGACAGGGTAATTATGATCGCGTTGTACCTCTTAAGTATGATGATCCATATTTATTTTACGATCTAATTGTACAGGAAATTATGGATGATGCTTTCTATAACCTAAATGAAGCACAACAGCATACCCTACTTGGTCTGGCTGATATCTATGAGCAGCAGATTGAGATGAGAGAACAGCAGGCTCTTAGACTTCAACAACTAGCAGCCGGTAACGGTGCTGAGGGTGAAGCCCCTCCTCCACCACAATGAATTCAGTAGGACAAAGCTATGCGATTCTAAACGGCAGACTAACGGGAGACCCTCAGAAAGCCCAAGAATTCTTATCTAGTCTTAATCCTGGTGAGCTGGCAGCAAGAAACCGTTCTGAATCTAGAAATAGAAGTAGAAAGAAGAAGAAGTTGAGATTAGGAGATAAACGTGCCTATTAGCCATAGAACAGGATCACCAGCCAGTGGAATATCTGGTTTGTTAGGAGGACCTTCTTCTATGTTGTCTTCTGATCAGAGGGCTAGACAACAACAGGAGGCCCGCCGTGAAGAAGAAGCTAACCGCGTTAGAAGAGAAACTGCTCCTAGAGGAACACAAACTTACAGAAGAGATCTTGCCATGGGATCCCTATATGGCAACATGGGTAGAGGTCAAACAGCGGGTCGAGGCTCCGGTGGAAGTGGAAGTGGTAGAGGACGAAGTACTCACGCTGACAGAGTTGCGGCTGCTAGAGATGTCAACCGAATGGGTGGACCGAGTAACACAGGAACAAGACCATCTGGTTGGTCTGAAGGAATGGGTGGCCGAGGTTGGCAAAATACTGCGGGCTGGTCTGAAGGCCGAACAAACATGGATTGGCAAAGATTCCAAGACGACTATGTATCTCCAGGAGAGCAACGTAGGAGAAGAAGAATGGGCTGGACTAGACTTGAACAAGGCCCCGAAGGACCAGAAATATATAAAGCAAAAGCAGCCGAAAAAAGAACTGGTGGTTCCAAAGGTGGAATAATGCAAACTGCTAGAATTAGAGCGCGCGAGCGTGCTAAAGCTAAAGAAAAAGAAAGAGTTGCACGTCAAAAAGCTAAAGTAGTTTCTAAATCTAGTGAACAAAGAAAATCTAAGTAATGAGTAGATTTAATAATTTCGGAACATACAAGAAAACCAATAATTATACTATTGGTAGCCCTCGTCCTATGACACGAGATTCTCGTGGTAGACTAACTACTATGACTACTGCTGAGGAAATGTATGCCCGAACTCCTTCTCTTTCTAATCGTTCTGCTAACAACGGTAAATTCTTAGGGGCTTTTTCTTCCCCAGAGAGACTAAGAAGAGAACGTGCGGAAGTTGAAAGGTTCTATACTGGACAGGATGTTGGCGGTCAAGTAGGAGAAAGGCTTTCTCGACAGAGAATGCTGCAATTGAGAATTAATCAGCACGCCCGCGGTGAATGGGATCCTGATTATGGTGAAGCTCAAAAGAAAGAACAATACTTAAAATATAATTATAAACCCAGCGGAAAAATGGGGCCTGATTATAAAGAATCTAAAGATAGTAGAGACACGACTAAAGAAAGTATTTCTACTAAGTATAACGAGAGTAAATTCTTATCTAGATATGGAAGTAAGATTGCGGATACTAAACAAGATTTATTTAAAGTAGGATCTAAGAGTAAGACTAGAGTAAGAAGGGATATGTCCACTAGGACAAAGAGGTAAAGGTATGATTCTCTTTTTGGATGATGATCCGAATAGAGCTGCAATAGCGTATAGCAGAATGGGCCAAAAAGCAGCTTCTTCAACTATTTGGTGTCAAACAGTTGAAGAGTGTATAACTACACTAGTAGATTACATAGATGTTCTTAAGATCGTTAAATTAGACCACGACTTAGAAGGACAAACATATGTACATCCAGATTCAGATAAATGTGGAATGGAAGTTATTAGATGGTTGGAACATTTATCTAAAAAACAACCAGAGAAATTTGAAAAATATAAAAGAATTGAATTTATAATTCATTCTTATAATGAATACGCTGCACCAGAAATGGTGGGGAGATTAGAAGATTTAAGGTTAAAAGCTAAATGGATTCCATTTGGAACATAGGAGATAGGTATGGCGAATAAATATGGAACTACTTCTTCAGGTAGATCTTTAAAAGGCACACCAGTAGGCCGTTTAAATGCTAAGAGAGCTGAAGCTGCGGAAGCTGAAGCCAAAAAAGCTAGGGCGAATATTACTCCTTCGTCTACTTCGTCTACTTCTTCTAGTACTTATGGTACTTTCCGTACTCCAGATGGTGGAGCTATCGCTCTTGGACGAGGAACAGGTAATATAGGACGAGCTGTTCCGGGTAATATTTCTAGTCCGCCGCGAGTATCTAAAAGTATTAGTAGCTCCGGTGCAGCTTCTCCTAAGCCTTCTACTGCTACTAGTAAACCTGCTTCTCCTCCCTCAAGTGCTGGTGCTACCTCTCCAGGATTCAAGCCCGCAGCTCCTAGTCAACTAGGTAAGCTAGCTGGTGCTGCTGCCATTGGTGGATTAATGGCTAGAAGATTCTCTGGAGGTAAGAGAACTCCTAGTGCAGCTACTCCTCAAGGCCGTCTAGCAAAACAGAGAGCTATTATTGAAAATAGAGGTGGTAAGTATGATCTGCCTCCTTCCAAGGGAGGTAAAATAGGGAGCACTCAAAATGCTCCTTCTGGTAAGCAGTTTACTGTTCCTCCAGGTTCCAAGGGTGGTACTCCCGCTCCTACTTCCAAAGGTGGAAAGATTGCTAATCCTACAGTAGCAGTTCCCAAAGCACCTAAGGTTAATGTTGGTAAAGGTGGAAAGATTGTACCTATTCCTCCATCGACTCCCGAACATGCAAATGTTAAACCTACCCCAATGCCTTACAAAAAGGAAGGCACTGCTCCTCCACAGAGAACTACTCCTAACCCTGCCCCTAAGCCTGCTCCGAAGGCTCCTACCGCTAAGGGAGGTAAGCTAGATGGTGTAGGTAAGACAGGTTCTACAGCACCCGCTCCGAAGGACGTTACCAAAGCTCCTTCTGCTCCTACTAGCAAACCCGCTGATCCTCCTGCCGCTGCTAAGGGTGGTAAGGTAGCACCTAAGTCTGTTACTCCAGATAAAGCCGGGGAGATAGCTAATAGAGCTAAGATGCTTAAAGAGATTGAGAGTCTGAAAAAGAGTAACGCTCAGTTAAAGGGCGGTAAGATAGGTACGCCTGCTGAGTCTGCTCCTGCTACATCAGCCAGCTCAGCTAAGGGAGGTAAAGTAGTTACTTCTACTGCTACCGACGCTACTGTTGCTAAGCCTGCGGAAGCTCCTCCTAAGCCTTCACGCCCACCCGGAACTACTACTGTAACTAGAAAGAAAGGTAAAGGTGGAGTACTTAAGGATAATGTTCAGAAAGCTCCTACTGAAGTGACTGAACCTAAGGCACAGACTCGTCATAAGCACGATCCTGCAAAGAGAGCAGCTAATCTTGATGCCGAGAATAAGGCTATTGATCTAGAAGCTAAGCAAGCAAAAGCCGCTAAGAATCCTGAAGTAGGTAGAACACGACGTAGACTTGCTAAAGAAGCAGCTGGTCAAGCTCCTTCTTTTAAGGACATAGAGAAGGTTCCCACTACTACCCCTAAAGGTACTCCTGCCGCTAAGGTAGATAAACCACTTCCGGCTAAGCCTTCTGAGCTTAGATCTATTAGTGAGTATCAATCACAAATAGGTCAAAAGGCTAGTGCCGCAGAACGATTAGCTAGAAAAACTCAGATTGAAAAAGCTATGAAGAAGATAGGAGCTACTATTGTGGATCCTAAAACAGGTGAACCTAAGAAGATTGCTGGTTCGACTGCTGCTAGACGTCTTTCTAGAGCAGCTAAAACAGGTAAACCGGGAATGGGTACCACAATGGTTCCACCTTCTAGCATTCTAGATGATCTAATGATGAGTGCTCCTTCTACTTTTAAAAACGCTGTTGCTAAGGGAGGTAAAATCCTTGGTAAAGCCGCTAGCTCTAAAGCTCTTGGTCCTGTTGGTGTAGGCATTGGTGCTTATCTAGATAGAGGACTAACCTTATCTCAGAGACGTCAGAAGCAACTTGAAAGTATGGGATCTAGAACACTACATCGTCAAACCGGTGGAGCTAAGAAAGCTTTCCGAAGCTTGATCTTTGATGCTAGTCCCGGTAGAAAATCGTAATGCTTTCTGATCGTCATAGTTTTCCCAGTAGAAAAACTCAAGGCGGTAAGACTTTTAAGATTACCTCTAGAGAATTAGATAAAGTTACTGATAAACATAGTAAAAGAGTTTTTAAAGATAAAGTTATAAAAAAAGTAGGCGGAAGAACTAAAGCAATTAAAAATAATCCTGGTTATATGAGAGGAATTACTAAAGGCTTAAAAGCTCTTGGTCCCATTGGGTTAGCAGCGGAAGCTTATATGAATAGAAATCTATCTAGATCAGAAAAGAGACAGAAGCAAGCAGAAAGCATGGGTGTAAGAACTCTTCGCAGACAGGATAAGTAATGGATAATAATACTGAAAAAGTAAAAGAACTTATTGAAAAATTCCTAGCTTTTAAAGCGGTTAAAGACGTAAAAGAGTTACCTAAACCTAAGCCCGGTAAATCTAAAAAAGAAAGAAGCAAGGATCAATATAAATACAATCCTATGCCCGATGCCAGAGAGAAAGAACGTAGAAAACATGGAATGTAATGACTAATATATTAAGTGAAGCTAAAAGAGGGAATGCTGTAAAAGAGTATTCCCCTCCGCGAAAAGCAACTAAGAAACTTCCTCCTCGGAAAGTACAAGGAGGTAGCTTATTTAAACCTTCTCAATCAAAAACTCCGGTACCTGGAAAGATAATGAAAGGTCTTGGGTTCAAACCCGCTCACGCAGTAGAAGGTAACGCTTATATTAAAACTGGTCAAGCTGCTTCAGGTATTAAACAGTTTGCACTTAAACACGCTCCTAAATTAATAAGCGCAGCTAAGGTTGCAGGTAGAGTAGGAGGTACTGTTCTTAAGAGAGGTACCGTAGCAGGATTAGCTTATGGTGCATACCAAGATCTTCCTCTTATTGCAAAAGCAGCTAAAGAAGGGGTCGGTGCTGTTAAAGCTTATGCCGACGCTGAATCTAATAAAAGGTCTATGCAAAAGAGATATGGAACTATGGAAAGAGCGGCGGCGGAACGTAAGAAAGTTAATAGAAGAAATACAGGATCTAAATATCCTAACACAAATAGGAGTACCTAGTTAATGACCGATATATTTAGATATGCAGGCACGTTTTCTGCTCCCTCTGCTTCCAAGTTAAGTGAATATAAGAAAAGAAAAGAAGAAGGAACCGGGAAAGTTCTAAGCCCAGAAGAAGCCGGGGTACGTCAAATTTCCGGTCCAGTTCAAACAGATAAGACTATTATGCCTGTATCTCCTGGATTGACTCCTGGGGGAACAACTAGTATAGGTTCAAATACTGCTCCTACTCCTTTAGCGGCAGCTGAGACTCCAGCTAGTGTAGTGGAAGGACCTAAGAAGAAACTACGGGGTCTTGGTGATCTACGTAGAATGCAAAATAGATAGGAACATTATATGGTGAATGATAGTAACCAAAAGAAAAAGAAATTTACAAATGAGGGAGGTCAACTTCCTCTAATGGATCGTCTTGGATTAAGTAAAGGCTCCACTGAAAGAGCCCCTGCCATGACTCAGATGGTTCAAGGTGCTCCTATGGGAAGCTTGGTAGATAGTGCTATGGCTAGACGTAGACAAGCCATGGAAAGTGGAGTGACTGAAGACGAGACAGCTAAGAACCGAGTAGCTCGCCAGTCTCCCGGTAAGACTAAACAAGAGATATTCAATGCCTCGACTACCTAAAATTAAAGTAAAATTAGCCTCTACCTCAAGTAAGGCAGCTACCGGTACTTCTGCTTTTACTTCTGAAAATATTAATAAAACTAAAAAAGTAGGGTTTGATGCTGCTGTTAAAACTTCTGCTCTTAAAATAGCGCCTCGTATAGCAGGAAAATATTTTACTCCTCTAGCTTTATATCAGGGAGCTAGAGATTTAAAGAATTTAGGTAAAGCGGCGGCGGATGCTTATTCTGCTTCTAAACATCAGAGAAATACTGAGAGAGCCGCTCAAACTTTTATTAGAAAGAAAGAACGCCAGATGGCTCTTTTAGAAAATGCAAGAAAAGGTAGTAATGCAACAATGCTAACTGCTGCTAGAAACAGGAGAACTTCAGATGGATGAGAAAGCATTAGAAAGAGCTATGGCTCATGTCAATGATCTAACAGAAAAGAAAACCGTAGGTATTTTTAAAAAGATGATTTTTGAAAAAAAGAAAAAGAAAGATCCTACTGCCAGGGGTATTTATGGTGGAAATTCAGCGGGAAATCGGCAGCTTAGACAGTTAGATAAAGAAAAATATTAAGTTAGCGCCTCGTGCAGGGCGCGGGACCCGGGGGTTTTTCAAATCCCTCCCCTCTTGTAGATCCTCGGGTTCCACTTAACTTGCAGTTTAACTATTTAATTCAGATAATTAAATAGAAGCATAGGTTTGCTTTAAATTGACGTAGAGTAATTCTACCTCGGTAAGCCGAGTTGGGTTTCGTCAGCCCGGAAGAATTGCTTAATCGGTATTTCATCAGCCGTTAACGATGGGGGACATATTATGTCTACAAGTTCGGAAGGCATCGCAGCTTCGCTAGCTGAAGTAGCAGCGAGTGGTGATGCGGCGGAAGCGAACACCGCCGAAGGTGTAATGGAAAATCTTCAAGACGTGGTGGCCGCTGCGGAAGGAAGAACAGAACAAAGCACAGAAGAGTCTGGAAGCAAGGGCCGAGGAGCCCAAGAAAGAATCCAGGAACTCGTTTCTCAAACAAAAGAGATTAGTAGCAACTATGAGGCACTTCAGGCCCAGTATGAAGACTCTCAAAGAAGTATTTCTAATCTTACTGACTTGCTAACATCTAGCCGGGAAGACTCTGATATTGTAACAGGTATTAGAAACTTGGCTGGTGATCCGAAGCATCGTCATATGATAGAGCAACTAGAAGCAGCTCTAAAGGGCGAATCGATTGAGGAAGAGCCAGTTGAGGGTGAAACTCCCGAACAGGCAGCAACACGTCAGGCAGCTAATACAGCTAAACTTCTAGAAGAAAGAATTCAGCAAACTCAACAAGAGGCTGCTAATATTCGATCTGATCAATTAGTTTCGCGGGCTGACCAAATTGCAGATCAATGGATTGCGGGACTACCGGAGGAATATACCAACGTAGATCGTAATCAGGTTTCCCATTTGTGGGCTGGTCTAGTAGATTGGGAATTGTTACAAGGAAGCGCAGATCCTATGGCAGAACTTGAACCGTATCTTCGTGAAACGTTTCAAGAAGCGCTAAATATTCTGGATACTCCTAGAGGTAAATTGCTTGCAGAAGCAGGAGAACTACAAACACAAGAACTTGAACCAGTTAAGAGTCCAGAAGAGGAACTATCTGAATTGTTAGAGACTAGACAATATGGGGCCATGAAAGAAGGCGCAGAGGGTTTCGATCCTCAGTTTTCTAACGATGACTTCACTAGAGATCTAGCAGCAGCCATGAAGGTTGCTAATAGCAAAGGATAGTCTTGATTAGGTTTGAGTTGTAATTTTAGGAGACTATAAAAAGTCATGATTACCTTTCAAACTTTAGGTGACATGCTTCTCCGTCGATACGTAGTTGACTTCATTGGTTAATTTTGGCTAATGTAAAACTATTAAAATTGCTGGGACTCTAAGGAAAGAGACAATCAGCAGCTAGACTTTCTAATTTTAGAAGGTTAGTTCAGAGACTAAAAAATTAATATAGCCGAACACTGTTTGAGGTGTGTAAGTGCATAAAGCCGAGTTTAGAAAACTTGTTTGCTCAATGCTTTTAGGTGATGGTTGTATAGATAAGAATTTAAATGATTCTTGTTGGTTCAGCTTACATCATTCTATGAAGCAAATAGAATATTTAAAATGGAAAATAAAACAAATAGATAATTTTTTTGAAAAAAAAAGAGTTACTCGAAAGTTTAGTTTAAAGGAAAATCTTCCTCAATATAATAAGAAAACAGAGAAAACTTATTATAGCTGTAGGTACAGATTATACTGGCCTAAATATTTTAAAATTCTTAGAAAAAGAATTTATAGAGCAGATAAAACTAAAAGAGCAGAATATCTTCTACGTCATATGGAAACAGATAAACAATTGTTTATTTGGTTTATGGATGATGGTTCAGAAGAAAGTCATTTAAATAAACATAAAGATGGTTCTTTATATAGAACTAATCCAAGATTAATGCTTCATATTTGTGATTACACATTAGATGATTCTAAATTAATAGTTGATTGGTTTAAAGAAAAATATAAAGTAGAACCAAGAATAGTGTTTACCACGACTAAAAAACCTAGACTCAGGTTTGTATCTAAAGACGCAAGAATACTTTTTAATAGAATATCTGTTTATGTAAAACAGCTAGAATATGCAAAGAGTAAATTTAGTTTGTGTTTAGAAAGATATTGTTAATTTTTGTAAGGCCGATAGCATCTTTTTAAAAGATGAAGATATAGTCCACTCGCTGCAATTTAAGAGCAAATGCAGCAGCTTTCCGCACCCATCTATACGCAATTACGAGAGAACTCTCGTTTCATCCCTTCAGGAGATGGCGCATATTTTCCGGTACGTATCGAAGGTAATGAAGCAGGCGGTGGCTGGAGAGGAACAGATGATAATTCTATTCCTACAGCTAGCAACGAAAACGTTAAGCAGGCAAGAGTACGCCCAAAGAAGTATTACCATGTTGTAACCTTCTCTGGTCTTGCCGAGGCAGTCTCTCGCCAAGGTGGTGAGGACGCATTTGCCGCAGGTATTACTGATGCTATTTCGCAGGCTGTTAAGCGTGCGGGTGCAACTTTTGAAACCACTTTCCTTCGCGGTGACGGTACAGGTCGTCTAACTAACGTTAGCGGCGCTCAGACTTCAGCTACTATTACTGTAGATGATGCTCGTCCGTTCCGTGGTGGTCAGGTTCTAGTATTCCTTGATAATGCAACCGGTCTTCGCTCAGCGGGTCCTGTTCGTGTTATATCTCGGGATATTGGTGCAGGTACTGTCAGTCTGTCTTCTGCCGTTACGGTAGCGGATGATGATGGTGTTTATATTAGTGGTGAGCAGAGTGAGGCTGGTCCTCCCGCAGAAGTTACCTCTCTAGGTCTTCCTGCTATCGTTGGTAACACCGGCACAATCTATAACCTAAGCCGTACTACTTACCCTATTCTTCAGAGTAAGGTAATTACGGTTTCTTCACAGTCTCTCGATGAATCCCTTCTTCGAAGACTACGTAAGCAGCTCTTGGTAGAGACTGACGTTGCCTCTCTTGATGGCTTCGCCATGATTTCCAACTGGGAACAGTACGATCGATATACTGAAATCGCACTGCCTTTCCGTCGCTTCAATGACATGCGTCTTGAGCTAGGAGCCCAGCAGGAGCTTACTACATTCGAAGGTCGCCCTTGGCTAATTTCATGGGCTGCCATTCCCGACGAGGTTTACATGTTGAACCTTGGCGCGATTGAGCGTGGTGTAATTCGCCCACTAAGTATTGACGAGCGTGTCAACATGGCTTGGATTCCAGGTCAGGATGCCTTCACAGTACTTATGAAGTACTACGGCGAGAACGTAGCACGTCTCATCAACCAGACTGCAAAGATTACAGGACTTAGTACCCCTAACTACTAATCTTTAAAGTTGAATAAGTAAGGCTCTCCTCTTAATTGGGGAGGGCCTTCTCTTTAATTAAAGGAGACAAAATGCCAGCATCAAGTATTTCACAATTTGA
>JAJFLM010000336.1 GCA_021772655.1 Deltaproteobacteria bacterium
CAACCGCTTCCTGCAGACCGGGTCCTGCAGGACACGCTAATCGCGTTCGAGAACCGCTGGGATGTTCTCAACGCCTCCATCGAAAAGTTGAAGGACGCTACAGCTTGGGGCGTCAATTTTCCCGATATCGTCGATGCCTGAGTTTGGTCCAACCCTGACGGCCGCCGTTGATATAAGCTCGCCGATGCCCGGACAGTTAGGTGGGGTAGCCAGGTATTGAAGCCATATGACACTGAAGGAATCCACGTTCTATGTTCGAACAAACCTTTAAAAATATCGACGACGTGCTCTGGAAAGAGGCCGGTTGCACGACCGAGCTGGACTATACCGAGCAGACCTCCTGGATGCTGTTCCTTAAGTACCTTGACGATCTTGAGCACGAGCGTGCCATGGAGGCGGAACTGGTCGGCAAGACCTACGACTTCATCATTGATGCGCCGCACAGGTGGTCGGGCTGGGCGGCACCGAAGAAGACCAACGGCGCCTTCGACCATGACACCGCACTGACGGGCGATGATCTGATCGACTATGTGAACCGCGAATTGTTTCCCTACCTACAGGGCTTCAAACAGCGCGCGACCAGCCCAGATACCATCGAATACAAGATCGGCGAAATTTTCGGGGAGATCAAAAACAAGTTCCAAAGCGGTTACAGCCTGCGCGATGCGCTGGAACTGATGGACGGCCTGCGCTTCCGCTCCCAGAAGGAAAAGCACGAGCTATCCCACCTCTACGAGGCCAAAATCAAGAACATGGGCAACGCGGGGCGGAACGGTGGGGAGTACTACACGCCCCGCCCGCTTATCCGCGCCATGATTCAGGTCGTCAAACCGAAGATCGGCGAGCGCATCTATGACGGCGCGGTCGGCTCAGCGGGGTTCCTGTGTGAATCCTACGACTATCTCCGCTATGGCAAGGGTAACGGGAGCGATCTGACCACCAGCCAGCTTCAGGCCCTGCAAACGAGAACGTTCTTCGGCAAGGAGAAAAAGAGCCTCGCCTACGTCATCGCCATCATGAACATGATCCTGCATGGCATCGATGCGCCGAATATCTTGCACACCAATACGTTGGCGGAGAACATCTTCGATGTTCAGGAAAAGGACCGCTTCGATGTGATCCTTGCCAATCCACCCTTTGGCGGGAAAGAGCGCAAAGAGGTGCAGCAGAACTTCCCGATCAAGACCGGCGAGACTGCGTTCTTGTTTCTCCAGCACTTCATCAAGTATCTCAAGGCAGGCGGTCGGGCGGGGGTCGTGATCAAGAATACCTTCCTGTCGAACTCCGACAATGCCGCGCGCGCGTTACGGCAGGAGATATTGGAAAACTGCAACCTCCACACGGTGCTAGATTGTCCTCAAGGCACCTTCCTTGGGGCCGGGGTGAAGACCGTTGTGCTGTTCTTCGAGAAGGGCGCACCGACACGGCGGATCTGGTATTACCAACTCGATCCGGGCCGCAGTCTCGGCAAGACCAACGCGATGAATGACGATGACCTGAAGGAATTTGTGGAACTGCAAACCAGCTTCGCTGATTCAGCTAAATCATGGTCAGTTGAAGTAGCGGATATTGATCCGGACACATTCGATCTGTCCGTGAAGAACCCGAACAAGGAAGAAGAAGCGTCCTTGCGCGAACCGAAAGAGATCATCGCCGAGATCGTGGCGCTCGATTTGGAGAGTGCTGAAATTCTCGAAGGTATCCGGGGAATTTTGTGATGTCTGGGTGGGAGATAAAAAAACTAGACGACGTTTCATATCTTGCGGGAAGAATAGGCTGGAAGGGTCTTACCGCCAAAGAATACACCCCTGACGGCCCATTATTCTTGTCAGTCCATGGTTTGAATTACGGCGACTACGTTGACTTTGGAGATGCCTTTCATATCAGCCAAGAGAGATACGATGAAAGCCCTGAAATCATGCTCCGGGATGATGATATCCTGCTATGCAAAGATGGTGCGGGCATTGGGAAACTGGGAATAATAGATCGCCTTCCAGGACTGGCTTCAATCAACTCTTCTCTGCTCTTGATACGCGCAAATGAAGGTGTTGCGCCAAAATACCTGTACCATGCACTCTGCAGCCCGATATTTCAGCGGGTCGTGCAGGAACGAATCGACGGAGCAACCACGCCTCATCTGTATCAACGAGAAATCAAGCAGCTCGAAATTCCCTTGCCTCCTCTACCCGAACAAAATCGCATTGTCGCCATTCTCGATGAAGCCTTCCAAGGTATCGGGCGCGCCACCGCTAATGCCCAGAAGAACCTCGCCAACGCCCGCGAGCTGTTTGAGAGCTATCTTCAATCTTCTTTTGCGAATGCATGGAGAACTTGCGAACTGGTAACGCTTGCAGACTTGGCGACTGACATTACTGATGGCGATCACATGCCGCCGCCAAAGGCTCCGAGCGGCGTCCCATTTATTACAATTAGCAACATTGATAAAGAGACCCGGAATATAGACTTTTCAGATACTTTCAAAGTGCCGAGATATTACTTTGATGGATTGAAGCCGAATAAAAAACCGAAACTCGGGGATGTGCTTTACACGGTCACGGGATCTTTTGGAATTCCGGTTCTTATCGGCGAAAATCGTGATTTCTGTTTTCAACGCCATATTGGTCTGGTCCGCCCGAAACCAGATGTGGATAGTGAATGGCTTTACTACCTACTCATG
>JAJFLM010000337.1 GCA_021772655.1 Deltaproteobacteria bacterium
CGTAGTGAAGCTATTTCTGATCTGCGCGACGAAAGTGACCGCGACGGTGTGCGTGTGGTTATTGCGCAAAAGCGTGATGCGGTTCCGGAAGTTGTGCTTAACCAGCTTTACCGTTTCACTCAGGTGCAAACCAGTTTCGGCATCAATATGCTGGCAATCAACGGCGGCAAGCCGGAACAGCTGACGCTTAAGGCTGTTTTGCAGGCCTTTATCGATTTCCGCGAGGAAGTGATCACCCGCCGGACGACGTTCGAACTGAACAAAGCCCGCGACCGAGCTCACCTGATGGTCGGCTTGGTAACAGCGGTTGCCAACATCGATGAAGTTGTTGCCATTATCCGCGGCGCCACGTCACCGGCGGCGGCGCGCGAAGCTTTGGCTGCTAAAAAGTGGGATACCACTGATATCCTGTCGTACCTCGAACTGATCAATGAAGCGGGGCGGATCAACGATGATGGCACCTACCAGCTGTCAGAACTGCAAATCAAAGCCATTCTTGATTTGCGTCTGCACCGGCTGACTGCACTTGGTCGCGACGAAATTGGCGGCGAGCTGGAAACACTGGCGCAGAAAATTCGCGAGTATCTGGAAATTCTTCAATCCCGCGAGCGTCTGTTTGAAGTGCTGCGCGAGGAACTTGTTGAAGTGCAAGCTGAATTTGGCAATGACCGTCGCACAATAATTGACACCACAACCATTAATTCCTTCGAAGACGAAGACCTGATTGCGCGCGAAGATATGGTGGTTACGGTGACCCATTCTGGTTACATCAAACGGGTACCACTATCAACATATCGGGCGCAGCGCCGCGGCGGCAAGGGCCGCTCGGGCATGCAAACCAAAGACGAAGATTTCTTATCGACCCTCTTTGTTGCCGATACCCACACGCCTGTCCTGTTCTTCTCGAATCTGGGTCAGGTCTATAAAATGAAAGTGTGGAAGCTGCCCATCGGCAGTCCGCAGTCCAAGGGTAAAGCCGTTATTAACATGCTGCCACTGCAACAGGGCGAAACCATCGCCACCATACTGCCGTTGCCGGAAGACGAGGAAACCTGGGGCGATCTCCATGTTATGTTTGCTACTGCCAAAGGCAATGTGCGACGTAATTTGCTGTCTGACTTCTCTAACGTTATGGCTAATGGTAAAATCGCCATTCGCTTCTCGGACGATGATGACAAATTGATTGGTGTGGATGTTTGCACCGAAGAGGATGACATTCTGCTTGCCGCAAGCGGTGGCCGGGCCATTCGCTTTAAGGCCACAGATGTACGCCTGTTTGTTGGTCGCACATCAACTGGTGTGCGCGGTATGAAGTTTGGCAAGGACGAATCTGTTGTTTCCATGTGTGTGATCAACAGCACTGATGCCACTGCCGATGAGCGCACGGCTTACCTGAAAGCAGCGGCTTGGAAATCTGAACCGGGCGAACAAACTCTGTCTGATGAACGCATGGCGGAATTGGCCGAGCCAGAGCAATTTATCCTGACCGCGACTAATGCTGGTTTTGGTAAACGCACCAGTAGCCACGAATACCGGGTTACGGGGCGTGGCGGCCAGGGCATATGGAATGTACCGTCGAACGATAGCCTGCGTGCTGATATCGGGCCAGTTGTTGGGGTATTCCCAATTACTCCCGACGAGCAGCTGATGATGGTAACGGATCAAGGCAAGCTTATTCGCACACCCGTGCACGATGTGCGTATTGCCAGCCGCAACACCAAAGGCGTGACCCTGTTTAAAGTTGCTGACAACGAGAAAATTGTGTCAGTGGCTAAACTTCATGAAACTGATGAAGATGATATCGACGCAGAAACTGACAGCGTTGACGCTGGTGAAAACAGTGAGGCTGAAGCTGTTGAGGCTTCTGCAGATGTAAGCTCCGGTACGCAAGAGTAAAATTGGTATTATTATTATATTACAGATAATTAAGATCAGTTATTAATGTTATGACTGATCTTAATTGTTGATAAACAACAATAGTGTCGCACCGGCGGCAAGCGCACTACCTGATATTTTGTTGGCCAGCGATAGTTTGTTGCGTTGCGCCAGGAATTTTTTAGCTTTCGTCGCTGTAAAAACCCAGCCCATATCCATGATGAAGGCAACAGCCAAGAATGTTGCTGACAACACAATCAATTGCGGCGTCAATGGTCGGTCTTCGGTTACAAATTGTGGAAAAAAGGCCGCAAAAAATAAGATGGTTTTCGGACTTGTCGCACAAACAATCACTGCTTTTCGGTAGCTGGCCCACAGGGGCGCAGCAGCAGGAGGTAAAATACCTGTTGCGTCAGGCGCCGCAACAGGTCGGGAAAAGGCTTGGTAAGCAAGGAAATACAAATATAGCGCGCCAGCATATCGAATGCTCGCAAGTACAATTTCGGGCAGGGCGGCAATGCTGGCAAACCCGAACAGATTTACTGCCAAATAACTGAAAGACGCGGTTGTCGCGCCCGCAACAACTGCCAGCCCATGCCGCGGCCCATCGCGCAGGGTTTCGGCAACTATCAGGCCTACAATCGGTCCGGGCGAGAAAATAAACCCCGCGGTTGCGGCGATAAAAAGACCATACAAAACTGGATCTATCGGCATTTATGTCCTCCATCTGGTTATCAACAGCGATTGATCTGTTCGATAAACCTTGTTTTTTCACACATATTCAGGAATGTTGCCGCTATGCAATCAAAATGATCGCGTCATATGAGTGAGGCAGACCATGGCAAAGCAGCGCGTCGGCGTTTACCCCGGAACTTTTGATCCCATTACCAACGGACATTTGGACATTATCAAGCGAAGCCTTGGGCTGGTTGATAAACTGGTTATCGGTGTGGCGACAAATCCGAGAAAATATCCGCTATTCACCCTTCAGGAACGGGTTGAAATTGTTAAACGTGAAACGGCGCCCCTTGCCGAAGTTTCAGGGACAACAATCGAAGTTGAGCAATTTGACGAATTATTGATGAAGTTTGCAGAGCGCGTCGGCGCTGATTTTATTATACGAGGATTGCGGGCGGTTGCTGATTTTGAGTATGAATTCCAAATGACCGGCATGAATTATCAGATCAATCCAGATATCGAGACAGTATTTTTGATGGCTGATCCCCGGTACCAGACAATTGCCTCGCGGCTGGTAAAAGAAGTTGCGATGTACGGCGGCAATATTACGGCTTTTGTTCCGCAAAAAGTTGGTTTAGAAGTCGTCGCCAAAGTCGACGGCATGGCCAAATAGCCTGCCGCAAAACGGTTTAAATAATTGACGGACTATAGACCTATGATGCGTCTACTAACTATTTTTACTCTAGCGATGGGCATTTTTATG
>JAJFLM010000338.1 GCA_021772655.1 Deltaproteobacteria bacterium
CGAGCTTGCGTCCCCATTTGATGATCACCCATGTCGCCTTCAATTTCTGAACGCGGGGTTAAGGCCGCTACCGAATCGACCACAATGATATCAACCGCGCCACTTTTGATGAGCATATCAGCAATTTCTAAAGCTTGCTCCCCATGGTCGGGTTGAGACACCAACAATTCATCGGTCTTCACACCTAATTTTTTGGCATAACCCGGGTCCATCGCATGCTCGGCATCGATAAAAGCCGCCACACCGCCGGCCTTTTGCACAGAGGCAATCGCATGTAATGACAAAGTGGTTTTACCAGAAGATTCTGGACCATAAATTTCAATAATACGGCCTTTAGGATAGCCGCCAATCCCTAAGGCGCGATCTAAGCCAATGGAACCGGTGGGAATCGCCTCAATGTCTTTAAATTTAGAATCCGCATCACCCAGTCTCATGATGGCCCCTTTACCATATTGACGTTCAATACTGGTGAGTGCCGCGCTGAGGGTTTTTTCTTTAATATCGTCCATGTAAATCTCCTTAAATAGTCTAGGTTAGTAAGCGATGTCCGGTCGCTCTCCAAGGCCTCGAAGCCCATCCCCTAAGTGAAGATATAAAAAAGGCAACAGGGCGCACACGTTTGTTGAAATTGTGTACGTCCTCTTGCCTCTCCTATCCTCCCAAACCAATGCCCTAGTAAGCTTGCTATACCCGCCCCCAGCACTTGTCAACTCAGACCTCTGGGCAAAAGTGAAGAATACGGAAACCCAGCGGAATGTTTGCGCTTAGTTCCGGCCTGAGGCATACTGATAATGATGATCATTTGCTTGTGCCAAGGGATTCGCGAAAAAGATGTGCGCTGCGCTATCCGGCAGGGGGCCTGCACTTTAGCGAAACTCAAAAGCGCAACGGGTGCCGGGCAAGGCTGTGGCAGTTGTACTCAAGAATTACGTTATTTACTGCACCACAAAAACGGTTCCGCCTGCCATTTTCATGAAGAAAATCCGACCCAAGGTGGCCCGCTAAAAAAGACCTCTGACTAAGTGAAATTGAAATTCAATTTTAATTCTCTAATAAAATTAAACATTTAGTTGATATTGCCCGAAAGCCAGCTTAGGCTTAGAGGAAATGCTCACTCAAATTGTCTGGAGGAATGACAACCATGACAGCCACGAATCAAAAAATTGTTGATGTATTAAACGATGTACTCTGTGCGGAGTTGACCGCCATCAATCAATATTTTCTTCACTCAGAAATGCTTGCCGATAAAGGCTATAGCAAACTCCATGCGGTGGTCCGTAAAGATTCTATCGATGAAATGAAACACGCCGAACAATGCATCGAACGCATTTTATTCCTAAAAGGTCTGCCTAATGTGCAAAAGTTAGCCAATATACGCATCGGTGAAACCGTACCCGAAATGTTTCAATCAGACCTCGCCTTAGAAAAAGAAGCGGTCGCCCGCTTGAGCAAAGGGGTTGCGGCCTGCCGTGAGGCTGGGGATGAAGGCACGCGCCAATTATTAGAGGGCATTCTCACCTCAGAAGAAGGTCATATGGATTGGTTGGAAACTCAACTGAGCCTTATCGAAAAACTCGGCGAAGAAAACTATCTGACGCAGCAAATCAGCACAGAGTAATCTAACGCAGCTTACGCTAAATATCTTCTTTATAAAAAATATCTCTAAACCCTGGGGGCAACTTTTATCCAAGTCCGCCGATGACGGGCCCATGTCTGGTACAATATTAGGCCTCTCACAGGTACAGTTGACACAAGCCGCGGCGCAGTTAGGGACCTTGCAAAATCAGTTTGTGAGCCATTTGGTATCACAAGGAGCTACTGTGCGCGCAACTTCACTGGACAGTTATAGACCCACCAACGGGGGCTCCGATTGGCTAAGTCCCTATCAACAAGGGCACAGCGATCACACTTATTTCTCTGAGCTGAATATACGCTGCGAAGAATCTGCCGGTTTTTATACCAGTCGTCAGGGCGGTTTTATTTCTTTAGATTTTATTGAGGACCTACTGAATAATTTGGCCGCCGCCTTGAGCTTACCTTTTTCATTATCAAATATTCACGGCAAACAGTGGCAATTTCGTTTGCCGCCACCCTGTATGTTGCTCAGTGCGACCCATTATGCTTTTGGTGCCGAAGCTCTGGACCTCGCTTTGCAAGCTCAACTGGACCCACATGCTAATATCCGCCTGATGATGGGGCAAAATCAACGCCCCTTTAGCATGAGCACTCAAGCCCATTCGATTCATGGACAAAGAGATTTAGCACCATACTTAGTCACTGTTCACGATGCGGTGCATCACGCCAATCTCAGTCGCATCGGTCAGCATGGCCGAAACACTTTATTGAAATTCCATGATGTATTTCTGGAACAAGCTGAGGCCCATGGCTTAACTGATTCTCCGCTCATCAAAACTTGGTTGGAACTTATTTTGGATGGGCCTCCTACTAAAGAGATAGACCCTTATCGTAATCTAAACCGTGCCGGCTATTTGTTAGCCAATGCGCTCAAACGTCGTGGCGTCCCATGGGAAACTGTCAGCGCTTTTATGCAGCAGAGTAGCTTGCAGCTACGCGAGCAATTTCCCGAACAGCCAGAAGTGTGGGAGCCCTTTGTTAAGGGATGGTTAAACGATTAACGAATGAAACTGCATCACCATGAGTGCAAAGGTTACTCTGCCTTAATTAATTGGCGTCGCAGCTTGTGAAGGGCAACCGCTGTCACGGTCTGCTTAAAATACATCCGCCCATAAGGAAAATGATAGGCTTTCGCTTTAACGCCACCGGGTGTAGCTAAAGCCACATGAACTGTTCCCACAGGTTTTTCTTCTGTGCCCCCATCCGGTCCGGCAATACCCGTGACGCCTATCCCATAAGTCGTACCCGCACGTTCGCGCACACCCGCCGCCATTTCTAAAGCAACCGCTTCACTGACCGCACCCTCTGCTTCAAGAGTGTCCGCCTTGACCCCTAATAAATCTTGTTTAGCTTCATTAGAATAAGTCACCAAGCCTTGTTTAAAATAGTGTGAAGCACCGGCAACATCTGTCATCAAATTAGCGATATAACCACCCGTACAGGATTCTGCCAAGGCGACTGTTTCGCCACGTTCTTGTAAAAGGCGTCCGACTAATTTTTCAATCGTTTCATCATCATTAGCATAAACATGCTGTCCAATCTGTTTTAACAACAACTCATGGCCTTGTGCCATAGCGGTGTTGACTTCGGCGACTGTATCCGCCCAGCACGCTAGTTTGATCAACACTTCAGGAAACTTGAGCCGGTAACTTAACCTTAACTGAGGCACTGAAAAATTTTTGAGAGCCATTTCTAGTTCGGCTTCCGGCGCCCCAAAACAACGGTAGATTTTTTGCTGGAAGGCCAAGGGCTTGTCTTGAATGCTCTGTAGAAAAGGCCAAACCTCGCGTTCCCACTGCTCATGCATTTCTGAAGGGACCCCGACAAGAAAAATAAAATGAGTGCCATCGACTTCCAAACGACAACCTGGCGCCGTCCCTTTAAGATTAGCAAACATCACACCGCCTGCTGGATGGTAGGCTTGTTTGCGTTGGGCCTCGTTCATCTCACGCCCAATACGACCTAAACGATCTTTAATAGCGACTAATGCATCATCAGCTAGCACCATCTCTTTATCAAAAGTTTCAGCAGCCACTTGCAAGGTACGATCATCGCTGGTCGGACCTAAACCGCCCGTCACAATCACCACATCGGAACGCAAAGCCCGACGAAAGGCTTCGCTCATGTGTTCAGGACGATCGGCGCAGGAGCTTTGCCATGTGACTTCAAAACCCGCATTCCATAAACGCTGCGCTAGCCACGAAAAATTCGTGTTGATCACGTCGCCCGACATGAGTTCATCGCCAATGGTGATTATTTCTGCTTTCATAAATTGCCTGTAGGGGCGCGGTGCCCGCGCCCTTTCTCGATTGCAAATTACGGGCGGGATGACCCCGCCCTACAATTATTGCACGTACAGATACCAGGCTGTGAGCCCCACCTGTAAAATAATATTAGCCAAGACACCGGCAAATACATCGTCCATCACCACACCCCAACCTTGAGTCATTTTTTGAGACTGACGGATTGGCGGTGGTTTGACCACATCAAAGAGGCGAAATAATAAAAATCCGGCAATGACCGTCGGCCCAGTAAAAGGGATCCACACAAAAGTGACTAAGATGCCGGCGATTTCATCGATAACAATCTTCTGGCAATCGCGTTCACCAAAAAGAGCTTCGGCTCGCGTTGAAATCCAAACAGAAAAAAACACAACGATCGCCGTCACTAAGGCATAGACCGCACTGTCTAAACCTTGCAGGAGATAAACTAAGCCGACGCCGATAATAGAGCCACAAGTGCCTGGAGCCACAGGCGCATAGCCACTACCAAAGCCGGTTGCTAGAAATTTAATCAATGCATTCATGACTCGTCCAATATCACCATATCATCACGATGGATCACCGCATCGTCATAACGATAACCTAAAATCTTTTCAATCTGATTGCTTTTGCAACCTTTGATTTTTTCTAGTTCTGCCGCACTATACGTCGTTAAACCACGAGCCACGACCGTTCCCTGAGCATCGACTAAATCCACCGGATCCCCAATCTTAAAAGCACCTTGCACGCCTTGAATCCCTGAGGCCAATAAGGATTTACGTCGCTCTACTATCGCTTGGACAGCGCCTTCATCCAAGATAACTTGGCCGGCGGCTTTGACCGTAAAGCCAATCCAATGTTTACGGGCTTTCAAGGCTTTTTGACTGGGTAAAAATAAGGTGCCTATATCTTTGCCGGCCATAATTTTAAGTACCGCTTTATTTTCATTGCCATCAGCCACCACCGTTGCAATCCCATAACGGCCCGCAATCCGCGCGGCTTCTATTTTAGTCGCCATGCCGCCGACTCGCGTTTCCCATGAAGTTCCTGAAGCCATCGCACGGGTTTTGGTATCAATATCTTTAATCACCGATAAACGGACCGCCGCAGGATCCCTTCGAGGATCAGCGGTATGCAAGCCATCACAATCGGTTAAGAGAATGAGCAAGTCCGCTTCAACGAGACTCGCTACATAAGCGGCCAAGGTATCATTATCACCCACCTTGATCTCATCAATACTCACCGTATCATTCTCATTAATGATAGGGACAACCTTGTGTTTAAGGAGGGTGTTTAAGGTATGTTTGACATTGATATAGCGTTGCCGATTTTGCAAATCATCCCGCGTCAATAACAACTGTGCGGTCATCAATTTGCGAGAAGAAAAAGTTTTTTCATAGGCCTGCATGAGGGTCGCCTGGCCACTGGCCGCGCAGGCCTGCAATTCAGCAATCATTGTAGGCCGTTTGGTAAAATTGAGTTTCTTCATCCCACAGGCAATCGCACCTGATGACACTAAAAGCACTTCTAGGCCTTGATCGCCCGCCAGCTCGGCAAAAGAACGTGCCAACTGGCGGAAGACACGCTGATACAAACCACCTTCGGGATCCGCTAGAATACTAGAACCCACTTTAATGACGATGCGCTTGGCTTGACTGATTCTCGATTGATTTTCTTTGCTTCTCACGACACGCCTCAAGCTTCTTCTTGGAGAGAGTCTTTGGACTCTTCATGCAACAACTGCCAACAACGTTCTAACAAAGCGGTCGTCCCTTCTTGATTAAAAGAAGAGATCTCAAAGACTTCAAAACCCAAACGCTTGAACGCTTCACTGGCAGCATAAGAGCGCACTTGTACGTCTGGCAAGTCGATTTTAGAAATAACCACCAAGCGCGGACGATCGGCCAATGAGGTGGCATCGATGCGTTCACTGCGACCCGCGTCATATTCCTTTAATTCCGTTTCAATAACCTTAAAACTTTCCAGCAAATCCTCGTCCGCCACGGTTGAAAGATCAACGAGATGTAAGAGCACACGGGTCCGCTCAACATGACGTAAGAATTGAATCCCCAAACCGACGCCTTCATGGGCCCCCTCAATCAATCCCGGTAAATCCGCCACGGTAAAGGTCCGATGATCGGAGAGGGCCACCACGCCTAAAGCCGGCACCTTAGTCGTAAAGGGATAATCTGCCACCTTAGGATGGGCCGCTGAAATAGCACTTAAAAAACTGGACTTGCCCGCATTGGGTAGACCCACTAAACCCACATCGGCCAATAATTTTAATTCTAGAATAATTTCTCGCTCTTCACCTTCATCGCCAAAGGTCCGATGCCTAGGTGCTTGGCGGCGCGACGATTTATAATGGGCATTTCCCCAACCCCCACGACCTCCATGGGCGACCACCAGCTTCTGGCCGGCTTGCGCTAAATCACCTAAACAATCACCCGTCGTTTTATCGAGAATCACGGTTCCCACAGGAACCGGCACTAATAAATCTTCGCCACAGGCCCCATGCTGATCTTTACCACGTCCATGAGTCCCCACTTTTGCCTTCAAGTGTTTTCGGTAACGATAATCCATTAAGGTGTTATGGTCAGGGTCCGCATAAAAGATGACATCGCCCCCCTTACCACCGTTGCCACCATCAGGGCCCCCACGGGGCACGTACTTCTCCCGTCGGAATGAAAGGCAACCATCACCGCCATCACCGCCTTTTACATAGACCTTTGCTTCGTCGATAAACTTCATAAGATTGCCTTCATTTACCTCTCGTATCCCAAAAAAAAGGCAGCCACCTGGGCTGCCTTTTGTAGAAAATCCGTTGGGCTAAGCTTACCCTTCAAGCGGTCTTACGTGGACACGCTTTTTACCATTGTGGCGGCCATATTTTTCAAATTCGACCTTACCCGAAACTAAGGCAAATAAAGTATGGTCGGTGCCCATGCCCACATTTTCACCTGCGGTACAGGGTGTACCCCGTTGGCGTAAAATAATTGTGCCGGCATTGATGATTTCACCACCATAAGCCTTGACTCCTAGGCGTTTACTCTGACTGTCGCGTCCATTCTTAGAGGACCCACCTGCTTTTTTATGTGCCATGCTTAATAACCTCTTATCCGTTAATCTTGATAATCTTTAAAGTTGTTTCTGACTGACGGTGCCCTTGCTTGCGGCTATAGCCCTTGCGGCGTTTCTTCTTAAAAACCACAATTTTCTCACCGCGGCCCTGTAATACCACTTCGGCATCCACACTGGCATTTTCTACCTGAGGTTTGCCGAGCACGAGCTGCTCTCCCTTTTTGACACACAATACGGTTTCAAGCTGAATTTTGCTACCAACATCACCAAGTAGCTTTTCAACGGTGATCTGATCACCCTCTTGAACTCGGTACTGTTTTCCACCTGTTTCGATCACAGCGTACATGATAATCCTCTCCTTAAATAAACGGACGGTCGGTGGTACATCTCCTGTGGATAAATGTCAAGCTGAGCGGTAAAGAGATGATTTTAATGAAGTTTTTGTCGTTAGGTACTTAGATACGACGGCCTTCCGCATCGACTTCACCATCAATAATCTCATACTGTTCCTGATGGTAGTCCTCGCGGGCTGAAATCTGTAATTTCTTGCCAGAACGCTTCTCCCAGTCTTCCATCCCAACTTGCTCTTCATTGACCATGGTATCAGCCACGGCAGGATTGATCTGAACCGTCACCACATCCTCGATAAATTCCAAGGATTGGCGCTTGAGTTCACGGAAGATCTCTTGGCAGACCGAAGTCTTACTCTTAAGATAACCCCGCTCATCACAATAGAAGCAGGGCTCAGTCATCATACGGTTGAGGCTTTCACGGGTACGTTTTCGGGTCATTTCAACCAGACCTAAATCCGTAATCTTCGTGATGGTCACACGTGAGCGATCCTCACGAACCACCTCTTTGCAGGCTTGATAGACTTTTTCGCGGTTCTGCGGACGAGCCATATCAATGAAATCGATGATGATGATGCCCCCTAAGTCACGCAGGCGCAGCTGATAAGCCGTTTCTTTCACGGCTTCGAGATTGGTTTTTAAAATAGTATCTTCAAGATTACGCTTCCCGACAAACTTTCCGGTGTTAACATCAATAGAGGTCAGCGCCTCGGTTTGTTCAATGATAATGTAGCCACCGCTCTTCAACCAAACTTTTTTACCTAAGGCCCGACTGATTTCAATCTCGATGCCAAAGGCGTCAAAGATTGGTTCCGGATCATCATACAGCTCCACACGGTTTTTCATCCGCGGCATAAAGGTCGCAATAAAATCGCGGATCCGTTCAAATTCATCGGTGGAATCCACCACAACGCGTTCAATATCAGCCGTGAATAAATCCCGCACCGCACGCAGTGAAATATCTAACTCTTGATGGACCAAGGCCGGAGAGGGTTTATTACGGGCTTTTTCTTGTAATTCACTCACCAAGTTTACCAAATAATCGCGGTCACTGATCAGCTCTTCTTCCGACACGCCTTCACTGACGGTCCGAGCAATCAGCCCTCCTTTTTTAGGACGTGACTTGTCTAAAATTTTACGGAGGCGATAACGTTCTTGATCATCGCGGATTCTCGAGGAGACTCCAATATGGTCAATCGTTGGCATGTAGACCAGATAACGACCAGGCAAACTGATGTGTCCGGTTAAGCGCGCACCCTTGGTGCCAATAGGATCACGGGCCACTTGCACCAAAATATCCTGGCCTTCTCTGACCAAGTCTTGGATCTGTGGCATGCCCCGACTCCCACCACGACGCTTGACCTTGGCACGCCCCCCCTCTTCAACAATCTCCACGGCATCGCGGGCGATATCGGTGACATAGAGAAAGGCCGTCCGTTCAAGACCAACGTCTAAAAACGCGGCTTGCATGCCGGGCAGTACCCGAACAATTTTTCCTTTATAGATGTTTCCGGTGTAGCCGGATTCCTTGGCGCGCTCGATGAGGAGCTCGGAGATGGCGCCATTCTCTAAACGGGCCACCCGCGTTTCCGTCGGGGTGACGTTCATCACTAACTCTGATTTCATGGTGCAATTCCTTATCTGAATGACGGTGTTGCCACCGTCTGTTCTCAGCGTTCAGCACCCGGCTCTTAAAATACACTGATTTTAAAAGCCGATTGCAGACTGCTAAGGCGGCGGGTCTTAAAGTCATCCCTTTCACTTGCACTGCACTAAGCTAAACCCTATACCCAAGCCATGGCCAACAAGCAAGCAAAGAGGGCCGTTGACCCGAAACGTGCCGCGCAGGTGGCGCGTCATTTATGGGGTGCCGGCTGCGTCACGATTAAAGCCACCCCCAGCTTTAGGTGGGCTTCGGGACTACGCTCACCGATTTATACGGATAACCGCGTGTTGTTGGCGCACCCCAAAAGGCGCAATGGAATTACCGCAGCCTTCTTGGATCTCATCAAAACTGAGAAGCTTGCCTGCGACGTAATTGCTGGAGTCGCTACTTCAGGCATCCCCTTGGCCGCAATATTAGCCGACCATCTAAAAAAACCCCTAGTCTATGTCCGGCCGCAAGCCAAGGCCCATGGTCGGGGTCGTCAGGTAGAAGGCGAACTCAAAAAAGGTCAGCGCGTCATTTTGATTGAGGATTTAGTCAGTACGGGGGGCTCCAGCCTGAAAGCCGCCGCGGCCTTGCGGAAAGCCGGTGCGGAGTTAACTCACGTGCTCGCTAGTTTTGCCTATCTATCGGAACAAGCCCAACAACGTTTTGCAGCTAAGGGTTATCAACTGCACTTACTTTGTGACGGGGAGAGCTTGTTGGAACAGGGTTTAAGGCAAAAATACATCGGCCCGCGTCAGGCTCAGGCCGCTGTACGCTTCTTCGCAAAACTAGCCGAACAATTTTAGCCAGAGGGTTCAGCAACGCGCAGCGGAATATGCGCAAGCGGTTCTGACCGACCAAATTCATAAGCCATCGCAGGGAGCGAATTCAGCTCTTGCACCAATTGCCATGGCCGGCCCCGCCGTTCATAAACCTGTAAGCGCAAGCGCGCGGTTTCACTGCGATAGCGATAACGAGGCGTCCCATCTGCATTGAGTAATGACGTCCCTACAATAGAATCGGGTTCAACAAACACATCCCCAACAAAACGACGACGCCCTTGGCGGCCTTCAAAGTGCCAGCGATTCACGTGCGAAGCACTGCGGTTGCTGTTCCAATGCCAAGGTCGGTTCAAGCGGTATTCATGACCTCCGACCACAATACGAAAAATCTTTGGAGTGCGTGTCCATGAGGCATTACCGGGAAACTCAGCCGCCGCCCCTTCAAAGCTAGCGACCACTTTACCGTCAAACTGGCTGACCTGTCCCCAAGTCCAAGTTTGCGGATAGGTTTGACCCCAGAGATGGTATTGATGCGCCGTGACTTGATTAAAATCGTAATGCCGGCCTTGCCAATTGAGCCAGCCGGTAAGCTGGATGTCTGGATTCGCCGAGACAAGTTTAGTCGGAAACAGCGACCCTTTATAAAGCGCCGGCAGAGGCAAGTAACGGAAGCTATAACGCGAGGGCTCCCAACGCAGTTGCCATTCAAGTTCAGGAGAGGTATTCACTAATAAACCGTGGCTGCCATTCTGGTAGAACTCGCCTCCACCCACGGCAAAATAGAAAATATCTTTTTCAATGCGCGCCTCACTTAAAGGCACTTGATCACGCATCACTAAATTGTTTTCCGGATTCTTTAAATCATACAGGCTAATGGCCAAGGCAGCCACACCACTTTCGCCGGTTTTTAAGACCACACTTTGGCGATAAGCCATCGCGATATTTTGCTTGAGATCCGTAAAACGCAGTGCATAGGTCTCTACATGTGGTCCCACTTCGGGGACCCGCGGGAGGTTCCAATACTCTGTGCTAGAAAGTAACATGATTATCTCTACATAACACACTCATGGCACTGGGCCCAAGCTGTGTTTGGAAGTAAGTTTAGAACAAGATAATGGTGAGATAGATAATAATCGCCAAACCTACGCAGGTCTTGGCAAAGAGCGCAACCACCTGTGAGGTGGTGGTGGCAACCGCCATCCAGATAGCCGCCGAAACACGCCGCTCGATAAAGAGCGCGTAAATAAAAGCACCTAAGAAAACCCCGATCAACAAGCCAATCAGCGAACCAATCAAGAAAACCGGCACCCCAATGATAGCCCCAAATAAACCACCCACAATGGCGGCGACAATCGCTCCGGTGGGAACCTTAGCCATTTTGCTGCCTAAAATACGTACGGCGAGTTCAATCAATTCTCCGCAGAGAACTAAGGCCCCCACAATCAAACAAGCGGTCATTTCAGAGCCACCTGGATTTAAATCACCAAAAAAAGCGAAAGCCCAGGCGGCAATGGCCATCAACCAGGTGCCGGGCAGCCCTAAAGGAATCATCAGCATACCCGCCAGTAAGGCAACGTATAACAAAGCAATGCCTGTGGTTGCGAGCGCTTCCATAACTTATAAACGTCCTACATCAACAACTGTTAACACCCAGGCCACTCGCTGCTGCTTAAATATCAAGATTTTTTACCTGCAAGGCATTGTTCGCAATAAACTCACGACGCGGCTCCACTTGGTCACCCATCAACACACTGAAAATTTCTTCAGCTTCCACCGCATCTTCAATTTGTACCTGCAATAAGGTCCGGCTTTCTGGATTGAGGGTGGTTTCCCATAATTGATTGGGGTTCATCTCACCCAAACCTTTATAGCGTTGGATATCTTGACCCGTACGACCGGCTTCTAAGATAAATTTTTTCAGCTCGGTGAGTTTATTCACTTCATAGTTCTGACCATCGCAACTCCAGGTATAAGGACCGGCACCATAACTTTTAATTTGGTCACCAATCCGTTTTAATCCGGAAATCTCTGGGCTATGCAGTAAAGTCGTATCAATAATAGTCGTGAAAGGAACATTCTTATATTTTGTATTATAAATCACTTTGTGGGCGCCATGCTCTTCATCAGGCTCGACACTTAATTCAAAGTCTTTCAGTTCAGGATACGTTTCATTTAAAAAAGCCGCTAACTTATCCAGTTCCGCATCAATTTTCTTTTCGCTTTTAAGAATACTTTCGTCAATGGCTGTACCCACGAGCATCCCTTCAAGAATTCGCGGGTCTCCTTTGCGTTCGGTCAGAGTAATATTCTCATCAAACTCTACTAAGAGCTTGGTGAGTTTTTCTAATTCCTGCCCCGAAATCAATTTTGATTTGCCGGCCTTTAGTTGAATGCCTTCAACCCCCAAACGCACTAAATAATCTTGCAGAGAGCGCTCGTCTTTTAAGTACATTTCTTTTTTCGATTTCCCTTTTTTCACTTTAAATAAAGGTGGCTGAGCAATGTATAAATAACCGTTTTCAATCAATTCTGGCATTTGACGATAAAAGAACGTCAACAATAAGGTCCGGATATGCGAACCATCCACATCGGCATCAGTCATGACGATGATATTATGATAACGCAGTTTTTCGAGGTTAGGCCCTTCGCCATCCCCTTTACCGATACCCATACCAATAGCAGTAATCAGCGTTCGGATTTCTTCTGAGGCTAGCATTTTATCAAAGCGAGCTTTTTCAACGTTAAGAATTTTACCTTTCAAGGGCAGAATGGCTTGAGTCCGACGGTCACGACCTTGTTTGGCTGAACCACCCGCAGAATCACCCTCAACAATGTAGAGTTCTGCATGGGCCGGATCTTTTTCCTGACAATCAGCCAGTTTACCCGGCAGAGTTCCTGCATCCAAAGCCCCCTTACGACGGACTAAGTTACGGGCGGCACGCGCCGCTTCACGGGCGCGAGCGGCATCCACCGCTTTACCGACAATCTTTTTAGCCGCAGCGGGGTGACGATCAAAATGATCTAAAATTTTCTCGTAGCTGATTTGTTTGACCAAACCTTCTACTTCGGAGTTGCCCAATTTTGCCTTCGTTTGACCTTCAAATTGAGGCTCGGGAATCTTGACCGAAACCACACACACAATCCCTTCACGGATATCATCACCACTGGGATTCACTTTGACGTTTTTTAATAAACCGGAAGTACTTGCATATTGATTCATGGCCCGGGTTAAAGCCGATTTAAAACCTGAGAGATGAGTGCCCCCTTCAATGGTATTGATGTTATTGGCAAAACTAAAAAGTTGCTCGTTGTAGCTGTCGTTATATTGCATGGCGACTTCCAAAACGATCTTGTCTTTTTCGGCTTCAAAATAAATGACATCTGAAATCGCTGTCTTCTTTTCGTTCAAATGCTCCACAAAGCTTTTGATCCCGCCATCATATTGAAAATTATGGCTCTTATCAGAACGCTCATCCTTGATGGTGATGATCAATCCTTTGTTCAAGAAAGCTAATTCACGAAGACGCTTGGATAAAGTATCAAAATTGTAGGTGGTCGCTTCAAAAATCTGATGGTCTGGATGAAAATGCACCTGAGTACCGGTTTTATCGGTCTTACCGACGGACTTAAATTCTGTCTTGGGCTCCCCGCGTTCGTAAGTTTGCTGCCATACCTTGCCATCACGCCAAACTTCCAGTTCTAATTTCTGCGAGAGGGCATTCACACAAGAAACCCCCACACCATGCAAACCACCCGAGACCTTATAAGAAGAATTATCAAATTTACCCCCAGCATGCAGAGTGGTCAGTACAACCTCCGCCGCCGGGCGTTTTTCGGTAGGATGCATTCCGGTAGGAATCCCACGGCCGTTATCCACGACAGTAATCGAATCATCGACGTGGATGGTGACATCAATTTGGGTACAATGGCCCGCTAAAGCTTCATCAACAGAATTATCAACCACCTCATAAACTAAGTGATGCAATCCCGGCAGCCCTGTCGAACCAATATACATGGCCGGGCGTTTACGAACGGCTTCGAGTCCTTCCAAGACCTTAATCTGGGAAGCATCATAGTCCTGGCCTTTTTTGGATTTGGCGGTGGTTTTTTTAGCGGTCTCTGGCATTGCGTATTCCTTGTTGAGTGAGGGCTGACGCTAGCATGAAGGGTCTGACATGTCTATAGGTCTGATCGTCTCATACAGCAAAACGTCGTTTCTTTAAGGTCGACTGGACACTCTCTTACAGACGCATCGGCATGATCAAAGCTAAGAAACCGCGATCAAATTCCGAACGGATGATACACGGGCTCAGTTCATCACCAAGTACCAGCACAATTTGCTCATCCGCTAGTACGTTCAGCACATCTAAGAAATAACGGGCATTAAAACCGACTTGAAAGGTCTCACCTTTGTATTCGGCTTCAAGTTCTTCTTTAACCTCACCGAGGTCAGGGTTGGAGGAACTGATTTCTAAATGACCGGGCGATAAAGCAAAGCACACAGGATGCGCGCGATCCTGCGCCATAATATCCGCCCGGCGGAGTGCGCCCACCAAGGATTTACGAGGAAGGGTCACCAAACGCTTGGCATTTTTGGGGATGACTTGTTGGTATTTAGGAAATTTCCCTTCAATCAAGCGGACATAGAAAGTCACGCCAATATCAGCTTCGTCTTTAGGTTCGCGCACGACGATCAATTCTTTCTGTCCTAAGCCTAACTTCAAACCCTGATCCGCGGTTTCTGCTAATTTTTTTATCAGGCTCAAACCTTTGCGGGGCACAATCACACCTTCGGGTAACTTAAAGGCTTTCGTGACTTCACGGTCGATATAGGACAAGCGATGACCATCGGTGGCCACCATGCGCAGGCCATTGGTTTCGGAGTCGGCGGGTTTCTCTAAATAAACTCCATTTAAGGCATAGCGCGTTTCATCCGTGCTGACCGCATAACTGGTGCGATCAATCATTTCTAAGAGACCTGAACCCTGAAACGATACCCATTCATAATTTTGATTGTCAGGAAAGGCTGGAAATTCACTGGTGGGCATGCCCAATACTTTGAATTCACTTTTGCCACTAGTGACTTCAATGGCTTCTTTTTTACCGCTTAACTTGATTTCTTTGTTCGGGGCTTCGCGCACGATGTCGAAGAGACCTTTAGCATTCACTAAAGCTTCACCATTTTTCTTGGCCTGACAGGGCACTTGAATCCGAATACTGAGTTCGAGGTCCGTGGCCATGACAGCCAACCCTTTTTCATCAGCAGCTAACAACACGTTAGACAAAACCGGCATGGTTGATTTGCGTTCGGCGATGCCCTGAGTCCATTTAAGGGCTTCCATAAAGTCACTTTGTTTGATTTTTAATTCCATCCCCAACCTCTTAGTACTGTTATAAGTAATTTATTTAATAATAGTAGTATTAGTAATAAGGCCTGTGGGCAACACGGATAAGCAACTTAAGCCTTTGAATCAATAATATAATTCCCATTTTTTTTCTGTGGAAAACTTGGGAGCACTAAGGGATAAACCTGGGGGTAAGTGCTTACTTATCCCCAACCCGGACTTATCCCCGATTTCATCTCCTAGTTATCCCAAGCTTTTGAGGTATCACAATGGAAAAAAGTAAAGTGTGAAGATAATTGGGGAATCGTGTAGGGGCGATCCTTGTATTCGCCCTAAATTGACAGTGTATGCATGATTGTCATCATAAAAGGGCGATCACAAGGATCGCCCCTACGATAAAAAAATGGGTGGGATCTACTGAACGTTCAACTGTTGTTCCAACTGCCCAATCTGGCGCTTGAGTTGTTCGTCTTCCTCAAGGCAATTGGTGATTTTAGAGCAGGCATGGACAACCGTGGAATGATCTTTGCCGCCAAACTTGTTGCCGATCTCCGGGAAGGAGGCCTGCACGTGTTTACGGCAGAGATACATAGCGATCTGTCGAGGCAGCGCCAAGGAACGGGTCCGGCGCCGCCCCAGCAGATCGTTGAGGCGAACCTGATAAAAGTCCGCCACGGTCTTCTGGATGCGACTGATAGTTAATTGGCTTTGATTGGCCGCCAAGATGGATTGCAGGACCTCTTTCGCGAGATCCACCGTCATGGTTTGGCCTAACAAGGAGGCGAAGGCTGATAAACGTACCAAGGACCCCTCCAGTTCGCGGATATTCGAGCGAATCGAGGAGGCTAAGAAGTACGCAACGTCATCAGGCAACACGATGTTGTTGGTGTCAGCCTTCTTTTTAACAATCGCTACCCGGGTTTCTTGATCAGGGATTTGAACATCCGCAATCAAGCCCCATTGAAAACGAGATCGTAAACGCTCTTCTAGGCCCGGAATATCATTGGGCGAGCGATCACTGGATAAAATGATTTGTTTGCCACTGTTATAGAGGCGATCAAAGGTATGGAAAAATTCTTCTTGGGTGCGTTCTTTGCCGTCAATAAATTGAATATCCTCAATTAAGAGCTGGTCACAGTTATCACGAAACATGTTGCGGAACTGAGTCATCCGGTCAAAGCGGATTGAGTGGACTAATTTATTTATAAATTGCTCTGAACTTACGTAAGCGATGCGGGCTGCTGGGTTGCGGCGTTTGATTTCATGGCCGACGGCATTGAGCAAGTGGGTTTTCCCCAAACCAACGCCCCCATAAAGAAA
>JAJFLM010000339.1 GCA_021772655.1 Deltaproteobacteria bacterium
AAATTCAGGAATAATTCAATCCTGGGAACTTCATGGTGGAGATTCTGGTAAAGACTGGGTAAATCAACAATTAAACACACTCAATCAAAGTAACTTAAATACTAAGAAAAATCTTAGAATAGCAGGTGGTGCTGGCACAAACAAGGGCATGGGTATATTCGATACCAAGTCAATGAGCACAAATAATCACAGAATACATAGATAACTATTGTTTTTTTAATTTCTATTTTTTATATTTCTCTAAATAACTAAAATATTAGAGTCATGATTAAATGGTATACAGTAAAAGTAAAGTACAACAAAAAAGGAAAAGAAGGTGAAGATTCAAAAAGAGTAACTGAATCTTTTTTATTACCAGCAGTATCTTTCACAGATGCAGAAGCAAGAATCCATAAAGAAGTAGGACAAACAGCTGATGGAGAATTTAGCGTTAATGCTATGTCAGTTACAGAAATTCAAGATGTAATCAGAAACACAGAAGGTGGACAATGGTATATGAGTAAAATCACTATCAGCTACGAAGATAATGATAAGGTTACAAAGGTTAAGCAAAATTATATGGTAGAAGGAATGTCAGTTCAACAGGTTACAAACAGCATTGATGAAAAATTAAGCGATGCAATGTTTGACTATGAAACTACTAACGTTGCTTTATCTACTATAATAGATGTATTTTATCCAGACCTTGATAAAGAAATTTCAAGAACATCAATGGGAGAACACCTTGAGAATAGTATTATAGAAGATGCCGAGTAAATTAGAAATATTAGGACAAGTTATGTTGTCGCTTAAAGGTGACCAGAATGATGTTATGAATAATATTAATTCCTTATTAAATAATAAGGATAAAGAAGTAAATCTTATAAATAATATTAAATCTAACATTAGGAAATTAGCTTTTATTCATATTGAAATGGAGGAGACTCAATCTTTCATTCTTCAGCTTACGCAAAATGAAATTAAAAAATCAGAGGAAACTGGAGAAGAATTAAAAAGTGAAAAGGCTAGTGAAATAGGTTCTAGTGGAATTTTTAACGATAAAGAAAATAAAGAAAAATCAGGAAAATGATAATATTACTTAAAATCATATTAGGACTATTGTCTATTGGTAATGTTTTTACTTTTTGGAACGTGTGGAAGGACTTCAAATCAACTAGAGAACAAGATGGTTATGACGAACTACCAATTTGGGGAAGAGCTAAATTTAATTTACAATCTTTCTTCATTCTTTCTGGAATGGTTTCTTTATTTGTATTCTTGTTATATTTTATTTTTATAAAAATATCAATTGGATAATGAAATGGAAAACTTCAAAATTAAGATTTTACATACTCAATGCTCTATGGAATTATAAGTTCTGGTTATTTGCAGAAAAGAAATTCAAAGAGCATGTTTATGAGGTTAATGAAGAAGAGTTTAATCTTGATAATCTTGATGTAACTGGAAAAATGCTTTATAAGAAAACAAAAGTGTTTCAAAGAAGGTTTATAGGATATATGTATAATGGATTATTACACTTAGATAACCCAGGATTTAAACACACTGTAGATAAAGAATCTTGGACAGCCTGGAAGAATAAAGGATTAATAAAATGATTATATTATAGAGTCTGCTAATTTAGCAGGCTTTTTTGTTATAGAAACTCTTTTTTTGGTCTATTTATATAAAAATGTATTTATATGGCCAATATAGAAAATAATCCAGAAAAGAATGATGAACAAGGTTCAGAATTTGCAAAAAACCAAGAGCTTAAAGCTAATGTGTATGATGCAATTGAAGAACAGTTAATCAAATCTACTGAAGCAGCCTTCAAATCTGAAGGAATTAAAACTCGTGAACCAAAGGACGCTAAAGGCGATCATGGATGGAATAGAGGTGTGTACGGAGACGGAACTACCTATGGAACTGGTGTTAAGAAAGGTCAGGACACTATCACGGTAAATAGAGTAAAAGGACCTAAATCTACTAATGGATTCTTCGAGAAGAATTTAAGTTATGGTGGAAAAAAGATGGTTGTTGAAATTCATGTTGATGTAGATTGTGAATCTGAAACATTAGATATGACTTATCAAACAACTGAACAAGCAGCTTTCAGAGGTTATCAAGATAAAAAAACTGGAGCTTACATGATAAATGATAAGCAAACACTTAAAGTAGATAATATGTCTAACTTTAAAAAAGAAATCAAAAAATTGTTTGACACATTCGCAGATAAAGAAGCTGCGTATTTCATTAATACTAAATTAGGTATTGAAGACAGAACAGAAAAAAGTATAAACTCAATGGTAGAAAGTAACATGAACAAACTAAGCTTAACTGATATTTTAAAGAGCGACTTCAATGAAACTCTTGATAAAATAATGGAATCAACAAAGAAAAAAGTTGAACCTAATAATCCAGAAGTAAAGGATGCTAACTCTCCTGAAAATCTTTTATTTGATGACAAAGAAGATAAAGAAGATGAAACAGTTGATGAAGTTACTGGAACTGGAGGAGGAGCTGGAGCAGGAGCTTTCTTAACACCAAACGCCTTCAAAAAAGGCGGAGATTTTGATAAAGATTTAAAGGAGTCTAAAGAATCTGTAGAAAAAGACGATGTTCATTCTAAACTACAAGAAAGATTTGAAGATACCCCTTATTCTAAGAGAGATAAGAAAAGAGCTCTTAAGAGAGAAAATACTCAAGGATGGACAACTGTTGAGCTTGATGCTGATGGTTATGCCCCTAAGGGAATGGATAAAGACCGTCCAATGGGTCTTCATGGAGTTGAAGTTAACTCAGCTGAAGAAGATAAATTAAGTAAAGGTTCACCAAAAGGTAGAGGAGCTATGAAAGGAAAACAAGGAAAAGGATTATCAGAAGGATTCGACCCTTCAAAAAAGAAATTTGTATCTCTTACAGAGAACGAAGATAAAGGTATCAACAAAAGATATATAATCACTCACAAAAAGACTAAGGAAGAAGAATCTAATAGATGGGGTAAACTTGTAGGGTTTGATAAAAATGAAACTATTAGACTTGCAGAAAGTTGTGGAGCTCCAATAGAAGATGGAAAGACTGTTGAATTAGCAAAAGAAAAGAAAGAAATGTTAAGCGAATCATTCAAGAGAAATGTTAACATTAATGGTGGAGATGAGGTTAATGGAAAAAATGTAATTGTTGTTTCTAAGCCAGGTTCACTTTCTAATGCTACATTTAAAGTGTTTGAAGAAGATTATCTTAATGAAAATAAATCTTTTATTCTTGATATGAATTCTGGAAATCTTGTTAACAATCCAAATTACAAAACAGAATCAATTGAAATTGTTGAAGATGTGACTACTTTAAATGAAAGTGTAGAAGTAATTAAAGAATCTCAAAAAATTCCAAACACAGCATATTATTACAACAAAGAATTAGGTAAATTAGTTAGAAATCATAATTACAAAGCTTAATAATTTATAAATTTAGAAGAATCCACCTTTAGCGGTGGATTTTTTTTGTTCATTTATTTGATTTTTACCCCTACGATTCTTACATTTCTAAAAAAGAAAATTTATACACATGGATAAAAGAATTACGAATATCACAAAAAATAGCAGTAGTCTATTTATTAAAAAAAATGGTGCTGATAAAAAAGTGGATATTCCTGCTGGAAATAGTCTTATTGCAGATGATTTCGAGACACCAACAATTAGAGTTCTTAAAAAAAGAAATATTATTGAAGTTAGAGATGCTCAACTTTCAGAATCAGATTCTTTTCATATATTAGAAGATGAAGATAAATCTAAAGGAAAAGTTGAAAATACAATTGATGACACAGTTGATTCTAATAATGATGAAGTTATGGACCAATTTCATACTACAGAGACTCGTGAAGTTGTTATAAAAGAAGATATAAAGGATATTGAATA
>JAJFLM010000340.1 GCA_021772655.1 Deltaproteobacteria bacterium
TATATTGGCCCTGATCTTGCATTATTATCAAGTAGCGCGTTGATTTAGTTAATTTTTAAGGAGTGAAGTATGGCCATGGATCGCATTCAATCTCAGTCTCAATCTTACACCGATATTCAAGGTGAAGATTTTCAAGGTCTATCCGCAGAAGAGGCGGCACGAGAGCTCTTAGCTCGTGGTCATGATGAAGCGGTTGTCGCTTCGGTAACCGGACTCTCTCCGGAAGATGTTTCGGGTATTATGTTTGGTGAGAGCATGCAATTGAGTGCTTTGGAACGTAATGACAATGCGACTTATCGCCCTGAACCTGGCAGCGATAGTTTTAGTGCGCGGCAAAATCATTTAGAAACAGAACGACGCCCTCGTACCACCACGGTGAGGGAGCTTAATCCTAGAACTCCGCGACGTATTGCCTAAACGCAAAATATCTAAAAATTTCTCTACCCGTAGGGGCGTATGGCATACGCCCTTTTTATAGTGTCGGTCTTTTCAGATGCCAGTCATTAGCTTGCTCATAAGCATAAGCGGCTTGTAGCATCGTTTCCTCATCAAAAGGTTTCCCAATAATTTGTAAACCAATCGGTAAGTCCGCTTGTGAAAATCCACAGGGGATAGACATTCCCGGTAAACCCGCCAAGTTGACTGAGATGGTCATAATATCTGAAAGATACATTTGCAGGGGGTCATCAGATTTTTCACCCAGTCTGAAAGCGGGTGTTGGGCTGACGGGTCCTACGATGAGATCAACCTCATCAGCATCAAATAAATTCATATAGTCATTGCGAATCAAGGTGCGCGCTTTTTGTGCTTTTAAGTAGTAAGCATCGTAATAGCCAGCGGACAATACATAAGTTCCAATCATGATGCGCCGTTTGACTTCATCACCAAAGCCTTGGGAGCGACTTTCTTTATAGAGTTCGATTAATTCTGTGGGAACCTGATCGCGAAAACCATAACGAATCCCGTCATAGCGTGCGAGATTAGAAGAGGCTTCTGCGGGCGCCAAAATATAATAAGTAGGTACTGCATATTCTGTATGAGGGAGCGAGACTTCTTTGATGATTGCGCCTAATTCTTCTAGTTGCTTGATAGCTTTTTCAACGGCAGTTTTAGTTTCTTCACCGAGTCCTTGTGCAAAAAATTCTTTGGGGATTCCTAACTTCAAACCTTTAATGTCTTTGCCCAGTGCGGCGCTATAATCTGGTACGGGAACAGCAACGGAAGTGGAATCTTTTGGGTCATGACCAGCAATGGCTTGCAACATTAAAGCAGCGTCGCGCACATCTTTGGTCATGGGCCCGACCTGATCTAAAGAAGAGGCAAAGGCAATCACACCATAACGACTGACGCGACCATAGGTGGGCTTGAGTCCGACAATGCCACAGAGTGCGGCCGGTTGGCGGATAGAGCCGCCCGTATCGGTGCCTAAAGTCGCGACGGTCATGCCAGCAGCCACCGCTGCCGCACTGCCACCAGAACTACCGCCGGGGACGCATTCAAGATTCCATGGGTTTTTGGTTTTGCCGAAAAAAGAAGTTTCATTAGAAGACCCCATCGCGAACTCATCCATATTGAGTTTGCCGAGGAGGATCCAGTCGGCCTGATTCATATTCTCTACAGCAGTGGAACTATAAGGGGGCACAAAGTCCGCAAGAATCTTCGAGGAGCAGGTTGTTCTAACACCTTCAGTTAAGAAAATATCTTTTAAGGCGATGGGAATACCGGTGAGAGTTTTTAGTGGAGTACCACTGGCTATACTTTTGTCGGCGACTGCTGCTTGAGCTAATGCTTGCTCAGTGGTTTGAGTGACAAAGGCACCGACTTTGGGTTCTACGTGTTCGATGCGAGCCAGCAAGCTTTGCGTCAGTTCAATGGCAGAGATTTCTTTATGGCTCAGTTTGTCATGCAGTTCGTGCAATGTCAGATCGTATAAATTCATGATTAAATAACCTTAGGTACCTTAAACAAAGTGTCTTCTTTGTCGGGAGCTTGTTCCAGGATGGCATCGCGTGCTGGACTCTGTACATTGACATCATCACGCAGTGGGGTGGCCGTTTCAAAGGTATGGGCACTGGCTTCAATATTGCTCGTGTCGAGTTCGTTGAGTTTTTCAATGAAAGTAAAGATATCAGTAAGTTGATGGGCAAATTGGTCGGCTTCGGTGGGACTGACTTTCAAACGCGCCAAATTCGCAATCTTTTCGACTTCTTCACGGGTGAGTTTCATGTTTGCTGGGCTAGCATGGGTTGAAAAGTCGGTCAACTGTCTTAATGAATCAGCAGATGAGTCCTTGCAAAAAAAGTCGGACTCTTCGATACTCAGCCGACCGGTCACCAAATAAAGGGGAAATCATGCCAAATCAATCAAGCTTGAGTTTGTTTAGCAAAGTCGCCGTTGTTTTTTTTAGTGTCGTGCTTGGCACGGCATTTATTCTACCAGCAAGTCCGAGCCTCGCGGCGACAATTGTGGTTGATGAAGAACTGGATGATGACCCTTCAAGTGATAATGGGAGTTGTTCATTACGTGAAGCCGTCATCGCGGCCAATACAGATATGGCTGTTGACAGTTGCGCGCAGGGTGATACCGGTCTTGATACGATTACGCTCCCAGCGGGGACTTACCGCTTAACTCGTGAAGGTTCGGGGGATGCCACTTCCATGATTGGTGACTTGGATATTTCAGATGAACTTACCATTAACGGGGCGGGTTCTGATGTCACCATTATCGATGGCGCTAAGGATACCAATACAGATGATGACCGCGTTATTTGCTTCATGGGTTCACCCACGGGTCCACTGACCATCAACGATGTGACGATTAGAAATGGTAAAGTCGCGGAGAACGGAGCCGGTCTTTACAATGCTACCGGTTTCAATCAGATCGCTATGTTTATCAATCGCAGTGTGATCGAGAATAATGAGTCCATAGGAACAGGTGGTGGCATCGGGTCCACCGGGAATACGGGTCCTTTAACGATCACGGATAGCGTCATTCAGAATAATATTGGTGGCAGCGGTGCTTCCTTTGGTGGTGGCGGCGTAGGTCATATCGGTGATGACCCGAATTCAGAACTGACTATCATCCGCACGAGGATTATCAATAATACGGCGACGGGTATTAATGGATCAAACGGTGGTGGCGTATTTTATCGTGGTAGTGGCAGCACGTTGACGATTGAAGACAGTACGATTGCCGATAATGATGCGGTTTATATGACTGGTGGTGGTCAAGGGGGTGGTCTCTATGTCACGGGAGCTGATGACATTATTATCTCGGGATCAACTTTCTCCGGCAATGATGCCGGTCGAGAAGGCGGTGGCATTCACATAGAAAATGGCACCATGGGCTCGGTTACCAACAGCACGATTTCTAGTAATACATCGGGTACAGATGGCGGTGGCGTTTGGCTTGGGTTTACGACGCTATTAGATTTTGTCAATGCAACCATCGTCAACAATGTGGCGAGTCCTACAACCGGGGCGGGTTTATATCTCAACAGTTCTGGTACGGTTACTCTCGTGAATACGATTGTTGCCAACAATACACCCACTGCAGCCGGCAATTGTGAAGTTGAAGGCGGGGGCACGTTGACCTCAAACGGGAATAATATTTCTTCTGACATGACTTGCTTTGATAATTCCGATACGTCGGATCAGCCCGATACCAACCCAGAGTTGGAAGGCTTGGATGACAATGGAGGTCTTACCGAAACGCATGCGCCGATGAACAGCAGTCCAGCAGTGGATAACGGTAACAACGGTAATTGCCCCAATGATGACCAGCGAGGTGTGTTCCGTCCAGTTGATGGAGATGATGACGGGACCGCGACCTGCGATATTGGGGCGCTTGAGCTCTCAAACTGTGGTGATAGTGTCGTCCAACTGCCAGAAGAATGCGATGACGGCAATGA
>JAJFLM010000035.1 GCA_021772655.1 Deltaproteobacteria bacterium
CTATGAAACAATATAAAAATATAGATCAGCTACTCTCATCCAATACTAATATACTATCTTACCAAGCACACATGAACGCTTAGCACCGGTGACACTAGAAAGATTATTAGGTCGGCCGGCTAAGGTTTCTCCGGCTAAGAAAGCAAAAGCTATTGCCTCAGCGGCATCACTGTTTAAGCCACGTTCATCAGCGGACACAACATTGAGTTCCGGCAAAGCCACCGCCAATATTTTCATGAGGGTTTTATTTTTACAACCGCCGCCACCTACAATCATTTCTGCAGGCAGTTTATTTTGTTTAAAAATAAATCGGCGGCAATTACCAGCAATGGACTCTGCCGTTAAAGCCGTAACCGTTGCTAATAAATCAGCCTCAGTCAGTTTATGGGCCTTAGCTTGCTTTAAAATATCGCTAACAAAAGCTGCGCCATACTGCTCTCGACCACAGGCTTTAGGTGGTCGCTGTTTTATAAAACCATCCGTCAACCAGTTTTTAAGGAGCTCCTCGTGCACGTTCCCCTGTGCGGCTAAATCACCACCTTTGTCATAATGCTGTGAACCACCACTAAGTGCGCGCATCACACCATCCATCACCATATTACCTGGACCCGTATCAAAAGCGATTACTTGATCAGGGTGCTGACCGGCAGGAATATAAGTCACATTCCCAATCCCACCAATATTTTGAAATAATACGGCCTGACGCGGCTGGCGAAAATAATGATAATTGAAATACGGCGTTAACGGAGCTCCTAAACCACCAGCGGCCATATCCGCGGGCCGAAAATCAGCCACTGTCTTCACACCGGTTTTTTGAGCAATGATCGCCGGTTCTGCTAATTGCAAGGTATGCTGCTTAGAATGAAACACCGTTTGCCCATGAGAACCAATCCAAGCCAATTGACCCAAAGAAACTTTTGCCTTGCGGCACAGCTTAAGGACCGCCTGTGCAAAGACCTCCCCTAGGTCATCATGCAATGCCGCTAGCTCTGCTGTTGTAGTCGCTTGCCCTTCGGCCGCTGCCAATACACGACTTTGCAAAGCATTCCCATAAGGATAAGTTTGAAAAGTATGTAACCGAAGCTTTAAGGGCCGCAAACGGATCCGTATCAAGGCCGCATCGATACCATCCATCGACGTGCCGCTCATCAAACCTACGGCATAATAATAAGAATTATCGCGGATCACTCGCCTTCCACATGGGGTGAGATGACTTCAGGGCCACTCCCTTCTAAAAGCGTCTTCCCGGACTCCCCTTCAGGTAAAACCGGTAATTGCTTGTCACTATGGCCTGATAATTCATCATCGTTCAAATCAGCTTGAGGAGCTGTCTTCTCATCTTGTTCTGCTTTATCTAAAGCAGAGCTACAACTTTGGTTCGCCATTAAAGGCAAACTCAAAGCAATCATCAAAACAGGATAGATAAAAAATTTCATCGGAGCCTCCTATAAAAAGGCTAGCATGCCGCTACTAGAGAAACAAGTTGGCTGGTCCTTAAACTTGCGGAATAACCACGTTCAAGATGGGTCCTGGACGAATATGAAAATAATCAACCGGTGGGTACATATCTCCATCAATGGTATAGCCTTGGGCTTCTTTTAAGCGCACAGTCATCTCATGGGCACCTGCCTCAAGTAAATCCGGACAACCATTAGGGCGGCCTAAAAACATCTTAGGAACATAACGCAACACATTGCGGGGCGGCAGCGAAAACCCTACTCCGTGAAAAGGATACCCTTGTTTCGTATAATAAAAGACATCAAAATCTAAACCTAATTGACGGATCGCGCCTGCATAGATGGCACTGTAATTGCGATAGGGCCAAGTGCGTCCTTCTACTGTTATCTCTCCATCAAAGCGTCGAAACATATCGCGTGCAAAGCGCCCATTGAGCAACGCCGAAGTAATCGTGCGGGTCAAGGTCCACGCCGCATGAAATGCTGATGGCGTTCCATCCCCATAATAAGCTTCCATAAAATGAAAGATAACCCCACACCCCCAAATAAAACCGTAGTGGTCATTAATACGCATGGGTTGCAGTTGCTTCGTCTCAAATCGCGAACCTTCATGAAAATGATAAATCAAATCCATCAATAATTTTTCGGGATGGCCTTTAACACCGCAAGAAGATGCAATCGCATTCAGAGTCCCTCCGCGCAGGAAGGCAAACTTAGGCAAGGGCTGATCCCCATAAACATGAATAAATTTAGTGATGGTATTGTGGTAGGTGCCATCGCCGCCCGAAAGCGCAAGAATATCAATCTCTCGATCCCGAAACTGTTTGGCAACTGTTTCTAAATCGTCTAGGGACTCCGTCGTTTTGACATGACCCTTATCACCCACGATAAAGGCCATTTGCTCCAGGCTTCCTGGGTTTCGCTTAAACCGCTTTGAATGCGGGTTGAGAACAACACCAATGCCTGACATCTTGGACGACGAGACCCCTTAGTCTTTCTTTAACCAGCCTAACAAACCACGGCGTTTCCGCGGAGCTTCCTTCGGATGAGGACGTGATCCACGCTCAGAACTAAAGCCTTTGTTTGTCATCGCTGACACCAATCGATCCGCCAAAACACTAGGTGTCATTCCGCGGCCGATGGAAAATTGATAGCCTGATAATTCCTGGGCCACATCACTAGATTTTTGGCGCCAACAAATCATCGTAAAAGAATCTGGCAAATCATTTATCTTACTAATTTTTTTAGCTAGCTCTTTGAGCGCCTTTTCACCTTTTCCCCAACCACTGCTAGGCTCGCAAACCAATAAGGCATCGGCTTTTTGTTGAACAAGCATGTCGACAATCTCATCAACATGCTTTGGGTGGCGAATGCGACGTAAACTAAACGTCGTATACCCTTCTAAGCCGATTTCACCTGAAATACCTTTTAAACTCAACAGTGCTTCGAAATCAGCCTGGCTAGCTTCCATGCCATTACCAGTACAAGCAAAAATAACAGCCCGGCGTCCAAGACGAGCCCGAAATTCTTTGTCAACATCGGTTGGCTTTTGGGGAAGCCGTGGCAGATTATCAATAGAACCTTCGAGTTCATGTAAACTTAAAGCATGTTTGGATTTACCATAGATAACAAAGTAGGTGAATCCATCGCCCACGGCTTCCATCCAGGTTACTCGCGCTTCATTCAATCCCATTTTCTGGGCATGACCTAAAGCCGCTTGTTGAGCTTTCTGACTTAAGGCCAAGGGTAAAGTAAAACTTACTTGCACCATGCCATCGTCATGGAAATGTCCATAGGGTTTAATTTTTTGTTCGGCGTTCACAGCGCTTACCTTTCTTTTTAGTGCCTAAGAGAGCACTTCTTCCTCTGATTCAACTTCGTCATCGGTAGATTCTTTATCAAAGTCGTCAGCCTCTTCAAAATCAACATCATCAACCAGAGCCAACTTATCATCTGCTGAATCAATCACCGCAGCAGCTTCTTCATCGACTGTGACTTCACCATCATCCGACTCAAAGTCAGCAGCTGTCGTAGCCACTGGATCATCCTCAATCCGGTTACCAATGTTATCATCGGTTTCAGGAGTTTGGGTCTTAACAGGCGGCTGCTTTTTAGAGATGGCTTTCGTAACAGGTGACTGTTTTGGAGCCACTTTAACAATCGCGGCTTCATTCTCAAGTATGGGCGAAGTAGACTCTTCGGCATTCTGTTCTGCAGCCGCTACCTTAGTCTCTTTAACATTATCGGCTTCTTTCGAACGATTTCTTGGATTATCCCGTTGATTTCGGCCACCACGCTGATCTTGCGAACGTTTATCGCGACTTGAGCGACTTGAGCGTTCTGTCTTTTTATTAGTATCCCGATCGGAACGACCACTGCGGCTTTTATCAGTACGCTCCGAACGATTCCCCCGCTCATTGCGCTTATCATTACGTTCAGGTCGATCAAGCCGCTCAGAACGCACCGTACTATCACCGCGCTCGCTGCGATTATTACGACCACCACGCTCGTTGCGGCCACCGCGATCATTACGACCACCGCGATCATTGCGACCGCCGCCCTCAGAGCGATAACTAGCATAACGACGATGCGACGCTGGAGCAATCACGACTTCAGAAAGTTTCATCTCTTTCAGCGCTTCCCATACTGGGTTGATATAATCCGCTGACTTCGTCACAATACCTTCTTGCCCTAAACCTTGATCCGGGTCGCGTGACACATTAGCCAAATGACCATTGCTAATGGCACGAAACAAACCACCGGTTTTTTCAATTTTCTCTAAGAGACGGTATGCTGCTTCCAAAACACTGCGAGCACGTCTAACGACCTTACCGTTAGCCGACCATTGGATCTCGTCTCCTAAACTGCGGGTATTTTTCAATACATAGTTGGCTGCTTTTAAAGACCAATGACGATCCATCAGTAAAGGATGATGAATCGCTTCTGTCGCAACCCCTAATTCTTGAATATCTTGATGAGTCATCGCACCCACCATCGAGAACAAGCCATCCATTAAGTGAGAATAGAAAATATCACCTGTCTTATGACGTGTCGGTGGCGTATGTCGGATGGGAGCCTTGGGAAAACATTCCCTGATCATTTGCGCCTGCGCAATTTCATAGAGAAAACCATCTTCCATCTCTGGATCAATCTCATAGGCATGAGAAAATCCCATTTGCCATTCTTGTAAGCGACTTGAGAACGAGAACTGTTCATTCATAAACAAAGAAGCGACGACCTGAGGAAAACTCCGATACGATTCAGCACAGGTCAAATACTGACCTTCACCAGTATGAACAATCACACCCGCATGAGCTAAAACTAAACGTGAAAATTCTTGATCTACAAAGGCACGCTTGGCTTGAATATCTCGAAATAAAATTCCGTAGAG
>JAJFLM010000341.1 GCA_021772655.1 Deltaproteobacteria bacterium
AAATCGAGATCAAGATTAAAGCGCTGGTCAATCGTCGCATGAGGATTTTGCTCATAAAAAGTCAGGTAAGTGACTGCCAGGGGCAATGCGCGTCGCGCGGCATAGCGTGCGCGCTCACGGACTTCGTAAAGCGCCGCTTGATTCTTTGACCTGACCTGTTCCCAAAAGTGATCTTGCAACCAATGCTCTACTTTGGGAAAAATCTGTTCTTGTAACACCCGACGGACCCGCGCTTCTTTTCGGATGGGAATATGGTGGCTTTGCACCAAGTCGGCCGGTTTACCAAGCTTTGCCGTCAACTGTTGATATTCCGGCTCAAAATATAAACTCAAAGATTGTTGCGAAAGCGCATTCAAATCGGCCCACCACAAGTGATGTGCCGGCAGAAACCGGACCCCACTTTCAACACCGTGATTCAAAGCAATCACTAGACTCGGCTGCAATCGGCTCACGACCTCATCCAAACAGGGCGCACCATGCAAGGTGACAGCCCCATAAATAAACAGCACATCAATGGGTTGTGGACCAAAGTTCGGGAGCTTTGCCGCAGAACACAAATTGGCCGCACGCAAACCGAAAACAGTGAGACCATGGGTGTTTGAGTGCTCAGGTCGTTTAAACAACCTCTCTAAGCGATGCGCCGTACGCGTCAATCCAGTTTGGGGCCCTGCCGTCATCGCATGTAAATAGCCGGTTTGAGGCTCACAACTGAGAGTCACACTTACGTAACTGGGCAAGACCATACTCGCAGATAGACAAGGCAACAGCGGCACGACTGGTGGCATAAGAAGCATGATATTCCTTATCTAACATGAATTTTGTAAGTTGCGAATTCAAATTTAATCAATAATATTAGCTAGTTAAACTGCAACCACCTCTAAACTCACAACTTGGGTACTAAATAGCACAATTAGCGATCACACTCTGTGCAATTAAAATGCTCTTATTTAATAAAGTTTAATAATATCATAAGGTTATATCTTGGCACAGCACTTGCTATTATAGAGAGCGGTCTAGAGGAAAAAAATCAAGCTGGAGGGAATTGACGATGAGAAACTATGTCAACACCAGCACAACACATAGCACGCCATACGCGTAGCACCGAAATTTCACGACGCTCCAAAGCGCTCGCGAAGCCCGCCCAGCCGGAATTTAAAGCTCCGATCAGCCCTGTGCCCATGGCGCGTCCGGCTAATGATAACGGTCCGTCTGCGGCACTCATGAGTTTACCCCCGGCGACGGCAAGCCTATTGCCCATCGCCAGTGATACCATCGATTGGTCGTCTTTCGATCAAACCCATTGCGAAGCCAACAAACTACCACAGCTCAAACAACAAGTAGCTCAGCAGATCAAAGCCGGCACACAAGGCACAATGTTATTACGCGAAGGCCGCGATTTGGCTGCCGCACTCAACGGCTTAGATCTCCAAAAGCCAGCCTTAAGAAGTCTGGCCTTTAACACGCAACGAGATGTCCTCAAAGCGGCCTTAGCCGGAGACCGCAGCGGACTTGCTCAAGCCACTAAAGTATTTCACGCCCTGCAAAAACAAAAAAAGCTCGAAGTCAAAATCGCGCAGCAACCGAAAGTGCAAGAACTGAGCCCAGCACAAATTGATGCCGAGCTTGCTCAGCTTGACCACATCGCCAAACCAAGTCGTGAACAAAATGTTCGTGGCCATCAATTGCGTCGTGAAAAATTTACTCGCGAATGGCAGCACTTAAGCACCCAGCGTCCCTTAAACAAAATGGATACTCAACGACTGGCACTGCTGAAACAAGTCAAGCAGTGGGATGATCATTTAAGCACCGTGGCTACACGTCATGTCGAAATTGCTCAGGTCACCATGCAGGTCAAACGGCGCTTGATCGCACAGGCGCTAACAGGCACCGTGCCAACAGATGCCCAAGGCAAACTTAGCGGAGCTCTTATTGATGATGCCAATAAGTTGCACGCCTATACATTAGCTGCTGCCAAACGCGATGCCGTCATCCGCAGCTTGAGCGACCTTTATCCTAGCAATACTTCAATGCCCTTTGCCTTGGATTATTCCGCTACGGGACCCACCCAACATGAATTTGTCAGTGACTATGAAGTCAGTCGTGAGGACATGCAAAAACTTCCCATCGTGCAGGCCTATCAAAAATTAACAGCGAAAGCCGGTTCTGATCCCCAGGCAGCAGCACAAGCTAAAGCCATTGAAGCCGTGATAACCGACCTGCAACAACATGGGCGCCACCTCACTGGTTCCGTACAGATGTCTCCGTTGTTATTCAAAACCACAACGTTAACCAATATCGATAAGATTAGCGCCCGCACCACGGAAATTGAACAACGCTTTAACTATCAAGCCTTCCGCACGGGGGACACCAACGTCGCACCGCCCTTATTGGAGTTTTTACGCACCGTGCATGACGAACAAAATCAGGGAACCAATGGTTTCAATACCAAAACCGAACTCAACAAGTCTTATAATGCCCTCAACAAACTTGAGGCGATCGCAGGGGCCTTTAAAGAATACGAACAAGCCAAATTAAAAAATCTGTCGCCGCAACAATTGCAAGATCTCAAAAAATTCTACCTGGAGCGCGTCAAAAGCTATCAAAAGTTTCTCCGCATTGAAGCGCAGCGCGTCCAACGTGAAGATGAAAGCCAATTGAGCGTTTTTCACATGAGTGATTCACGTTTTGTCAGCACGCGCGCTGCGAGATTAAACCAGCAAGCTCAAGACCTCAACACTGAGATTAAAGCGATTGAAGCCATAGATTGCACCGCCTCGTGTGACCTCAACAGCAGCTTTGCAGGTTTAAAAACTTTGTTCCCTCAACTGCAAAAAATGGCCACTCAACAGACACACCAACTGATGAGTCGGATGATCGATCAGTTAGACGCTCTGCCAGGACAGGAAAAATCAGAACAGCAGCAGATTAAAGTCCTCAGAGATAATTTAGACCAGTTGCAGAAATCAAAGCTGCAAGGCGCATCACGCATACAAGCCTATCAAAGCATTCAACAGCAAATCTATTCCATCAGCCCTATCCGCATCGCCTCCGCACGGATTGCCATGTATAAAAGTTTCTTGACCGAAGAGCGCAAAGCCAACATGCCAGGACGCGCTATGTTGAAAGTCGCCAATGTATTTGTCGATGTGCCGGGGATTGACGATGTCACTATCTCTGAACAAAAGCTTATCGAAATTATTGCCAAGTACGAAAACATCAAGCAAAGACTGCGCTCACAAGACCCGAATACGCGCAACCAGGCCACCCAAGATTTTCTCAACCTGGAAAATGCTAAGCTTCACAAACAACTCAATGAGAACTTTTCTGACGCCCAAATCATGAACTTTGCGATGACGGTCACGATAGTGGCGGCGGCCGCCATGACAGGTGGGTTGGCGGCTGAGGCAGTAGCCCCATGGTTTATTGCCGGCTCACGTTTAGGAACCATCGTGATTGAAGGGGTGAATGCCGCTGCTTTTGTGGGAACAGAACGCATTTTGTCTGGGGCGATTGAAGGCTATGTCAATGGTCAAGGCCTCGGTTATGGTTTTTCAAAACTCGCCGCCCACCCAGACGAATTTGTGGGTGAAGTGGTGAGCACCGCCTTCATGCTACGCTATATCAATAAATCGATGCAGGGCTTTAATAAATATTTTAGTAAAGGCGTTGAACTTGTCGCCCGCCGTCGTGTCTATGCCCAGATGGGTTTAGAATTCACCGCCACCGCGAGCAAAGGCGCACGCACCTCCGCGGCCGTTGAGCAAGCGGTCAAAAGTGAAATGGCCCTCATCGAACAAAGTTGGAAAACCCAAGCTTTAAAAAGCGGGGGTGGTTTTGCTTATGAGGCCGCTAAGTTTCAGCAATGGCAATTCTATAGCGCCGCAGGTCACTACGCACTCAACGGTCATGAAAACCCCTTAAGCGCCGCTTTTGAATTAGCTTTCTCACAGAAGTCATTGGTTCATGGAGCGACTTTCTTACTCGGCTTAAAAGCTTGCAACAGCCTATTGACCCCATTAGCCACCTCGGCTTTTAAACAGGTAGGCGACGGCTCACGCACGCTGTTTATCAAAAAAGAATTGAAACAACTCAGTGCCGAACAAAAAGATTTACGGAAACATTTGGACCATTTCTTAAAGACGGGTGAAGGCAATCAAGCAGAATTGATGCGCGCCATTGATCAAACTCTGGTCTATCAACATAACTTTTTGCGGGCCATTCCAGCCGCCCATCTAACAAGCTCCGGGCAAGCCGCCGTAGCCAAGAGTCGCACTGAAGTCGCCACATTGATCAAGCAACGCCAAGACTTGAGCGGATTGATGCGCCACTTGGACGGTCTCGGTCACAACAAGCAATTAGGCATTCAATGGGGCGCACTTAGTCCTGATACCCATACTTATAGCGGTAATGCCAAAGACCTCGCCGGCGCCTTAAAGCATGAGCAGATTGACTATGTTCGCTTAAAAGACCCGGTCAGTGGCGGCGCGGTATTTATCGTGGAGGTCCATTTACCCATGGGAGTGAGCCGCACCATGGAACTGCGCCCCAAGCAACGGCCCGCACTAATACCCTAAGCCGATTAGCCTCTCATAGTGTGCTAAATAGCGCGCCTAGTGAGCTCACAATTTGTGAAGAAGCGGCAGCTAAAAATTTATTAAATGCAATGATTTTAATTAGTTATAAACTAATCGGCCTTGGCACAGCCGTTGCAATATTAAAGAGCATCACACACTCCTTTAGGTGCGGCCCGCAAGGGCCAAACCTTTAGACTAGTGGCGACCCCGGTGGGACTGGGTCGAAGACGAACATCTTGAGAGGGAGGGAACATGACTTAAAAGGAGTTTATTATGGCAGGACGCAGTGAAATATCTACAGTAAGACCCCCCGCAGCCCGGGCACGCGAAGCCGTGCGCCACGCCGAAGAAAGCGGCACTTTACCTAAACCCCACGAATTAAAACCAAGCGCTGAATTTGTTCCCTTTGGTAGCATGGGAACTTCGGGCGCACGTGTCACCATTAAATTAAACGAAGCCGGTGATGCTTTTTTAGCCGGTGCTAAGAAATTCGGCGGGGACGTGACACCTTTTGCTGACACGACCACAAGCTATTCTTTTGCTGATAAAACCAGTGTGGATGCTGAATTAACCACCGTCACAGAAGTTCCACGTTTGTTTGATGACCGCACCGTCAACGCCGCACTTAACTTCTTAAATCCTGGCGTGAGCCTCAGCCCTGTTTCACTTTCAGCACGTGGCAATGAAGCCCTGGCCATGCTTGGTTTGGTCCCCAGAAAAACTTTCTCTTCCTTACAACAAGGTGGATTAATTGTATTTCCACGGGACAGTCGTACAGGGTTTGAATCCTTAGCCCCCAACAAAGCCGCTTTTGCACCCGGCGCGGCCCGTCATGAAAACACTGTTGTCGAAAGGATCTTAACAAACCTAACTCCCGGTTCAAGCAAAGTACGGTCTATTGCCGAACCTGTTAACCATCACTTTATCGAACGGAGCACGGTCGTAGGCGCCGAGCCGATCCACCATGCACTATTTAAAGCCATGGGTACAGCCAAAGGCACGCGCGCTATTTATGGTGTTGATATCTATTCGGCTATTCATATTGACGGGCCCAATCGTCTGAAGGTCTCTGCACCGCAAGGTCATGCTGAAATGTTAGCCCACGAAACTGAACTCAATATGAAATCGCAGCTCAATGAAAAATCCGAAAAGGAATTCACTAATGTACGTAGCTTTAGCATTACGGATACGGAAAGTGGCGCAACCTCTCATATCGTCCAAGCAGAACACAACGGACAAACGGTCTCCGTTGAAATTGCCGTGCGGACTGAAAGTAAAGGTATAAGCTACGCACCCCGGTCCACTGACATGAAACGTACCACCGCCAGCATCGAAAAAGAATTTGAGCAATTAGCGCTCCGCAACCAAGGTCATATTAGCCATGCCCGCCAACAAGCCAAAGGCCCAGTCATCATCACGGGGCAAGACGGCTCAAGCAACGTGGTTATGGCCTTCCGGGGACATATGGCAATCAATCAGTTTCGTGGTGAATACCGCAGCATTACAGCAACGATGAAGAAAAATGACGCACAGATTCAAAGCCTGCGAACTAGCACAACAATGGCAGCGGGTGAACGCACGCTGGCTGTCGAACAACTTGAAGCCAAAAACCGCACGTCAAAAGAGCGCTTGGTATTTCTCTTAGATCAACTCCGTAAAGTAGATCAGCATTTTGGCACACAAGTGAATATCGCCATGTCCCGGCAGCACGCACTGGCCTCACCCTTCCCGCTTGGGCAGTAGTTGCAGTCTTACTAAATCGCAACTCACAGATAATCTTACCGATAGGGGCTCACCATGATGGTGGGTCCCTCGGCATTGTTTTCAACGTCTGTCAGCCATGTATTACTGGCTAGTCGTGTAATAGATTCGCAACCAGTTCATGGGCAACGACCCACAGCCGCCATGGTCTTGCCGCGACAACAATTGGATTATGATTTCTTTAATCGCTCGGCCTCACTTTGGGATGAAACCACCCGTGTCAGTACCAACCCCTTTTTACTACCAGTGCTAGCTGAGCTGCATCAGATTGCCGAACAAGCCACCCGTCCACTGATCCGCTGGCAGAAAGTCTTATCGCTCGTGGCCAAAAAACCTGACGCCTTTCAAGCTGTTAACAATGAGAGTATTGCGGCGCTCTGGCGCCTCCAGCCCACTCGACTGTCATCCTACCTCGCCACAGCACTCGATGAGGGCACGCTCACTATTAAAAGTCTCACTCAGGATGAACTCGAGCATATTAATAAGGTGCGTCAACAACTCAACCCAACAGATACCGGAACCGAAGCAATCTACCGTATTCCCACTGATAAAGGGAGTGCCCCTCTCGTTGGCCTATTAGAATATCCCGGCAATCTTTCAATAACCGAACGTACCACTTTTTTTTATAAGCAGGCCTATATTGCCTTACATGAATCCGTGCACATCTTACAAAGTAGTCGCGAGCCTAACTGGGTGGATAATCATTTACGTTGGGCCGAAGAAGAGGCCACCTTACATCATGTAGCCTTTCAATTAAGTAATGGGGATGTCACCTTCTATCGGCATTTACGCGACCATCCCGATGGCATCATCCTCGGCTTACAGCAATATATTCAAAGCATCTACGCAGGCAATTTGGACTAAGCTACTCACCTGCAACCGTAGCATTTCAATCTCTCACCCTGTGCAACATCACACAATTTGCTACTCACAACCTGTGCAGAAAATGCGCTCAAAAAATAATAAATCCCTTTAAAATCATATAGTTATAATTTGGCACAGTGGTTGCAATTCTCTCTATCATAAGAGGCGTTTGCCCCTTGCTCACAACTCCCCGTTGGGGCCGGTGGTGACTGAAAAGCAACCACCGGCTTCAACATTTTTATTAACCCGTGAGCCAACCCACACGGAGCATTCATGAAACCCGTCGCCTACCTTGTAAAGGTGATCTATCAGCAAGGCCCTGAAGAATTAGATGCTACGATGATCTCTTTCAACCACGCACAGTTGGGCCCATTTTTAAGCTATCCGGCTTACCGCCAGATGACCCAACAAGCCAAGGTACCCGAAGGGGCTAATGTCGTCCGTATTTTAATGGGGGACTTTCTTTATCTGGTAGATGACCAATCTCCTGAGTTTCACGCACGCTTGGTCAAGCATCCTTTAGCACCCAGTTATCGAGTACGGCAGCCACAGGCTCAGCCGTCACAACCCTGCCAACACAAACCACTGTCCCAGCAACCATCTCACACCCAGCAAAGAGGTATCTCATGAACATAGACACTTTTAATAATTTTGACATCGAAAACGAAGAACTTAGCCAAGTCAGCGTCTTAGCACAGTACATGGAAGGGCGCTTTTCTTTACAAGAAGCCTGTTCGAAATTAGGCGTTCATCGCTCTACCTTATGGCGCAAGATCAAGCGACTCCAACGTGAAGGCCGTGATGGTTTAGTTCATAAATTAACCGGACGCCGTTCTAATAATTCAAAGCCAGCCATGCTAAAACAAAAAATTCAGCGTTTGCATGAAAGCTATCAAGGCAGCCTGAATACAACTCAGTTTTACGAGAAAATAGTCAAACCCATCATCCCTGATGTGAGTTATTCCACCGTACTGCGTTGGTTGAAGGGAAAATAACCCACGTCAATGATTGATACCCAAGCTAACCATTCGTTTTGGAGTTTTTTATGTCGCACTTAAGCAAACTGACATCTGTAAAACTGCCAAAGGTGCCTGTTGAGGTGCCGGCAGCAAAGTCTCAGGATAAGCCAACGAGAGCCATTCCCACAGCACCTGATTTAACAGAATTGCTAGGTGCTTTCACGGAACATAAGAAAACGGCCAGTTTCACGCGTTATTTTCAATTTCAAGCGACCGCTCCCAAACGTGTTGAAGAACTTAAGGCGCCTCCACAGCGCGGCCATGTTTTATTTATCCGTCAGATGCATAAACGCCCAAGCTTTGGGCCCGCACAGCGGAACAAAGTCGGCCTATATCAAAGTCTAATTTTAGAACAACTTGAACGTGAAAAACCGCAACATGTCTTTATAGAATCTTTATATAAAGATTTAAAAGCAGCTGACCTTGATCCAGGTGAAGTGGCATTGGTGCGTACTATTTTTGCAAAAAAGCCTGGGTTGGTCGACAATCAAGAGTTGCGCCAAGGCCTGCTTTATCAATACGGGGCCGGTTTTATTTATGCCATGTTGCATCCTGAAGTCCAACTTCACCGCACCATCGAAAAAGAAGTCTCCGATCATATTGATGCCGCCATTGAACATAATGACCCCGACACAGGTGAACTGATCTTAAGCACACGAGAGGAATTGGCCACGGAACAAGTCATGGAATTTATGCGTCGCCATCCTAGTATGCGTGTGGTGCTGATTTATGGAGCGGCCCATGAATTTAAAGATGACTTTAAAGGCTATAAAAATCACCCAACACTGACATCACTATCTTTTCCGCAGCTCTTAAACAACTTCATGAATCAACAGATTCAATCAGCTGCTAATCGAGAGGGCTCTGATTAAGCTAAGCTTGTTGCACTCTTACTAAATCGCAACACTTTAATTGCAGCGCCGATAACAGAACTGAAACTTTTTTAAGATAAGGAATTAATAACATGGCAACACCTATTAACTCACAACAACAAACTTTAAATTGGATGGTCGACGTGATGCGCGCTAATCCCGAAGCGCATCCTAATTGGATTATGGCTCAAGTCGCGCGACGCTGCCCCGATGACGCCGCTAACTGTCATCAAATTTACCAACAAGCACGTCGCATCGTGGGTGATGCCTATCATGCCGCTCCGCTCAACTATCAACCCGCAGCCCGCCTTCATGGAGCGCCACCAAAAGTCGCCACGGCAGACAGTGCCACTGGAAGTCCTGTCACATTACAAGAAGTCACCATTATTGGGGACCCCCATGCACCAAGCACACCGGTAGATGCTATTCCAGTTTACGCATCAGGAGACGGAGTAGAATACGAAACACCCTTAGGCAAAGAACTTAAACGTCGCTTTGCTGCCGATGGCCTCACAGTTCATAACATCCAACTAGAAACCAATGGTATCCCCACAGCATCCAAAGCAGAGAACGGACGTCGCGTCGCCGTGTTAGAAGTTGCCACCGACGCTGCCGGAAACATCGACAATATCTTTTGGCACCAGGGGAGTGATTTAGCGCAGAGCCGTGATATGTTAACCTACCATTTAATGCACGGAACTTTACCAACCAAGGCACGACCGGCTCAGGGCAACATGATTATCTCAGTTGAGTTAAGCACACCCACTCAGGATATAAATCCATCTAAAGCTTAATGCGATGACTTCATCGGCATCATGATTATCTTCTGATAAGCGAGCAACCTCCACTGGAACCAGGAGCTGCCACTACACTAATCGTTTGATTAAACGTCCCTGTTCCATCGCTCCCACAGTCAACCCCAACCGTTAATTGACCCGTACCTGCAGACCCCGCAGTTAAGGACGTTGTGCAGGTTGTCTCATCAGAATAGCTACCGCGCTCATCAGGAGTAATCGACCAAGTACAATCACAGGTATCAGGTAAATTCTGCGCCATCACGAGCGCCGTGGGTCCACCACAACTTGAATCAGGCGCACTCAATTGAATCACTTGTCCCTCGACCAAATTGAGAAAATCAGCACTTGGATTGGCACAAGCAAGATCATCTTCTTGCTCTATATTACAAACATCCGAGCACCCATCTCCACTGCTTGTATTGCCATCATCACAAGCCTCATCGGTTTCTAAAGTGCCATTGCCGCAAACAGCCGAACCACCAGTAGAACCACCACCTGTCTCACTTAAGCACGTACTGCCACAACCGTCACCAGCTTCTGTATTGCTATCGTCACAGGCTTCACCAGCCGTTGCATTAACAACCCCATCGCCACAACTTGAATCGGTGCAATCTGCGTTGCACGTCGCTGATTCACCATCATCATCACAGGCTTCACCAGCTTCTAAGATGCCATTACCACAACCCGGTGCCACAAAAAATTGGCCAAAGATTTCAAATTCTTGATCCACTAATGTGCCCGCATCATCATCACCACGCCAAACAATAAGGTATTCATCAGCGGCACTATTTGTCGCAACTGCCGCGGAAAAAGCACGGAAGTCTGTCGAACCATCTGTGTCCCCCATATCACTAAGGCGAAAATCATTATCGCCAACAGCCGCCCCGGATGCATTAAGACGTTGGCCATAAATCTCCCACTCATTATCAACTAAAGTACCACTATCGTTATCAGCCTCCCAAACTACGAGATATTGTTGGTTCCCAGAATCATAAGACACATCTGGGTCGACAGCACCAAAGGTTGTCACGCCATCTGTACTTCCCGCATTACTAACACGGATATCATTGGTCCCTTCTTCTCCACCCGTATTGTTAAGGCGCTGAGCGTAAATTTCAAATTCTCCGTCGACGAGCGCGCCCGTGTCATCATCACCGCGCCACACCACGAGATATTCGTTATCATCCGCGTTATAGGTAACTGCTGCGTCTACCGCTTGGAAAGCATTAT
>JAJFLM010000342.1 GCA_021772655.1 Deltaproteobacteria bacterium
GGACTACGGTGTGGATCTCGTCGTCTCCGATGGCCATACATGCGAGGTTTATCAGTGTAAGAATGTCAAGGAATACAAAAAAGGTGACCTTTCAGAATGGCTGGGCAAATTTGAGCAGGATTGGCTGGTAGAGCGGCCAAAATTACCAAAGCCCAATAAATATGTCCTTATTTGTCCTCTCGACCACCTTGAAAAGGATGGCGTTGAGGAAGCAAAGTCTGAATTCTTTCTTCGAAAAGAAGTCCCCGTCGAGATTTGGCCGAAAACAATACTGGACCAACGACTAAAGGGCCTTCCCGACATCGTTGCCGATCTTTTCTCCGATACAATCGCGAATTCCTTCTGCTCCCTCGATGTCCTCGGTCGGCGTTGGGAAGACGGCTTTACCACGCCGTTGGCACCGAGAGGACGAGGCGCTGCGGCCGTCGAGCGATTTTTCAGCCTGCATGATGAAAAGCGGTTCGCGCTGGACGCGGATATTGCTGAACGCCGCGATAGTCTGCACGACGAAGGGCTGCTCGCTTTCATTGGCGCGTCGGGATCGGGGAAGACGATGGCTGCGCTCGGTCTTGCGTCCTACGCGGCCAAGGAAGGTTTGCGCCCCTGGCACGTGAACATGCGGACTGCCGACCCAGCCCGTCTGTTTGAGAGTATTGAAAGGCGCGCTGTGCGCCCGTCAATCTTCGTCCTCGATGACTGTCATCTCTCGCTCGACCAGACACGGCAAGTGCTGTCCCGCATTTCCACAGCCCCGCTCAATCGACGCGTTCGCCTTATTCTGACCGTGACGACAACCGCTGACCCCGAGGAAAGGGATCTGGATCAGGGCGAGATCAGCCAATTCATCGACGAACTAATCGAACGGCAGCAAAGAATCAAGGTTCGCCCGAGTGTAGAAACGTACCGTCGGATCATCGCTATTGCGCGCCCTGATCTCGTCGAAGCGCCAACTAAAACTATAGAACGCCTCCTGGTGGTAACAGCCGGCAACCTATTCCTTCTCGACGAAGCGTTACGGACAGCCGACAGTCAAGAGACAGACACGACAATTGCGCTCGACACGATCACGGTCGAGATGCTGCAGGAAGAGGTTATGCGACGGTATTTTGGCCAGCGCTGGCCGTCAGCACAGACAATCAGGAAAATCGCTGCTGTCGCTCGGTTTGACTGCGCTGTGCCAAAGGATGCGATCGCACATCCCCGCGAGGAGTTTCGAGACCGGATGCTCGTTTCGACCGGCCCGCCGTCCGCCTGGTTGTTCACACACTCGACGCTGGCAGAACTGATCTTCCTTGCCCTCTCCGTTGCGGAAAAAGATGAGGATCCGGACGAATTCGCGATCAGTGCAATTATCACGCTTGGACTCGGCGAAATGGTCCGCGAAGGGTGGGCCGATAGATTGGAACAGATTCTGAGGGCTCGCTTGAAATTATATGACGACGGTAAGTTAAAATGGCGTCTACTTCACGATGACCGTATCCACAACGCGCTTCACGACGCGGATCAGAGACCGGCATTGAATATCGTCTCGCTCGCCTGTTTCCTCACCACGGATGCTGACGTTCCGTCTCCCTATCTCAATTTACTGTCCGATCGCATCGAGAAAATTCTGACCGGCACGGATGACATCTCACCTTTGAAAGCGCAGGCATTTGGAAATATCTTGCGTACTTTTCGGCTTTCGGACGCCAATCGGTTTGAAGCGCTCCTTGGTGAGGCCAGTTCCGAGCCCTTGGGTTTCACTTTGGCCGCAAGTGCCGACCTCCCCGCCGCGATGAAAATTCTACAATACGTCACGCCCGATTTTGCTAACCGCCTGATCGAAGGCTTTGACGCCGACACCCTAGATACTCTAGTCCAGAGGACAATTGACGAAGCGCGGTCCGTCGGAACGATCAACCTAGCGCTACGCGACCTTGGCGCACGTGATGACGCGCAGAACCAACTCAAGACGTTTGAGAAAAAGCTTGGGGCGAACCGCATGACCTCTCTCATCCGTGAACGCGCTGACCTCCCCGCCGCGATGAAAATCGTCGTACACGTCACGCCGGGTTTTGCTAACCGCCTGATCGAAGCCTTCGACGCCGACACCTTGGATATATTGGTCGAGAGGACAATCGAAGAGGTCCGGTCCGTGGCGACAATCGGCATAGCGCTGCGTGAACTCGGCGCACATGGTGACGACCAGAGTCTACTCAAGGCGCTTGAGAAAAAGCTTGGGGCGGACCGTATAATCCACCTCATCCGCGAACGCGCCGACCTCCATTCCGCGATGAAAATCGTCGAAAACGGCACGTCCGAATTTGTTGACCGCCTGATCGAAGCCTTCGACGCCGACACCCTGGATACGCTGGTCCAAAACACGATCAACTCGGAAGTTCCACAGATTCGGCACTTGCCTTCGTGCCGCCGCTTCTTCGCGCGTCTTGAGGAACAACTGCTTCCCGGAACCTGGTGGCAGCTATGCTCATGCTGCGGTGATTTGCTGGCGTTATCGTCGATTCTCAACGCGATAGGTTCAACAGCACAGGCCGCACTGCTCACCGTACTCTCTGAGGGGAAAGAGGGGCACTGGGTAGCTATGCTGGCGCGCACGAACGCTTATGGTCTAAGCAAGTTCATGTCTGACACTGAGCCGCTCTTGGATAGTTTCTCGCGTGAGACCTTCGAAGCCGTGGCCGTCACCGGAATGAATGGTATTGTTGAACGTTCGACATGGATTGACCTCGCGATCGCCCATAAGAGTTTATCGGACCTACGCCGCGAGAGCAGCGCGAAGGCCGCATTTCTTGTGCATTTCAAAGATAAAATAGGCACGGTTGATCTTGCATCGCCGCCGGCGCTCGACGATCTCGCGGCCGCCGCAAGTCTTATTCAGATCCTTTGGCAGGAGCGCGCGCAAGATCGCTATGCTGTGGCCAATGCAATTTTTAAAATAGCCCCGGACCCACGCCGATGGCCCATTGATCATAAACGTCTGATTGGTGGACGGTTGCTCCTCGCACTTGCCCAGTCCGAAGAGATGCCGCAATCGGAGGCAGAGCGTCTGTTAAACGCTTGCGCTTATCTTCCCGATGACATCAACATCACGAGTTTCGATGCAAAGACCTTGTTCCTTTACCTTTTCAACAATTGGGCCGCCCTGATCGCACGGACACCCGGCGACCATAGGACCCTGGTTACTAACCAGAGTGAGGCCTTCTGGTCACGCCTGCTGGACCGTATCGACACGCTTGTGGGTCAGCGAAATTACGACAAGAAACTCGATCTGCTGGCCCTCATCGGCTTACTTGAATTCACATCTGTCTTTTCCAAGGAAGACCTAGAACGCCGCGTGCGCGGTGTAGTTACTGGGTTCTCTAATCTTCTCAAGGGCGCCGAAAAGAAAAGAGGTGTGCTGCGATACTTCGCATTTTGCGGCCTCACGATGATAGGCCCGCCGCGAATTGTAAATGATAGTGAACGCATTCGCCGTTTGCTCGACGCAATTGATGAATATCCGGTGCAATCGCCAGCGCTGCGATTCATGCGTGACCATTTATCCTCACGCGGCGGATTTTAATCAAGCCCGACACCACGCCGTCATTGACGACAGTACAGGAGGGCGTTCATGTCTGTTGTCAGATGAAGCTGATGGGCCTGGAGCCAAACGGGACGACGAACTTGCCGAAGCGCTTTGCGTCAGCCGCGATACGATCTACCGGACCATCAAAGCCGCACAAGCCTGACCGGTGTTTGGCCGCGCTGGGGTAATGGTGCCGGGGGCATCTTTGCGGCGCGCTTCATGGCCCATTGTCTGAAATAGGGTTTCACCTTGAGGCGGAGCGGACGCTTGTTGGAATAGAGGAACAAGGCTTGGTCGTCGTCCATGCGGATGATCTCGTCGGCGCTGAGCAGAGCTTGGCCCTGGTTTCGGCCCATGCGTTGTTCAAGGCGGTTCGCCGTGTCCAGGTTGAGCCCTGGCAAGTAGATTTCCGTTTGCAAGCCGTCGAGGATGATTTCGGCGTCCTGACGGCCATAGCGGCTATCGAGTTGCGACAGCGATTGCAAGAAAATCCAAAAGCCGACTTGGTACTTCCGCGCCGTCGTTGCGAAGACCTCGAACTTCGGGATTCCCAAATGACCGAATTCGTCGAGCAACATGTAAACCGGTAGCTGGCCCGGCGTGAGCGGCGTCAAAAGGCTGTCGAACAGGTCCGTATAAAACAGGTTCAGCAGGAACCGGTAATAGGGCATGTCCTGTTGGCGCACCAAAACGTAGAGAACGGTTTTCCGGTTGCGGAGATCGGTGAAGTTGAGGGAGTTGCGGGCAGTCAAGCTGGCGATGTGCGGATTGCCGATGGGACTGAGCGCCGCGTCCGCCGTGGACAGGAACGACAGCATGGTGCGCTCGTTGCCGCCGGTGAACCCCTGATAATCGGAGAAGGTCGAAGGGTCGCCCTGGGTGGCATTGAGGACGAACCGGTCGGTCTTCGATAACTGCCCCGGCGTCGCCGTATGGGCATCGAACTGGGCCAGCAGGTGTTTAAGGTTGGCCAGATTACACAAGGCCGGGTCGCCCAAATTATGAAGGCATTGGATCATGATTCGGATGATCTTTTCACCACCCGCATTCCAGAACTGATCCTGGTCGGAGCTGTTGAATGACGACCGGATGATGATCTCGGCAGCCTGGGCAATGCGCGTATGATCCTGGGCGCGGGCCAGCGGGTTGTAGGTTTCGCTTTGGGCCGGATTCATCAGGTTAAGCACACGCACCTGAAACCCTTGGCTCGCCAGATAGCCGCTGGTCTGTTGGTAAATCTCGCCGCTGGTGTCACTGACGACGAAGGAGCAGTCCTTCAACGTGAGCAGGTTCGGCATGACGAAAACGGAACTTTTACCGCGCCCCATGCCGCCGACGGTGACGACGGACTCGAACGAAGTCTTTTTCGACAGCCGCCGTTTGTGGCCATCGACCAGGAATCCGCGATGATACGAATTCAGCAGCACCATGCGCTCGAATACCCCCATGAAGCGCGCGCCACCTCCCGGCAGCGGCAACAATCCGAACAGGAAGGCGATGGATTTTCCAAGGATGGATATCGTCGTGACCACGATTGACGAAGCCCCTCGGAACAATCCCCCCAAGGCGGCAAACAGCCATCCGAAGGGACGAAAGCCGGGCACGAACATCCAGCCGATCCCAAAGATCAGAACCAAAAGCAAGACCGGCGAAATGTTGATGATCGCGTGTAGTATAAACGGTACCAGCGGAAGCAGGGCCAAAAAGATGAGAATTTTTATCAGGGCCGCATTGAAGCGTTTCATGGCTTATTCCCTTTCCAGATCAAATCGCCGCAAGCGGTCCTCGGCGATGCGTTCCATGGACCGGCGGCGTTGCAACAAGGCCTCGGCCCTGGAATCAGTGGGGGTGTCTGTGGCGGTTCTTTCGGGTGCGACGCGCCGGAAGGTTTCGGCATAGGCTATGTCGAGCGCGAGAGATTTGAGACGATGGCGGCGACCCGTCTTGATGACCTCCACGCCAACCTGCTGGCCGCGCTGATAGAGCCGCAACCCGGCGGCCTGCAAGCCGTGCAACAGTTCCTTGTCCGGTGACGCTTGGCGGAACAAGTGCTCCAAGGTGTCGCGGATTGTATTCTTTTGACGTGCCTGTTCTAGCTTCGCTTGCCGATCATAAATCCGCAAATTCCCTAGTTCCGGAAACCGTTCCCGCTTGTATCGCTCCAGTCCCCGTTGGATGTCGGCGAACTGGGATTTCGTCATTCGCACCCGCTTGTCCGACCGCACGGCATTGGCCGATATCATCAGGTGAATATGGTGATGATCCTTGTCGCGGTGGATGCGGCCATAGGCCAACTGGTGTGGGGCGCGGGTGGCGCAATAGCGTTCGGCAAGTTTCAACAGCACCTCGGCCTGACGCGTGTCGGAAACGTCCATGTCTCGTTCCAGGACAATGACCTCGTGATAGAGCGCATTGCCGTTGGCGCGCTTCGGCAGGTGGCGATAGTTTCGCTCAAAGGCCTTGGCGACCATGGCACTTTGCGCCGGGTCGTCATAGAGGTTGCGCCCGAAGGTCAGACCCTCCGCCCGATCATGGCCTTTATCAAAGTAGGCTATCAATTGCCCGAACGTTGGCTGCTTGCGCGCCATGGATTTGATGATCATTTTTTCTTCCATGGTTTTTCGACGAATTGAGCAATGACCGCTTCCAGGCTTTCGAGCTGGCGCAACACGTCGCGGGAGGACTTAACCTCACCTGTCACATTGGCGGCGCGGGCGATCTGATTGAGGTTGTTGCCGATAGACCGAAGCTGTCCGTACAGCCGTTCGATGCGGGCCTGAATGTCGCGTGTCGGCAGATAGCGGCCTTGCCGGTAGGCCAGCGACTCCCGCCAAATCTGTTCCCACGCGGACCGCCCATTGGCCTCGGCGACGCGCTTGATTTCAGCATGTTCATCATTGGTCAATGTGCCGTAGATGCGGGCATGGCGTTGCTTGAAGGATTGCCAATAGACCTTCCGGTAGGCCTTCAAACGCGCCGCTTTCTCTTTCGGTCGCTCGTTGGTTGGGGTGTTCCTCATGATGCGCAAATGATTGTGCAGAATTGTCCGGCCTTGAAGCGGCGAACCTCTGTCCCCCAGGCGGGCAGTAAAAATTTGCTGTGCAGATACCAGGGGGTTTGGGGTTCTCCCCAACAAGTTGCCTATCGAACGAGACGGTCTGCTATGCAGAGTCTACCGTCTCTGTGCAGATAGGCAAACTTGCAGCACCCCGCATTGCGGGGTCGCCGCTCGCCGCTCAATGCCCGCCTGCGCGCCGCGAGCATTGATGATGAGCATCAAGGAAGAGAAAATTGATTTCTTCAATTTACAAGAGCAATAACTACCGACTTATTTGGAGTTAATTAGAAAATCGGACATAATGCGGAAATGACAGATGCAAATACAACCTTCAGCCAATCGTTGATTCAAGCAATAAGTGATTGGCAACGAGGAGGCAGTCCAAATCAAAAAAAAGCCCGGGCCGAAGAATTAGAAAATCAGGCTCAGTCATTACCTTTGGAATTCCGCTCAAGTGCGTTGACATGCTTTCGTCAAATCGCCTTAAAAAAAGATAGCCTCTGTGATCTTGCGGAAACTCTTGAACTTCCAGAATCCATTTCAGCATGGACAATTTCACCAGAAGCCGCCCGCCAAATTAAAGGTGGTGTCCCTCCAGAACAGGAATATCAAGGTGTCATATTTGTAATTCCGCCTCCTGATGGGTCGGTAATAGTAAACCTTGATCGGCTTTTTCGAGATGATGGATTTTGCAAACGCGTTGAACAGGTAAAAGGGAAAATAGAGAGATTTGGTGACGGCATGGGTCGATATGGGAATGACCAAATGGAAGTCGTGATTAAAATCAATAAAATTTCTCTTTCTGATGTTTTCGAGTTAGGCGGGTATTCAAGTAATCAGAAAGAATTAGCCATGCGCTATTTTGGGCAACTACCTACTGAGGAAAATACGGAAGCGTTTGACCGGCTTATGGCTCAAGCAAAACGGGAATTAGGAGCAACGTGGCTTGGTGGGGACGCAAAGGAACGGGTCATAAAATCGATTCGAAACATTTCACCAAAATTAAGAACAATTCGGCAGTTGTAAAAAGCGTTATTCAAATGACCGAGGGTATTCGACTAACTGTTTAAGCGGCCATGTTATTTTCAAGAATATAACCTGAAGACTCGATGAACTCCGCCTCTCCCAATTCGTTCCGCCTTATCGACAATGATATGGATGGAACGTCAAAACGAGCAACAAGCATTTATCGACGCCGAAGGGCTGGAGGCTATCCGCCGCTCGGTGGATTGGGCGCTGGCCTGCGCGGCGCTGGGCATTGCCTTCGATGAGCGGAAATCGAAGCCCAACGACTGGTGGGCCCATTCGCCCTTTTCCGAGGACAGGACGCCGTCGTTTCATGTCCAGTTCGAAAAGGGCGTCTGGTACTGTTTCTCGACACGGACCGGCGGCGGGATTCTGGAACTGGTGCAGAAGGTTCGCGAGCTAAATTGCTATGACGCGGCGCGCTGGTTGATTGATGAAGGATGTTGCCCAGAACCCGGAGCCGGTGTTGACCTCGTGGAACAAGCCGTGCCCGCCGTCTCCGATGCTGTCCAAGGCGTTCTGGAGAACGCGCCCATCCGGCAATCTCTGGTGCCGCAACTGAGCGGGCAGGGAGAGCATGAGATATTCCGCCGCCGGGGCATTTCGGCGGCGACCTGCTTCGACCTCGGCTGCGGGTTTCTCGGAACATCCAAAAGCCGCCTGATGAAACGTATCGTCTTTCAGGTGCGCGGCATCATGGAAAATCTGGACGGTGTGAAAGCCGTGATCCTATCGCACATTGGCCGCGCCACTACGTCGGACCAGGAAGAGACCGACGGCAAGTGGTTGTTCTATGCCGGCTTCCGGAAATCATCCGAGCTTTACAATATCGACCTGCTGCTTTTGGACGACTCGGCGCGGGCGCAAGTGTCCGAGACTGGACGTGTGATCATCGTCGAAGGCCCCTTCGACGTGGCCAAGCTGTGGGAGGCCGGCATCAAGAACGTTGTCGGCGCGTTCGGCTCGGCGCTGTCTCCCGACGTGCTGCCGCGCCTGGAAATGATCGGGCGGCACTTGCCAGCCCAGGAATACGTGGTCTGGTTCGACCGTGACCAAGCCGGGGCCAAAGGACAATCAGACGCCAACGCCTTGTTGAGGGAGGCGGGCCACCGGACAGCGACCTTCGATTGGGAACAGCGTTTCGGGCGCAACAACCAACTATCGATCCCCAAGGCGGTCGCCGACCCCTGCGACATGAGCGTCGAACAACTGCGCTGGTTGCGCGCCAAGAATATCATCTAACCCCACACCCTATGAACGAAACCCAATCCGGTTACGAGTCCGATGAAGAACGAACTGCCCGCATAGCAGAACTGAACGACAAACTCCGCGAAACCTTCACCGGTGGCCGCATTGTCCTGACCCAGGGCGTCAGCGCGCTGGAGGAAGACACCAAGCGCCGCGTCTTCGACGCCATCCGCAAATTCGACAATTTCTCCGAAGACAACGACCCTCATGGCGAACACGATTTCGGCGTTGTTGAGGCCGATGGCGAAAAGGTTTTCTGGAAAATCGACTACTTCGACAACAACCTAGAATATCATTCCCTCGACGAAACCGTGGAAGAGATCACGACGCGGGTGATGACGGTTATGCAGGCGGAGGAGTATTAAAGGTGGCACCAATCACGCATGCCGGATGACGCCACAACTCATCCATATTTATGGTTTTTGTGAACGTCGTTGTTCATTGGCAAGAAAGCCGTAGTCAATTTTCAGGCTATAATGGTTATAGTCTCAACTGGGATTACGGTCTATTGTTGAGGCCACCGGTTGAATTCTAGGGCTTTTTCAGCGTATTCAGGAATGGTGAATGGCATTATTGTATCGCTCGGTTGTCAGGTTTTTCTTTCTCCGTAACTTGATCGGATTGCTGACCCGCGTCCCGATGCCAGAGGAAGCTGAAAACAGCCCAGCGTTTCTTCAGCGTTGGCGTCGAGTTCCCCATTTTTACCGCCACGTCATCATCAACCTAATGGTTGGTCTTTCCATAGCCGTGCTAATCCATGTATTCCACGACACACCTTATCTTCGCGACACACAGGACAAGGCCATGGACTGGATGATCAGTCTGACGACCGAAACCGATAGTGCGTCGGAGAATGCCGTGCCGATTGTTCTTTTAGACATCGACAACAACTCCTATCGGAAATGGCATGAGCCCTTTCTGACGCCTCGACGCAAAGTTCGCGACCTGATCAAATTCTCCGTTGAGAGCGGTGCGCGCCAGGTAATTGTCGATATTGATCTCAGCCGGGAAACCGGCGATGGCGATGGGGATTTACAAGGATACTTGGAAAGTATCGCAGCCCAAGACGATCCGGAAAATCCCCCTCCACATATCATTCTCGTCAAAACCTTCCGTGTACCCGAGGCTGGGAAGACACTAGACTACCGGGAACAGCGTCAATCCTACCTGGACGACGTTGTTGCATCCTCTTCTTTCCTGCACTGGGCGTCGCCGCTCTTTAATCTGGACCGTGATCGCATCGTCCGACGTTGGCGCTTATGGGAACGGACTTGTTCACCTTCCGGCCAACCCGAAGCCCAGCCATCTATCCAGCTTCTCTCAATTGTTTTGTTAAATTTGAAAACCCAATCCGACCTGGGTCTCAAAAATGCCCTCGCGCCGTTCACCCCGTCCACCTGCGGCGGATGGGCCAAGGCTGTGATTGATCCGACACCTTTCTACCCGAGGCCGAATGGCCGTGAGATCACAGTGACACTCTCTGCTGCACCGGAGAGGCTGGCGCAGCGGATCATCTATGGCTTCCCCTGGCGTGAGCCGAAAAAATCGGAAATCAAGATGCTTGGAGCCCCGATAAACGATGGCAAGATCCCTGTGAAAATTTTTCCTGCCCGGATGATCACTAATGAGCCCTCAAACGCCGTCAAAGACAGAGTTGTCATCATCGGTGCCAGTCATTTTGATTCCGGTGACATCCACGCCACGCCTGTAGGGGAGATGCCGGGAGCGCTGATTATCGCCAATGCCATTCAATCGCTAGTTCGAAACGGCGAACTGCGGCCACCCTCTCTGGCCGTCAAGTTAACAGTCGAAGCCCTTTTGCTCGTGCTGATGAGCGTCGTGTTCGCCCTACTAAGCTCATTCTGGGCCATGTTGTTGTCCGGGATTGCCGTGGTGGCGATTCTCATACCCATTGGTTTTTGGCTCTTTCGATATGGTGTTTGGCTGGATTTCGCACTACCCTTGATTGCAGTTCAACTTCACGAAATGGCGGCTGCATTCGAAGAAAACGTGAAGCGACGCAAAAGGGAGGAGGAAAATGAGCAGGTGTGATCGCGTGATCCTCGGCGTTCATCTTCGGGCATGGATTTTGATTTTTTTCGTGCTGTTTACTATTTCCCCCTTGTCCAAGGCGCTGTCGGCGGGTTCGACCCCCATTGAGGCCGGCCTCGTGCAAGCTACCGACGGTCCGCGTGACGCGTTCAAAATCGTTCGAAAGGGAAAAGATTTGCGAGTGGGGAAGTTCGCCCCCCTCTATGAGGGGGACAGGATCGAAGTTACCGAACCCGAAGCAAGCCTTTATGTATCCTTGAGAGACAAAAGCGATATTCGGATTGCACAGGCACAATCACCTTATACCATCCCCCGTCCGCCGAAATCTTTGGGTTGGCCGAGCAAATTGTTGGGCTGGGTTAGGACCAAGCTAACGTTCGCCGAGAAACAACGGGTCATTCAGACCGTTGCTGCCACGACTCGCAACAAATCTGGCATTCGTTCACCGCTACTCGAAACCAATAAAACGTTTCTGATCGCCAAGGCTCGACCATTTTATTTGGGATGGCAGGGAGGCGCGGCACCCTATGGCCTGGAAATCAGGCATTTCCCCAGTGACACAGTCATTTTTGCGCGCGAAGGACTAGACGTGCCCCAGATTGTTGAACCCGATTGGCGACTCCGTCCAGGGACCTATAATCTGGAGATAACCCATAGCTTGGGCGACGATAGAAACAGGGCGATTTTTGGTTTTGAGGTGTTGCCACTGGACAGGCTTCCTGCGTCGCACGAGAGCCTATCTCAAAGTGGTTTGAGCCAGAATGCTCAAATTGTCCTTCACTCGGCGTGGCTGGCCCGTCACGACGATGGTGCCTGGATGCTTGAAAGCCACCAACGCCTCGCCGCCATCGCAGAAATATTTGAGCCCGCGCGACTGCTTGACAAGGCGTTGATACATGGGAACTGGCTAGAGGTGAACCAGTGAGACTAACGTCTTCAAATTGGAATTCTAGGGACCATTCACTTCCTGTTGTTCTGCTTGCCTCGGTTCTACTGATCACTTCATTTGTATTTGTACGCCCCGGCATAGCGACAGAGGTGGAGAAAACTGATCCTGATCTGGTAGTCGTTACCACAGAATTCAGAGCGGCTCCGAATATCGATGGCGGAACCGACATCGCCGCCGCCTTATCGGATGCTTTCGGCGGACTTCTTTATCAACATCCGCATATACTTCGAAATACGGACCAAGGCCTAGCCAATTTCGAAGGAAATGGCAGGCAAGCAAACGACTTCGACCCGAGCACAAAGGAAGGCCAGGAACGACTCCGACATTGGGGCGTCGATTACGTATTGGTGGGCGACTTCGCGCTTGGCACAGCTGGACAACTGGTCTTGAATCTTTATGAATCCGCACGCGACAACGCACCGGTTATCATCTCCCGGCCAGTCCGTGATGTTGACGGACTAGAAAGCGCTGTGAAAGAACTTGGTCGGGAGCTCTTCGACAGACTTGAGATCATCCTAACGGAATCCGACAAGGCATTTCTTGACCGTCGATGGTTCCGGACGACCGCCGGGCTGAGCGCATACGGTGCGGGGCACGTGGCACATGGAAGAGGCGATTATGCTGAGGCTGAAAAGCATTTCCGAACAGCGGCAAAGCTGGAGCCTAATGTTTCCGACGCGCACAACTACGTCGGATGGGCGCTTTATGCGTCTGACCAATATGCAGCAGCGGTTCCACATTTCAGGCGCGCGCTGGTACTTCAGCCAAAACACTTTGATGCCCGATGGGGACTGATCGAAAGTCTACGCGAGGAAAAACAGGAAGAAATTGCCGCACTTGAATTAGCGACGTTATCCATTGGTCAGAGAAATCACCGTGATGTGATTATCAGCGCGTTGAAAATTGCGCAGGAGAAAAACGATTTCTCTCTCGCAAGTCAGAACCTTGATCAATTGGAGGTGAAAACAGGGCCGGGACGCTACACCCAATCGGTTTATTCGTTGCATGAAACCAAATCCGCCTACACGTTAGCCAAAAAGCATCCTGAAATCCTTTTCCCCGCGCTTAAGCGGCGGGTCGAAACCTACGGCAAACTTTTCGGTGTGGACCACCCCCGCATGGGTGTGCCCTTAGCTTCCCTTGCAGATCAGCTAAGAAGGCAAAAACAGTACGTTGAAGCGGTTCGGTATTACCGGAAGGTGCTACCAATCATCGAACGGACCAATGGGGAAGCGAGTTTTGCGACGGCCAGAGTCCTATTATCCTTCAGTTCTGTGTTGATCTCAACTAAACAATTGGATGAGGCTGAAATTCATCTACGGCGGACATTGCCAATATACGAATCCACGAAAGGCGTGGAGAGCGTCGAAACCGCCGCTATAATAGAAAGGTTAGCAATCGTACTGAAAGCAACAAAAAAATTTGACGAAGCGTTAAGTTTATTCAGCCGGTCGGCAAAAATTTTTAACAAATTGGCCAATATGAGGCCTGAAAATAAGGCAACATCACACCGAGGGATGGCAGATATTTACTTTCAGAAAAAGCATTTTCTTGATGCTAAACATGAGTACAAGATTGCATTAGAACTCTTAAAAAATTCAAAATCCCCAAATTTAAAGATAATTGCCCTTATTTCTCGGAAAATCGGCATATCAGAAATGGAACTATCCGATTACCGTTCAGCTCGACATTATCTAGGACAAGCCCTTCAAACGATGGAGCTTGTGGTAGGCAGGAATCATCCGCTCACAGCTGTGTTCATCAATGATTTTGCTATCGCCCTGGAAAAGGAAGGAAAATATTCTGAAGCTATCGTACTTTTTTCTGAAGCTTTTGAAATATTTAGAAATTCAAAAGGGCCCAAACATGAACACACAGTTACATCATCCATCGGTGTCGCTAGGAGTTTGTTCGGCCAGGGCAAGTTTGTTGAAGCGTTAGATTTGCTGGAACAAGTCTTTAAAATTTCACAAACAGCACAGAATTTGACTATTGATACAATTCGATCGATATATTTGAGCTTGTCAACGGCGCATAGTGCTCTTGGCAACTACGACCGTGCTTATTCACTTGCTCAGACTATTTTGACAAAACTTGAAAAGACCTCTCGCCCAGAAGATGTCCATACTGCCGCTATAAATCGACAGGTTGGATCACTGCTCGTAGAAAAAAATGGACAACATGAAGAAGCACAATATTTCTATGAGAAGGCGTACAAGATTAATAAGAAAGAATTAGGCTCTGCCCACCTAGATACATTAGAGAGCTTTCTTTATCTCGCCGCACTGCAAGCTGATTTGGGAAACATAGATACCGCAGAAAAAATGTTCATTGAGTCCAACGAGGCATTTATACATGCGTTTGGAAAAGACCATATCGAAACAGTTAACGCACAAATATATTTTGCGAAATTTAAACTCCAAACCGGTCAAATTCAGGAGGCTCGTTCAATCGCCGAAAACTATCTTTTAGTTTTTTTACGCACTTACGGTGAAAATAATCGTAGGTCGATCATAGCGATTCAAAACTTGGCTTTAATTTATAAAGAGTTAGGCCAGTCCAAACTGGCAATTTTATTTTCGAAACGACTCGTAAATGCCTTTCAGTCTGTAAGGGGCAGTTTCCAAGTCAATATTGAGGACTTGGACCTTAAATTTTTATCCTCTGTACAAAAGCATTATCATTTTTTAGCTGATCTCTTGATTGAGAAAGGGCGATTAACGGAAGCCCAGCAGGTTCTGCGCATGTTGAAGGAGAAGGAATATTTCGATTTCATCCGCCGTAGCGCCACCGATGGCACTCGCGTGACCCGCGCCGCCTATACGCCCACCGAAGCGGAATGGATCAAACGCTACGAGGGAATTTCCGGCAGGCTGACGGCCCTGGGCCGCGAAGAAGGCAAGTTGATTAAGAAAAAGAAATTGGGCTTGACCGACGTTGAGGAGACACGCCTTGCGACCGTGCGGGCGGACCTGAAGGTAGCGAGCAAGGCGTTCCGCACATTCCTCCGAGAACTGATGGACGGCTTCAAGGGCCTCGAACGCGCCCGTTCGAATGAGTTGGTCGGCAAACAGTTGAGCGATCTGCGCAGCCACAAGGGCGACCTCCGAGACCTGGGCGACGGGGTGGTTCTCGTCAACTACGTGATGCTGGAGGACAAGGTGCATATCATGCTGACCACCGGACGGGCGCAGCTGGCGCGAACGGTGAAGGTCAAGGAAAAGAACCTCAACAAACTCATCCAGCGGTTCCGGAAGGCCTTGACCGATCCGCGCTTCGACCCGCGCCCGGCGGGAAAGGAATTGCATGATCTCCTGCTTGCCCCCATTGCCGAGGACTTAAAGGACGCGGGGGCCAAGGTGCTCATGCTGTCGCTGGACCGGACCTTGCGTTACCTGCCGTTCTCCGCATTGCATGACGGCCAGCGGTATGTTGCCGAAAAATACTCAACGGCGCTGTTTTCCGAACTGACTTGGAGCAAGCTAAAGGATCGTCCATCGGAGAACTGGAAGGTTGCGGGGCTCGGCCTGCAAAAAGAGATCGAGGGCTTCAAACCGCTTCCGGCGGTGGGCGACGAACTGGAAGGCATCGTACGCCGCGTCTCTGATGACGACGATGGGGTGATCCCAGGTATTGTGCGTCTCGACCAGGCGTTCACGGCTAAATCAATGGTCGATGCCTTGGACAGGGAATACCCGGTCCTGCATTTGGCCAGCCATTTCGTGCTCAAGCCCGGAAATGAAAGTAATTCGTTTCTGTTGCTCGGTGACGGCAACAAGCTTTCTCTGGCGCAGATTCGGGAGGAGGATTACGACTTCGGCTCCGTCGATCTCCTGACCCTTTCGGCCTGCGAGACCGGGATGACGGGGAATAGCGCCGATGGCCGCGAAATTGAGGGTTTCGGCGTGCTTGCGCAACGGCAAGGGGCCAAGGGCGTTCTCGCGACGCTGTGGCCGGTGGCGGACCGGAGCACCGGAACATTTATGCAGGAGTTCTACCGTTTGCGCCAAATAGGCGGCGAGGCAGGAACGACCTTGACCAAGGCGGAGGCCCTTCGACAGGCGCGGCTCGGGTTCTTGCGCGGTAGCGCCAAGGTCGCTTCTGTCGAAAAAATCCAACCCAAACGTGGTCGTCCGTACATGCAAAATGGCAGCCGGGCCGGGACGTTCAAAACGTTGACGTCCGCACCCTACGCTCACCCCTATTACTGGGCACCGTTCATTCTCTTGGGCAACTGGCTGTAATGGGAATTTAAGTGGAGCAAATAACGAGCAGCGAATTTGATGGTATTGATGAGGAGGAACTTGCGAGGGAAATTCGGAGCTATGTTTGGCGATGGATGCCGTTGGGGTTTGTGATATTTCTACTCTGCTTCGCACCGATGTTCATATTTTTCGGTGATACAGACCCGGCGTTCCCCTATATATATTTCGGCAGTTTCGGCCTTGCCTCGCTTGCCTCCGTGCCCGCCGCTGACACCCTGAGCAAGGCCGTCATGGCGAAAATCATGGAAGCCCCAAACGAGCCGTTGCAAGCGTCATTGAGCGACGCGTGGCATTCAGAAACTTTGGTTACGGTGTTAGCTTTAGTGGCACTTTTGACTTGGCCGATGATTTTTCTGTTCTTAGGCACTTTGTTTCTCTTGATCGGCTTTGAAGATGAGACTGGTTCCGCTCTCCATTTCATGACGGCGGGAGGTTTCGCCATTGCCTCAGGCACGCTCATCTTTTTCTACCGTCGTGGATGCAATCTACTGGTTGCATTATTACTTGTTGCTGCAAACATATCGCTGACCGAGGCAATGGAGCTTTCAAAAAAAAATCCAAAGATGTTTACGCTTCACGCCGGACGTCCGATGGCGCGCGCTGCTTTGCAAGCTAAGGAGATTTTAGATGGCCGGTAAATCGCGCTTAACACCAAAATCCCTCGTCATCATTATTCTTGCCGGTTTTTTCGTGATTGGCGGCGGCGTTACTATCGCTGATCGTGTCTTCGACCATATGGAGGAAGAAGAATACCGGCGCCAAGAAACACGGCGGGAAGAGGAGGAACAGCGTCAAGAGCGCATGGCCGCAGCCGCTGAAGAAATTGTCGATGATCTGGGCCGGCTGATTTTTCGCAGATTGCCGAGCACCCACAACTTCGGTCGCTTCACCTACGGCGATCTTGTCGATTACACCTATCACCCGCGCAAGAACC
>JAJFLM010000343.1 GCA_021772655.1 Deltaproteobacteria bacterium
GATGCAGCATAAACAACGCTTTTTGATTAATTTGCTTACTATTGGTCCGCAGATTCAAAAAAATTTGCTTGAGGCAAAATTAAAACGACCGGTGCCGATGCCAACAGCGACTCAAAAGTTGCTAACCATTGTGCAAGACCCTTCACTCAGTCGTGAGCAGAAAAAACAAGGTATTGAAGCTTTACGTCAAGAGTTAGGTTTAAGTCGAAAGCAAATGCGCACTTTGTTTACCGGGCGTGTAGAAAAAATCTATGCGGCCTCCATCCGCGAATTAAGGTCCTACCGCAAACAGACACTGGCTCAGATGAAGCAGCAACTATCAGAGTTGAAGCAAGAGCACGGCTCCAAACATCCGGAGGTAGTCTCGTTTGAAGCAGAGATCAAACAAGTAGAAACGCATTTTCGAGAACGTTTGCAGCCCTTGGAAGATACACGGTCATTGCTTGGTGGACTTTATGGTGGCAAGAGCTGCATCAAGCGAACCTTTGGGGCTATTGGTAGTGCCTTTAAAAAAGTAGGTTCGGTTCTTACTAATGTTATTAAATGGTCACCGCTTGGTTTAGCCGCAAGGATTCCTGGAATAAAAACTTTTTTATCTCCGGTACTTATTGCAGGCCGTAAGTTGATCAAAACTTTGTCGCGCCCCTTTGAGCTAGTCAAAAAGGTTGTGACGGGTGTGAAGAGTTTCATTCAAAATCCATTACGTGCTGTGAAACAGGGTTTGAATTGGGCAGGTCGCTTTATCAAGAATAATTGGCGCTGGCTGACTCCCTTGGCCTTGAATGCCATTCCCTATGTGGGGCCGGCACTCGCACGGATCGCTCGTCCGGTATTGCGAGCCTACTCCCTAAGTAAAGCGGTCTATCAACAAGGTAAAAAACTTTATCATAATATTAAGGATTGGATAGCCGAGCCTTGGCAGAAATTTAAGCAGACCGCTGTCTCTACCCTTCATACCCTATTAGATTGAGGAAAAACTACGGATGAGTTCATTGAAAAAGCAATTGTATTGGTACGATATTCGCTTGCGAGTACAACATGGTCACGTCAATTTTTATTCTCCCATTGATAATCAGATTAAAATGAATGACCTCGCTTGGATCGTAAGCTCAGTTTGGCAGGATTTACCCCGCCGACTGGATTATATTCGCACAGATATGTTGCAAATTCTCCCTAAAGCCTGCCGTGGTTTGGCGCAGAGCCCTTTTGAAATTACGCAGGCGATGCAAACATTCAGGCAGCTAAGCGCCCAGCGGCTGAATCAATATTTGGGACAGAGTTTTCATGATATTTGGGAAGTGGAGATTGAGATTCAGCGGATTGAGGATGCTGAGGTGGAGATAATTCGTAAGGAATTAATGCCGACGTAGGGGCGGATCCCCGTGCCCGCCCATAATTGATGGACGCGTTATATATTCAATCCAACCAAAAAACCCCGTAGAAGACAGAGTCTTCCACGGGGTCCCTAGGGATTCGGGTTTTTTTAGCTGGTGAGATCAGTGTTGCCACTTCACTCACCAGCTTAGGGAATCCTTAATCGATCTGATTACCTTGGCGACGCAAGATCCATAAGGTTCCGATGGCGGCGAACAAGAGTCCGAATAACCATCCTTTATGTTCTGCGCTCACGCTGCTGCCTGGGTTCAAGGTACAAGAGCCACCAAAGATGCCGCCGCGGCGTAATAATGGTGGTGCATCACATTCCACAACTTCACTATTGTGAGTGATGGTGACACGGAAGATATTACTTTCATCGTGATCACATCTTTCCTTACCTTTACATTGTAAAGACCAGGCCATGTTAACGTTCTGTTGTTCTGAAGACAGCAGTTTACCGCTGGCTAATAAAGCCGGACCATTCAGAGGTTCGTCTTTTACAGAAGAGACCGTCACATTGTTGCCATTGCTAAATTGAATTTCAGGCTGTGTGCCTTGCATCTGGCGGATTTCTACATTTGGTGAAATCGCGTTCATTGCCTGCAGGTCACCATCAGGGATAGCGACATTTAAAGCTTGGAACAGCTTGCCACCACCAGCACTCATGTTGAGGACTAGGTTGGCATCACCGGCGCGGAAGATAACATCTTTCACACCTTTGTAGGCATCCTCACGCTTATCAATCTGCCATGAGAGCATACCGGAGTTGACGAGTTCGTCACAGATACCGGCGCTTTCAGCTGGTGGTGTATCACCATCGCCTTGACAGTTTGGATGCTCAGGGAACCAGTCACATGGATCAGGGATGTCGCCACCACAGTTGATATTGTTATTAGAACAGATGTTGACGTTATCCCAATTCATATCTTGGCCGTTGTTGACGATATTCACACAACATTGGACACCACAGATGTTGTCACCGAAGATGGCATTACAGTCACCACCGTCGCCGCCGTCACCACCACCAGTCGTTCCGCCGCCTGGGCCGTCACCTTCACCATCGCCTTCACCAGTTGTTTCACCTGGATCGTAGCAGAGGCCACCTTCTTCGTATTGGTCAGCTAGTGCTGCGACGAAGCCTGCGATATTGTTACAGTCGCCGCCCACTTCTGCTAAGGCTGCTTCACAGCAGAGTTTATCTTGTGGGTCTACAACATCATCACAGTCACAGTCGTCATCATCTGGTGGATTACAGTCTGGTAAGGCTGGGTTATACATGGGCCCTGCGCCAGATTCATCACAACACTCAGCTGGGATACCAAAGTCAGCACAGTCTTGATCATCTGGTGGATTACAATCAGGCATTGTGGGGTCATACATAGGTCCCGCGCCAGATTCATCACAACACTCGGGTGGGATACCAAAGTCAGCACAGTCCTGACCATCATCTGGTGGGTTACAGTCTGGTAAGGCTGGGTTATACATGGGTCCCGCGCCAGATTCATCACAACACTCAGCTGGGATACCAAAGTCAGCACAGTCTTGTGGATTACAATCAGGCATTGTGGGGTCATACATAGGCCCTGCACCGGTTTCATTACAGCATTCAGCTGGGATACCAAAGTCAGCACAGTCTTGATCATCATCATCTGGGTCACAGCTTGGGTGATCTGGATTACATTCACATAAGGCTGCTTGTGCCGCAGTTAATTCATCTGCTGTTGGGCAGGTATACATCACTGGATCAATCTGACAGAGAATAGATTGCATGATGACGGCATGGTAATCTGCAACAACATCGAGGCAATCACAAATCTCATCTGCATTGTCAGCATTGTACGAAACATTCGTTGTGGGTGCAGGTGCTGCTTTCCAGTCAATTTGAACAGGTTGAACTGTTTCTTGACTTAGGACTTGAGCCACACAGCATTCCATAGGGTCTTTACCCGGACAGTTATCACCTTTAAATTGCTCGACCACGTCATAACCCACATAGTCATCACTAGGGGGTGTTTCTAACATGATGCAACAGGCAGCCGCAGCTTTACCATAAGGTGAGCCTGCAGGTGCATCTGCCATCATATGACGTTGGTAACAACGATGCGGTACTGATGGATCATCACCAGGGTAGAAAATATTACCATCTGGGTCTGTATTATCATCAGGCACATTGAAGGTGTTCGAGATCACAGTTGTTGATTCATAGTACAGGCTATCATCACAGCTTAAGTGAGGATGACTTGAATCAACCGTCGTGGCACTCCCTGTTTCAATTTGTTGCTCAGGGAGATAATCCACAGGTCCCATCAAAGCAGCTAAATCAGGTGTGGTATCGAATTGGAAATCAAACACAAATGCATTGCCATCTTTGTAGAATATGTCAGGTCCAAAATCATTAGGAGCTTTAAAGCGATAAGAGCGTTCCGTTGCTAAGTTGACTGACAGTGGGAATCTCAAGGGTAAAGTCCAGCCTCCAGTTTTATTACCGTCAGCATCAGTATCTTTTAGTTCTAGCCAACCAATCATGTATTGAGTCGGGGCTAAGTATTTATTACCCCAGTTACCCATGTCGTTGTTATGAGCCATGTTGTAAACCGGACTTGAAGTATCAGAACAAGTCGAGTTATTAGGCATCTTGAACTCACCGGTACAACGTGCCACCGTGCTGCCGTCAGGTAATGTGACGTTTTCGGTAGTATTTTTAAACACACAGGCGTCACGACCATTATTAAAGCCAATAACGATATCGCGGCAATAAGATCTTGTTCTTACACTATCCGTAAGATCCCATTCGCCAATATAGCCACCGAAGAAATATTCATGAGAAAGGATATCTCCTAAGATCTCCGTGTAACCAAAAAAGTTTTGGTACAGATTCTTTGAGAAATAGCCGCTGGTAATACCTAAAGGATATAAACCTTTGTTTAGGGCTAAAGGTTCTACCGTAGGTACATTCTTTGGACCCACTTTAGCTGCTAAAGGTTCTGTATCAAATGCAGTGGTTTTAAATTTAGGTTCATTTTCAAATTTAAAGCCTGCTGGTTTATCAGCAACTGTCTGGTCAACATCGTTGATGTGAACAGTAAAAGCTGATTTGTTAGCCACTCTTTCATGAGCATCTAAATAGGTTGCAATAAAATCAGCTGGGTGAACAGTCTTCTTTTGTAAGGCTTCAGCGGCAACTTTTTGAAAGTCAGTACCACTTAAACCACGAACTTTCTTACCCGAGAAGACACCCGCTGTTAACCACCAAGGATGTTTGTGAGGGAATGCGGCATCATCTTTAGTGACATTGATATCAAAGATATTAAATTTTAATTCATCGTCATCAGTTGTAGCTGAAACGATGGTAAAGGAACCATAAATCCCTTCTTCTGGAGCCCCGGTATTTGTACAAATGATATCAGGATATCCATTACCCACCATATCATGGGTAAATTCACACATGGTAGGGTTGAAGCCTAAAGGTATTTTAATGATTTTTCCGGACTCTGGATCTTTCAGGGGATTTAAAGAGACGGCGTTTCCTTCGTCAACAATGTCATATACGGTTAGATAACCGCAGCGTCCGACAGTTCCACTACCCTCAGCATTGGCCGCTGCATTCAGGTTGACGGCCGCAGCCTCACTACTTTTGTAGTAGCTCATTTTAAACTTATTAGCGTCACCTGCCTGAATGTTGCCGGTGACAGCATCGACGGCTGGGTTACGTGAATTGATAAAACGAGTCGTTCCATCGCGACCAAAGCAGTCAACACCGTTGCGGTTGACGATAGCAATGTCAGGGTGAAAATCTTCACCGTCATTTCCAACCGGGCCAGCAGCAGGTTCTGCAGCATACTCATTTGATGCGGCATAGCCTGTTTTGTAAAGTTTTATATCTGCTTCAATGTAAGAATCAGCGAAGGTTTGAGCCAAGGCGAGCCCTACATCAGGTACGTGAGACATTTCAATATTAAAGGCTGATCTAAATGGTAATCCAGCGATTAAGTCACCAAAAGCATCGCTTTCTTCTTTTGAAGTGCCAAGTTCTTCTCGGTTGCTTTTAGTTGTTAAGGCAACACTTCTTTTATTACTGCTTTTTTCATAATTTTGATTGTCACTGAGATTATCAGCCTCATTTGTACCGTCGAAGGCGTTGTTTCCAATAGTGTTCCCTGGAGTCCCTGGAGTGCGAACGTCAACAGAATGTGTCATAGGAATACTAAGGATAAATACTGGATTTCCAGTATCTTCAGCAGCGACGTCATCATAAACTTGACCGTCATCATACTCCGTGCCGCCATGAGCGGGTAAAACACTGACATAACCACCATCTTGCTCGTTATTACCACGGCGTAAGATAGCGACATCATAATTTTTAGCGGCACCCTTTTCATCAACGCCTTCTTTTGATTTTACAAAGTTACCTGTCGCAACACTGATAGGTAAGGCGCCATTACCGCGTAGTGCTAGTAAATCTTGTTCGAAAGCTAAATTAACTGGGTCGCTATCACCTAAGGGGAAGAAGGGAGTCACATTATCATGCTTATCAACATTCCAGTCACTGGCACTGTTGCTTAATAGAACATGATTGGGATTGTTGTCTTCCGGGTCAATTCCTGGAACCGTCACGGGATCCATAAACCCATAACAACCACCGTAGGCTGGATTGCTATCAAAGTCCCAACCATAGCCAATCAGTTTGTTATTGAAGTCATAAGAGATATCAATCGCGCACAGTGGACTATAGAGTAATGGATCTAATAAGGTCTCATGAGGACTTGGATTACTCACTCCAGAGAGGCTGGTGCCTTGAGCATGGGCATCTAAGTAGTCATTGCAGTGAATGTCTTCACCCAAAGCATTAGCAGCACCTGTTTCACAAGGGATACGATTTGTATCTAAATGGGAGTGAGGGACTGTATTCCAATCAGCCACTCGCTTATTCATATACAGCGGGGTTGGTTGGTAGAAGCTGTCTTTTAATACGAGTGTTCCAACGACACCTCCAATATTACCAGGTACTGGAGTATTCTCTACCGGCGCTGCGACCTCTTCCTGCGCTTTGATTGGCGAGCTGAAGAATAGCCCCGCTATGGTTAAGGCACTAAAAGCGCCGATAAAAATTCGTTTGGTTGTATCCCAGTTATTCATCCGAGTATCCTCCCTAAGGATTTAGTTTGTATCTCCCAAGTTAAGTTATCGCTTCCCAAGATAACTCGAGTTGTGAGTCTAGCTTTTTCAATATATTCAAACATCACGTGTAAGATTATGTGCAATGTATGTGCCAACTAGTAACTCACAGGATAACTTTATAACCTACTAATATTACTTGGGAAAATTGACCTCCTTAGTTTTAGCTCTTTTATCAAAGTGATAATATTATCAAAATGATAAGTTTTCTATCCCGCTGGTATCGGTATTTCTTCACAGCAGACAATCAGAATGCCGCCCAGCACAAGGTATTAATGTAGGTAGAATTTTACTCTCTCCTGAGTCTGGGGTCCAATTCCAGGAATTGATGTTAAGGTTTGGGGAGTGAGTTGATCAGGATGTTGATCACGCCATTGGATGATGCTTTGAGCTGTTTTAGGTCCTATATGCGGGAGGCAGGCTAATGTTTCAGTATCTGTTAGCTTTAAAGAAAGTTTGCCGGTCAGAGCCAGTTCACTCACTTGCCCGGCTTTAAAGGCTGTCGTTTTGAAATGAAGCTCAGCTTTATCTATATAATGAGTGGGCCAGAACTGTTGCCGTCCTAGTACGAGGAATAAAAAACCAGTTAGGTAGATAAGTGAACGATGCGCTTGCATCCCTCTTCTATCGACGCTTACGGCTTTTGCGTTGCTCTTTGCTCAGTTTATACTCGAGGGCGTCGACTAAGGCGATCCACGAAGCCTGGATGATATTTTCAGACACCCCTACCGTGCCCCAGCGTGAATCATTGTCTGCTGATTCTACTAAGACCCGTACGCGGCTACCCGTACCTGTGTATTCGCCGTTCTTTTTTAAGGTACCCTGCTGAGCACCATTTGACGGCAAGACGCGGACTTTATAATCGACCAAACGCATTTCAGCTAGACTGGGGTAAAAACGATAGAGTGCCTTACGTAAAGCGTGATCTAAGGCATTGACGGGGCCATCACCTTCGGCTGCGGTATGTTCTTGCTGACCATCGACTTCGATTTGAATGGTTGCCTCGGAATAAGGTTTGTCACCGCGAGGATGTTTTTCATCGATCACTCGAAAACCGATCAGTTTAAAGAAAGGTTTATGTTGTTTCATAGCCTTATGCATGAGTAATTCAAAGGAGGCTTCAGCCCCTTCAAATTGATAACCCTGATGCTCCAAGTCTTTCAATTCTTTAACGATCTGTTTGGTGACAGTGTCTTTGGCCTTTAATTCTAGGCCCAGCTCTTGAGCTTTATATAAGATATTAGATTGCCCTGAGAGATCACTGATCAATACGCGACGACGGTTGCCGACAATTTCAGGTTCGATATGTTCGTAAGTGCGGCTTTCTTTCTGCACCGCGCTGACATGCACGCCACCCTTATGGGCAAAGGCAGATTGCCCGACATAGGGCTGATTGCCACGGGGTTGCTGATTAGAGAGTTCATCCACTAAACGACTCATAGTGCTTAGTTTTTTGAGCTGTGAATTCTGGATACAGCGGTATCCCATCTTCAATTGAAGATTAGGGATAATTGAAATTAAATTAGCATTGCCGCAGCGTTCGCCGATACCATTGATGGTACCATGAACTTGCCGAGCCCCTAAACGCACCGCTTCAATTGAATTAGCCACGCCTACTTCAGCATCATTATGACAATGAATTCCTAAGGGAATCGACACATGCTGCTTCAGCTCTTTGAAGATATCGGCAATTTCGTGGGGCATTAAACCACCATTAGTATCGCAGAGTACGAGCCAGTCGGCTCCGCCCTGCTCCGCAGCGATTAAACTTTTAATGGCGTATTCAGGATTATCTTTAAAGCCATCGAAAAAATGCTCGGCATCATAGATAACTTCAGAACTGCGCTTTTTTAAGTAGCGTACCGAACTATTGATCAAATCTAAATTTTGCTGTTGAGAAATGCGGAGCGCTTTTTTGACGTGTAGCAGCCAGGATTTCCCAAAAATAGTGATGACTTCAGTTTCAGCACTGATCAAAGGCTTAAAATACGCTGCGGGTTTCATATTAGGGTGACAAGTCGAACCAAAGGCCGTGATGCGTGCATTTTTTAACTTAAGTTTTTTAGCCGCTTCAAAGAAGGCTAAGTCACGTGGATTAGACCCAGGCCACCCACCCTCAATATAAGAGGCGCCTAGTTGATCGAGCTGTTCGCTTAAGCGCAGCTTATCTTCTACGGTAAAGGCAATATCCTCGCCTTGGGTGCCGTCGCGGAGAGTGGTATCGTATATATAAACTTTGTTAGACATTATGTATTCAACTGCCCTAATTCAAAGGCCTCATGTAATTCGTTAATCGCTTTTTCCATCTGGTCTTGCTTGATGACCATGCTTATTTTGATTTCTGATGTGGAAATCATATCAATGTTAATACCCGCTTCGGATAGCCGTTTAAAGGCCGTGGAAGCGACTCCAGCATGAGAACGCATTCCCACACCAATGACGGAGACCTTCGCAATGTTTTCATCCGTTTCGATAGCAGAGCCATCCATACCTTTAGTCACTTCTTCAGCAATTTGGATGGCTTGTTTCAGCTCATTTTGGGGGACGGTGAAGGTTAAATCAGTAAAGCCGTCGGCACTGACATTCTGCACAATCATGTCGACGTTGATATTGGCTTCGGCAATTGGCATGAACAAACGAGCTGCTACTCCAGGTTCATCAGCAAGATGTCTTACTGCAATTTTTGCTTCGTTTTCGTTATGTTCGACTCCTGAAACTAGGAGCTGCGCCATCGCTGAATCTTCTTTGGTCACGAGTGTTCCTTCCTCTTCCGAAAATGATGATTTCACCCACAAGGGCACATCATGTTTGGCGGCTAACTCAACAGCGCGGTGTTGTAACACCTTAGCACCAGCTGAAGCCATTTCTAACATCTCTTCATAAGAAATTTTGTTTAACTTACTGGCGGAAGCACATAGTCTGGGATCTGCTGTATAAACCCCATCTACGTCCGTATAAATTTCACAGGCATCGGCTTTAAGAGCCGCGGCTAAGGCCACGGCCGAAGTATCTGAGCCGCCCCGCCCTAAAGTCGTGATATTGCCCTCTTCATCCATTCCCTGAAAGCCTGCGACGACAACGACATTGCCGGCATCTAAGGCACAGCGAATCCGGGTATCATCAATCGATTTGATACGGGCTTTGCTATAGGCATTGTCGGTCATGATTTGGACTTGGTGGCCTAAAAAAGAGCGCGAGGGTTGATCCATGGCTTGAAGTGCTAAAGCCAGGCAGGCGATAGTCACTTGTTCACCCGTCGACAAGAGCACGTCATATTCACGTGTACTTGGCTCGGGGTGCATTTCGTGAGCTAGCCCGACTAAACGATTTGTTTCGCCGGCCATGGCTGAAACCACCACAACGACTTGATTGCCGGCAGCCTGAGTCTTTTTGACCCGACGGGCTACATTACGAATGCGGTCTGGGTCTCCTACCGAAGTTCCACCATATTTTTGAACGATTAAAGCCATTAGCGCCGCAATATCAATGAGTTCGCGCGTTCTGTCAAGGGAGGTATCTATCTGTAGGGGCGATCCTTGTGATCGCCCTTAAATGGTATCATGTGCAGCCAAATTGTGGGCGAATACAAGATTCGCCCTTACGGAGTTGCCGTAATCGTAATTTTTCGTTCTTCTTCCCCTACTACCTCAATCTGAACCTCATGCGTCAAAAAGGATCTTAATTCCGGAAACATATCCGCCCATTCCAGGACGCAAATGCTCGCTTTCTGAGTGTAATCCTCAAAACCAATATCAATGAGCTCTTCAAAGTGATTCAGCCGATACAGATCAAAATGAAACAACGTAGGGGCACGGCATGCCGTGCCCCTACCGGGAGCATATTCATGAATCAAGGCAAAGGTGGGCGAACTTACGTAAGCATCAGCTTCAATACCTAAACCTATGGCAAGCCCCTGCACAAAGGCCGTTTTACCAGCCCCTAGTGTTCCGATGAGGCCGAGCGTGGCTCCAGTGGAGAGTTCATGGGCTATTTCTGCAGCGATGCCTTGAGTCTCTTCGAGGCTATGAGAGTGATATTGGGCCAACATGGTTACAGCATGCTTTTATATATTTTTTGTCGTTTAGGAACAAAGTCTTTCATAATAAAGGGAAGTGAATCAATAATATCCCCCGCTAATAAGCCACGGTCGCCCATGCGCTCTGCTAAACGGTCGCCGGCGAGCCCATGAATATAAACCGCGCTGGTGATAGCGGTTTTCCATTCGATACCTTGACTTAATAAGCCCGTAATCATTCCGGTTAAAACATCGCCCATGCCGGCGGTAGCCATGGCGGCATTGCCTGTAGGA
>JAJFLM010000344.1 GCA_021772655.1 Deltaproteobacteria bacterium
CAAATTGTTGTCGTGAGATCGCCGCACCCTGCGGGCTCGCGATGACAAGCGCGAGGTTTATTAAGCCCGTCCCACCGCATGAGCCCAAGCTTGCATCCGTTGTTTACGTTCTGCCGGTTTCATTTTTGGTTTGAACTCGACGTCTTTTTTCCAGGCGCGGGCAATCTCAGTCTGACTTTTCCATAAGCCGACAGCGAGTCCCGCTAAAAAAGCCGCGCCTAAGGCGGTGGTCTCTACCATTTTAGGGCGCACCAATTTTGTGCCCAGTACATCGGCTTGAAACTGCATGAGTAAGTTATTGTTAGAAGCGCCCCCATCCACTTTGAGGGTGCGGATTTTTTTCTTCGCATCTTTTTCCATGGCGCGGGAGATATCGGTTTGCAAATAGGCGATGCCTTCAAGTACGGCCCGTGCAATATGATTGCGGGTTGTGCCGCGGTCGATGCCCGTGATAATGCCGCGGGCCTCAGGGTTCCAGTAAGGGGCCCCTAAGCCAGCTAATGCGGGGACAAACATCACGCCGCCGGTGTCTTTGACTAGCTTGGCCATGGCTTCAATTTCAGGAGCTTGTTTGATAATTTTTAAACCATCACGCAGCCATTGTACGGCCGCGCCGGCAATAAATGCCGAGCCTTCCAAGACATAGGTTGTTTTATTGCCAATGGTCCAGCCGACACTCGTCAACATGCGGCTCTTAGATAAAATCGGCTTAGACCCTGTATTCATCAGCATGAAAGAGCCAGTGCCATAAGTGCACTTGGCTTCACCGGCGGCAAAGCAAGCTTGGCCAAAGAGAGCGGCTTGTTGATCGCCTGCCATGCCGGCAATAGGAATGCCATCCGGCAAGCCCGGGACGTTCTTCGTTGTGCCATAGACTTCAGAGCAGGTCTTGATTTCAGGAAGCATGGCGGCGGGCACTTTAAATAGTTTGAGTAGTTCCTTGTCCCATTTCAGTGTTTTTAAGTTCATCAGTAGGGTGCGGCAGGCGTTGGAAGGGTCCGTGACGTGGGCCGCGCCTTGAGTCAGCTTATAAACTAAATAGCAATCGATGGTGCCAAAGAGGGCCTCGCCCTTAGTCGCCTTGGCACGCAGTCCTTTGACCTGGCTCAGCATCCAGTTGAGTTTGGTACCAGAAAAATAAGGGTCTAAGAGTAGGCCGGTTTTATTTCGGATCATCTTTTCGTGACCTGCCTTTTTTAGCTGAGCACACAGGGCTGAAGTGCGACGATCTTGCCAGACAATTGCATTATGAAGTGGGACCCCCGTTTTTTTATCCCAGACTAGTGAGGTTTCTCGTTGGTTGGTGATGCCAATACCGGCAATGCGTTGCGGGTTGAGCTTGGATTTTTTTAATACGTCTTTGATGCACTGAGTGGTGCTGGCCCAGATTTCATCAGCCTTGTGCTCCACCCAGCCGGGTTGAGGATAGTGCTGTGGAAACTCACGGTTTTGTTTGGCGACAATTTTAAGCTGTTTATTAATCAAGAGTACCGTCGTGCCGGTGGTGCCTTGGTCGATGCTTAAGATCAGATCTTTATTCACGTGTAATCCCCCTGTAGGGGCAGGGTCTTCCCGCCCATCACTGCCGCTATTTTTGGGCGAGAGAACTCGCCTCTACAAACCACGCCACATTGCCAATTCTCTTTTGCTTTGACAACCAAATTGCCTCTGATAAGTTGCCCCGCATGCAGCTTGATCAAATCTGTTTGCCCATTAAAGATGAGATGGATCGCCTTGATGAGGTGATGCGCGGTCACGTGCGTTCTAACGTAAGCTTGGTGACGGAAGTAGCCGAGTATATCATTGAGAATGGTGGCAAACGCTTGCGTCCGGTGCTTTGCTTATTGGCCTCTAAATTGGTGGGTTATACTGGGGATCAGGCGATTCAGTGTGCGGCGGGGCTAGAGTTTATCCATACAGCTAGCTTGTTACATGATGATGTGATCGATCATGCTGATATTCGCCGCGGACGTCCCTCAGCCAATGCCAAGTGGGGAAATCACATCAGTGTGTTGGTAGGAGATTTTTTTTATTGTAAGTCATCTGATGTCTTTACGCGTACTGGTCAGTTAGAAATTGTTCAGCTGATCACGGATACTATTACCGCCACGACCGAAGGCGAAGTCTTTGAAACGATTAAGTCCAATGATATTGATATTCAGGAAGACGACTACTTAGCTATTATTCGTGGCAAGACAGCGGTGTTATTTTCAGCGGCTTGTCAGATTGCTGGGGTGTTAGGCAAGGTTTCAGAAGAGATGCAGGCAGCCTTGGCTCAATATGGCCAGCATATCGGGATGGCTTTCCAGATGGCTGATGACTATTTGGATTATGTTTCGGATGAAGCGAAGTTTGGTAAGACTCAGGGTAAGGATTTACGTGAAGGGAAGTTAACTCTGCCGGTCATTGTTGCCTTAAGAGAGTCCAGCGAGAGTGAACAAAAAATTATTAAGGAAGCCCTGCTTTCAGAGCGCTTAGAAGAATTTAAGTTTAAGGAAGTTGTGGGTATTCTGAATAAGTATAATGCTTTAGAGCATACGCGAGAACTGGCCAATAAGTTTGCGCAAGATGCTAAAGAAGATTTGAAAATCTTTAAGCCGTCCTTGGCGAAAGATTCTTTGATTACCCTTGCTGATTATTTCGTTTATCGCAGTATGTAGGGGTGAGTTTCTATTTCGAATACTAGAGTTTCATTATGAAACTCTTTTGTCATGAGTGTTTAAGAAAATCCCTTTAGTTTCAGGCTTTATCTGAGCAACATAACTTGGCATGTTCTTTGCTCTTAAGAAGTTCCGAAAGGAGCTTTTATGGAAGCAAGCGTACTTGTGAAGGATGTCTTCACAATCTCAGAACAAAATAAGCGCGGATCTGATGAGTCAGGCGAACGCTGGACTAAAATCGGGATTGGTTTCGTCAATCGCGATAACTCAATCAACATCGTGTTAGATGCCAATCCAGTGAATGGACGTCTCCATATCCGGGATCGGCGTTCTGCACAGTCTAAAAATTCTTATCCATCCAACCAAAGATAAAAGGAAACTAACCATGACTAAATTAAAACAAATCATTCCCTTAGTGTTGCTCGTGATCACTTTGTGTTCAGGGGCGGCACTGGCAGCTGATCAATCCCCCATTAATATCAATCAAGCCAGCGTAGAAGAGTTGGCAGAATTACCTCATGTAGGTCCAAAGCGTGCGCAATTAATTATTGCTCATCGCAAGAAAAGTCCGTTTCGCTCTGTTGAGGAACTCACTGAGATCAAGGGAATTGGAGACAAGACCTTAGAAAAAATTAAGCCGCATGTGCGGGTAGCTCCGGCGACCACTGCAAAACGTTAAATAAATCGTTGTCTCTCCGACGCACCTCCCCCAAATCCCATCCCTTGGGTACCTGGTTTGTGACTCTCACAGGCCGGGCCCAAGGGTTTTTTAATTGATTATAATGATTTGATTTTAAGCGTGATGAGAAAGGCGCCGGAGAATAATATTAAGAATAGGAGTGATAAGGGATTGTACTTGGTATTCTTAGCCTTAATCAGTTGACACCCAAAACCAGAAGCTGGTTGGGTAAAGGCTTCAGTATTATTATCAACGCTGCTGCTGGGGGATACCTTGGTCGGAGCGGGTGGTGTGGTTAGGCTGCTATTTGACCCAATGCCATTGAGGGCTTGAGTGATATTTAAGCTGCCGCCGGTATAAACATAGGCTTGTAAAGTGCTATGAGCATTGGCTTCGTTCATCAGTAAATTCTTCACTTGCAGCCCACTTAGTTGAGGGGCTTCTTGTAAAATCATGGCAGCGGCGGCGCTTACGAAGGCGGCGGCGGCAGAGGTTCCGGTGAGACGTCCGTAATCATCATTGGGTAGCGTACTCATAATGCTAGTGCCTGGAGCGGCAATGTCTACTGAATGGACGCCGTAGTTGGAGTAGCTGGCCAGCTCATTATTGGTACTCAGTGCGCCGACGGAAATTAAATTACTACTGACGATACTGGCTGGGAAAACAGGATCTTCATCAATGTTGAAGCCAAAACCATTTAAGTCGCCGTTGCCGGAAGCAGATACAAAGATAACGCCGGCACTCGCATAAGCTTGAATAGTTTCACTCAGAGCCAAGCTGCCTTCAGAATCAGTAGTTGCTTGAATGGTCCAAGACATATTGATGACACGGGCGCCATTATTGACAGCATAGTGAATCGCTTGGATGGCTTTTGCCGTATTGCCGGCACCGTTTTCATCGGTAAAGCGTAAAGCCATGATTTCAGTGTCCCAGAGTAGTCCCGTGACACCGCGAGCATTGTTGCCGATAGCGCCAATGATGCCGGCGACATGGGTGCCATGCATGTGTAAGTCCATGGGGTCCGAGTGACCGTCATAAAAATTATAACCATGGACGTCGTCGACAAAACCATTTTCATCGTCATCAATGCCGTTGTCAGGAATTTCTCCGATGTTGGTCCAGATGTTCTCTTGGAGATCTTCGTGATTGTAGTCGATACCAGAATCAATCACGGCAACGATTACTTTTGAGGTTGTTAATACAGACCAGGCGTTCAAAATTCCTAAGTCAGCACCGAGGCTGCCACTTAAATAGTACTGCTCTTCATAAAGAGGATCGTTGGGTGCTGGGCTGACATTGGCTTCGGGCTCGGCTGAAACTGAGAGAGCCGCAGGCACTTCCGCCAATTGGGTGCGCAGGGCCGGTTCTACCCAGTCAATTTCAGGGTGTTCTTGTAAGGCGTTTAATAAATCTTGAGCATCTTCTGTGGTAGGGGCTTTTAAAATCTCAGTTTTAGCGCTTGGCAGGGTCTGCGCTTGCAGGGCACTGCTAGTCTTTGCAGGCAGGTATTTTTGAATAATAAGGTCACTGCAATCGACAGCAGGGTCCGAGCAATCCCAAGCGAATGCGCTGTTGCTTAAGCCTATGATGGCAAGGATCGTGGCTAAAAACTTAAGTCTATTCAATGTGTTACCCTCTTCTTAAAAAAAATGTACGTCCCTAGATTATTTTTCTTATCGTCGGCGATTTAAAAAAGTTGTTATGTTCCTGTTTTTTTTAGGCTTTATTAGAATTTTTTCGAAAGGGTTGGAGAGAAAACACTCCACTTTGGGGGAAATAATCTTTATTTTATAGGTATTTGAAGAGATTCAGGCCCTTTCAACTATTCGAAAATATATAAAAGTTAAGTAAAATCAGTGACTTAAAGATAGTGTATACTGGAGTCAACATTTGGCACAGGGCTTGCTCATATAAATCCCTGGATATGAGTGTGACAGCCACCGGTACGCCGGAACCTACTATAGATACAAGTTTGCCGTCTCAGCCTGAACTGACTTCAGGAGAGGCCGGCGTTTGTGCTCTGCCTGAGATAACGACAGATCAGGCGACAGAATGTCGTTTGCCGGAAGCTACTTTACCTCCAGTCGATGGGGGGTATTGTTCTGCTGAGACACCTGCTGTCAGTGGTTCTGGGTATTTTTCCGGTATGGGCATGGCACAGCTGTTTAGTAGCCCCGCGACGGTTCATTCGGCACCGGATATGACAGACCCTCAAGCTATCAGAGCCAATCTAGAGGCTCGCTTAGATCAAGTAGGGGCCTTGTTAGATGAAGGCAACTTTCAAGTCGCCAAAGAAAATTTTCAAGACGTGTTTCGCACCTTTCGTGCTGGCTATGAGCAACATGAAGGTTCTACTGAGCTACGTGACCCAGCATTTGCCCGGCGGATTTTCTATTATCGGGCGGTTATCTCACTGGAGACAGGCCAGAGGAGCGGTTTTCGCCGTGTGAGCCAGACCATTGAATTTTTAAACGGGCAAGTGAGTAATAATCCCAATGATGCTGAAGCCTATTTGATTCGCGCGCGATTAGAGCATCGTTTGGGGCGCTATCAAGCGGCTTTTGAAAGTTATTCCGCTGCGGTGGGGATTGATCCCAGTTATCGGGCTGAAGCCGACGGGTACTTATGTCGTTTAGAGCGTCAGTTAGGTGATACGACTCATCAACGACAGCAGGCTGAAGTAAGCGGTAACACGGCAGACATTGTTTTATTACTTGGCGAAGAAGTTCAAATTTTATCCCTGCTTGGCCGTGATGCAGACGTAGAAAACCTATCTCCTTTACTGCAGACCTATACGCAAAATTTCTCTTTAGAAATCGTTGTTGATCAAACTACTGCTTTGGCGAGTAGTGGTTTTCTAACGGCTGAGAATGTTCCGGCTGAGATGAGTGATTATGTTGAATTTAGTCTGAGCAGTGATGCGGCCTCAGATAATCCTATGGTCATGAGTGCGGCCTTCTATGAGTTAGATTCGCAGGAGCAATTACGGGTATTAGGTCGTTTGCAAGAGGTCGGAACGATTGCAGGCTTTCATCATCGACTTGATGAAGCACGTACCAACGAGGATCGTCCGAGAGAATAATTTTACTTAAGCCGTTTGTCATTAGTGGAAGATAATAATGAAGTTCAAGCGCGCTTGCACATGATGGATTTTAAAGCGGCTACGGAAGGGACTGAAGATCCGGAGTTGGTCGCTATGCGTGCGACGGTGCAGCAAGAATTGCGCGGTTACTCTTTAGTGGCGCTAGATCGTTTAGATCAGTCCAATGGTTCTTTACTAGCCCAACGGCTTGGAAACCTTGAGCTCAATTATTATGATAAGAAGACCGCTTCGGCTAATAGCAGCCTCATCAGTTTATTGCGTCATACGATTACAGCAGGTCATGCCGATACTATAGAAGAAGCCATGACTTATTTGGAAGACGAGCACCTTCGTTTGCAGGAAGAGTTTCGCGATAATCCAGTCGTGCTACGGGGTTGGGATATTAATCTCTTATATCAAGCCCCACGTTTAGGTTCTACGGAGGCTAGTCACGAACGCCAAGTGTTCTATGAGTTTATTCGCGAGTGGCATTCCGATGCTAGCTATACTCATCCTGAAGTCCCCAATGTTGAAATTCATGGTGGGATGCTACGGACGAGTTCCGGAAATCATCAGCCGCTGGTCGTGCGTGTGACTATTGGTACAGAAGGCGGTATTATCCGCAGGGATAATCATAATGCCTATTATTTTCCTCCCTCAGATAGTGAGCGAGTGGTCATTATTGAACGGAGTGGTGGCGTACGTTTTCCACAAGGGATGCGTCACGCGCGTGATTATCAAACTTTGCATCACAGTGATCGGATTCAAAGACAATTTGGCGAGTTAAGGAGTCAGGGTGACGTTTCAATGGCGAACTACCCACTGCGCTATGAAAGCTTATTTGGTCGTAATGGCCATTGGACGAACATCGGCCTACGGGATCGTGATTTTCAAACCTTATATAGCTTAGAAACTCGTGACGGTCTTGAGGCGATGGCCACACCCGCATCGCGTCGCAGTCATTTATTATCAGTGGCTCAAGATGTACGTCATCGCAATGGTTCCTATGCGGTCGCCGGGCAGATTTTAGAGCAATTATTCGCTGAACCTTTGCAGGCGGCCTTAGGTGAGATTCCTCAAAGTAGACACGATAGTATTGTGCGTGAGGTGAGTGCTGATCGCAGTGAATTTCGTTCGCAGGTGCTCGAATCATTAAGTGATGTGCGTGAATCTAATCCTGAGGCCTATCAAGCGCGTTTCCCTGAGGGGGCTCCGACTGAAGAACAGATCAATCAATTTGTGAATGTGTCGATGCAGGCGGAAGTGCAGCGTCGTTTAACCCGAGTGGCCTTCGAAGGGATGCAAGCAGACTTTGATTCCGGTGCCATGCGCCGTGCAGACCCTATTGCCGCAGATGCCTGGGAAATTTATGAGGACATGAAAGATCCCCTCGATGATCTATGGAACCTTTCCGATGAGAGTGTTGATGCCATTGTGACAGAAGTTGTTATTACAGCGGTGACGTTACCTTTGGCGATGGGTGCTGGTACCGTGATTCGCGGTGCTGCGGCGACACGCTTAGGCGTTTCGCACCTACTGACTAACGGTCAGTTTATGTGGCGCACTGGCTTGACGATGACACGACGTGAAATGGCAGCTATGGCCTTAACAGTGAGCGCGGGTTCAGTCGCTGAAGGTTTTGCTATTGAAGGTGGTTCGTCACTCATTCAACAGCGTGACTTTAGCTGGGGTAATGCGGGTTTTGCATCGTTTATGAGTGGGGCCTTCCATGCGGGTAGTTTAGGTTGGAGCCGAGCGAATCCTGCTGTAGCGCGTTTTCTTCGAGTGAACCCACAAAACCGAGGTTTTAATTTTGCCGGTGAGCTGACAACGCAGACATCGATGGCTACGGGGATGACGTATGCGTCTGATTTAGTTTCTGATCATCAAAGTTCCCATAGTTTTTGGGAGCGCTTGGGTGGAGAGACCATCCGCAATTTACTGGGGATGCATTATGGTCGTTGGGTCAGCAGCCGCTTTGCTCCAGGAGGTTACGACCGTGTTGAACGCGCTATGTTTGAACGTCGGGGTGAACTGGGAGAACAGTTTGGTCCTGCCGAGGTATCCCCGGTACTGGAAGTTTCTCCTGAGGTTACTCGTGTTGAAGGTAATGGTGGACAGCGTACGCCGGTAGCAGATCCCGAAGTTACGTTTGTAGAAGGAAATCGTCCACCACGCCCAGTAGCCGACCCTGAAGGCACGGCTGTAGAAGGAAATCGTCCACCACGTCCAGTGGCAGATCCGGATTCAACCTTTGTCGAAGGGGGGGGGGACCCGGCTGCGGGTGACCGTTCGAGTGTCAGTCGTGGTTCAGATTCACGAGTGACCCCAGCACCGGGTGAATCGCTACCGACAGCTCGTGAACTTCCGACCGAGAGCTTACAACGTGTCGCTAGATCATGGGAACGTGATGTGAATGCGTTCTTGGAATATTTTGCTGAGCCCGACGCGATAGCTGATTTACAACATGTGGCAGATACCGATGCCCAGGTTCTTCAGCGTGAACTTGGTTGGCAGCCTGAACAAGTGGCAGCTTTGCAAGCGGATGCCCGTAATTTATCTGCCGGACTGACGCGTGTGCGTACTTGGATGCAGCGGATGCAGCAGATTGAAGCCATGACAGCTTCGCCCGCACGGACTCAAGCCCATGATGCCTTAGTCGCCGAAGTCCAATCTCATTTAAATAGTGCGGATATCCGTAACCCTCATTTACAAGAAGCCGTGCGTCGAATGGCCGCAGGAGAAATGCCCGCAAATCTGCCGACACTCTTAGAAGGATATACTTCAGCTCATTTACGTCCAAACGCCTACAACCAAATGGAGATGGCCTACATGGATTCCATTCAGCGTGCACGTCGTGCGATGGAACCTTTAGATGTTTTCTTGATTGGTGAGTCTTTGCGGAGTGAGGGTTCTATAGGTATGGAGCATCGTTTTACTCCGATGAGTGAATTAGGTCGCAGTACGGTTGAAGGTAATGTGGGCGCTAGCTATAGAGGGGCCCATCCCGAACGATTTATTGGTGTGGATCTTTTTGTACAGAACCCTGCTGGGTTGCCCGACTTGGTATCAAGAATGCGTGCTGAAGGCTGGGCGGTTCATGAGACAACAACGCCAAGCGGTCAGCGACAGATTTATGTTGAGTTTGTGATGAATCCACGGACGCTGCGTCAAAACTCTTTATTATCTTCGCGGATGGAAGTGCGCATTGACGTGCATCTGTCGGAAGCGGCTGCAGTCCCCTCTGATATAGCCGCAGCAGAATAAGTAATTAAATTGAGTGATCTGAGCCTGGGAAGGGGGTTTGAGTAATATCGAGACGCGCCCCTTGGTCTTGTACGTCAATGCGCACATAATTAGTATTGACTGGCCCTACGCCAATCAGGCGAATGCCTTGGTAGAGGGTTTCAGCTGTTCTGGCAGCACCCACTAAAGCGACTCTCGGTTGAATGCGTTCTAAGGTTTGATGCAACCAGGAATCTTCTAAAGCCATTAATGTACTGACAATTAAAATATCTACAGCGTTATTTCCATGGCGGTCCTCAGCTTGTGTTTGAGAGCTTGTGGCTTCTGGATGGGCTCCCAGCACAATGAGTGGTCCAATGGCATCGGCTTGGTCTTCAAAAAGTGGCTCAAATCCCGTGTGGAGAATTTCTCGCGTATGATCACTTTCATAGTGTCCTGAAAACCAGATTTGATGCCCCGACTCATCACTGCAGGGTGGTCGGTCGAGTAATAGGCCTAAACCAAGACCCATAGGATAAAGCTGGTTTAGTATGCTGCGGTATTCCTCAGGCCTTGTTAGGTTAAGTGCTCCTATCGCCGCCATGCTTAAGGGACGCGAATCTCCTAAGCTACTATTCAGTTGAACCGCTTCGTTTTGCAAATCTAATTTGAGCTGGGCTGGTAAGAGGGCTTCTATATCTTTAAAGAGAGTGCGGCGCAGACCACTGTGATGACTAAATTGAAGGAGCCGGGTTGCTCCAGACTGACGGACATCATTTGCAATGGCTTGTTGGTTAAAATGTTCCAGATAAGGGATGAGGGCTTGAGAATTGTCCCAGCCATCTTGCTGTACTTGGAAGTGAGGTCCCAAGGCCTGCATGGACTGGCACCAACGTGAGAGAATTCCCAGTGATTGTATTGCTTGAGTACCGACGCCCGGTAATACCATAAGTGAACTCGCTGACCACATAAGCGGTCTATTATCTTGTATTTACATTAAAAGTTTCGCGGTTTTATTTCTTCTGCCCGCTTGGTTTTGGATATGCCTGATCTGGGTCGGATCGTCTAGAATTAACTGTCTCACTGCATGGCAAGGCCTGAGCAGATTCATCATTTAAACCACTGAAAAATATAGTTAAATTAATTGTGCTAGAGGGTGCCTTCCATACAGAGGTGTGAAGACCCCATTTTTGGGTAAATACTATTATAAATTAGGTATTTACTGAGGGATTAAGACCTAAGGTTATCTCAGCTAAACCTTATAAAAACATAATAAAAACATATAGTTATGTATTTTTTACCTGCTGGATAAATTTTTGGCATATCCATTGCTTTTATAATGAGTTGGATATGTGTGACCCCAATACAACTTGTGGCTGCGGGATAGCTCCCGTAATGCCGTTTTACCCTGAGTCCCGTGCTGACGATGCGAGTCCTTCGGCACCCGTGCAGGCTTCGGTAGCCACGGAAGATGCTGTTTATGATCCTGTAACGGGTTTTTGTTTAGAAGGTGTTACGGTTTCCGAACTCTATGCGCCCAGTGTCTTAAGCTGTGGGCAGACTAATTTTTATACGGTTGGCGCGGGCTGCTCTGATTCTGCCGTCGAATCTTGTGTGCATCCCGACGCTGAAACCGAGGACGCTCCGAATGCGAGTTATCCGCCCTTGCTGTCATGGACTTTATTAGAGGAGTTACTGAGACGGCCGAGCGATCTTGTCAATCGTGAGCACAATTCACCACCACCCGCACAATCAATGCTGCGTGTTACTGAACGTCCTGATGGGACGATTGAGGTGGCCGGCAGTTATGATCAAACGGTGATAGAAGGTGTGGATGCTTTAGTCGATTTTGATGTGACTCTGAGTGAAATTGCTGCTGAAAGTGATCCGGCGCAGCGTGCCCGTTTATTAGAGCAAGCCATGACTCAATTGGAAACTTTTGGACGTGCGGCGGGTGCGGTTCAAGATGTGCATACGCGCAGCGGGTTAAATGAATATCAAACAATCGAGAATTGGGTTCATGACCTTTATGATGTGCGCCGTGACGCTCGTCCTGGCGACAATATGTTGTTTTCAGAGTCATCAACTCTTCCTGTTGCAAGTGAATCCGTACGCCTTGAAGGGGTCATGCTTGGCTTTAATCTCGCGGGTATCAACCGGATGGATCACAACTATCAGCGCGGTACCGGTACGGTTGTTAAATTTTTATTAGGTCATGCCGCTGCGGAAGTGGCTCCTGAATTTGGGGGGCGTTCTTTAGGTACGTGGGGGACGAATATTGCGGTGTCGGGTATTGCTGAATCGGATTTAGAAGCATTTCAAGAACGCGTGCAAGAGCGCGTTATCGAGTATTTAGGCCAAGAAACTATTCCTGAAGCAGTGTCACGCCTGGTGCATGGGATGGGTCCAGCCGAATCAGACCCGACCGGTCGCACTCATGAACCGGTTCCCGAAATTAGGACAGCTGATTTAGAAGCACGTGATTGGTTAACGCGACGTCCAAATCGTTTAGGTTTAACTGCCGGACACTTTGTCACCGAAATAGCGATGGATGATGTGCGTCCTGGTGAAGTGGAGCTTCGGGTTATTGATACTTTAGAGCATATGGGTGAGGCTGAAGCCGAAGCTCGTCGTTTAGATCGTCCGCGTTATAGCGGCGCCGTTGCTGAAGATAGTCCGGTGCGTGGCCGTGCAGGCCGCCCTTTATTGCGCACAGAAGCGATTTTAACAGGGGCCCCTCATGAGGCACTTCCTATTGAACCAGGTCAATATAATGAGACTTTAAATGCAGAACAAATTCGTGAAGGGCGTTTGCCCAACCCTGTGCGTGAAGCCTCTGGTTCGATATTTCATTATCGTACTATGATGTTAGCCTTGCAATCTATCCATGGGATGAGTGTGGGCGGACGCATTGAAGAAATGCAACGTGGCATCGAATCCATGCACCAATATATCGAAAACCCTATTGATAGCCGCGGTAATATGGCCGAGCATTCAGTCAGTGAGACTTTGCAAAGTACTTATGGAGAATCATTGCAGCAGCATCGTTTTCCTGGGGTATATCGCTTAGATTTTTTTCCAGAACTAGCCCGGCGTACCTTCAATGGCGAACGCATGTTTATTCAGATGGCCGAGTATCGTGATTATTGGGGGCACAACCGCACGCATAGTCCCGATGCGGCTGATTCATTGCATCGTTTATCGCTAGATATTTTAGCGGAAGGCTATCGTTATCAAGGTGTGGAAGTGCTGACAGGAACCAATGGTGGTGATGAAATCTTTTTTGCCATTCGTGGACGTACAGCTGACGGGCATGAGTTGAATGAAACTGATATTGAGCGGATCAGTGAATATTTAGGGACGCAGTTTAATCGCATCTTCCAAAATTTAGAGCATCATGCCGTGGTTAAAGTGCCACGAGCTCCTGGCGGAATATTTGAAGGGCGCCCTTATATTATTCACGAAGGTCGCGTTCTCACAGAAGCCAATGTTGAATCCAGTGACGTACAAGCACGTTTATTAAGGACTGTTGAGGTAGCTCATCGCACAGAGTTGGCGGCTCAAGGGATTGAAGTTGAAAGTTTAGACGTGCGCCATGTCGATAACCTTTCTGATGTAGCGCAGGTAGAACGGTTACGTTTGTGGCGTGGGGTGGATCGCAGTACAGGCTTAACGGTTGATGTCTTATTGCCAAATACCCCCGAAGCTATTGCAGGGGCACGGGCACGCAACTTAATGCCTGTGGATGTCCCCTTAGAAACAACAATCACACCTGCCATCGAAATTCCAGCCGGCTCAAGTACTGAGCTTATTGATTTTGCCATTGAACGTGTCGGTGAGCTTGCCGACGAAATGAAACGGGCGGGTTTAGATCGACCCATACCTGCTGAGACAGCACAGGCTGCCCGCATGCACGGGATGGAAGCTTTCTCTCCGATTATTGATTTGGGATTTATTGAGCGGTTTACACGCAGCGAAAGCGGTCGCGCCTCTTTAGGTTTAGCGGCCAACGGTGGGCTGTTTGTGTTTGGTGAGCTGGGTTCAGATTTATTGTTAACGGCTTGTTCTGGCATGGTGGATGGCACTTGTGGTGAAGGCAGTTTAGAGCGCTATGTTACTTTAGATGGCTTAGGCGAATTAGGTATGACCTATGGTGGGATGCATTTTGGTGCCATGGGTGGTGAACGTGCCATGCGTCACTTCATGGGCGTGAGTCCCACAGCGCGTTTAACCGGTATGCGTGGTTTTGGTGTACGTGGTGCTGGGATGATGGGCGCGTTGTTAGTCCTAGATGCCATTCATGGTAATGGCGAAATTGATTTAGAACGGCTTGGACATTCAGCACGTTTATTGGGTGAAGCTCAATTAGTGGTGCGTGGTGGCACCTGGGTTGCGGGACGTGCTTTGATAGGAATGGGCGCGCGTCGGACGGGCACTTGGATGGCTGGTGCTGCGATGGGGGCTCGTTTTGCTGGCCCTTGGGGCTGGGTAGCTTCGGGCGTACTGATGGTTGGTGAGTTTGCTTATATGAAGTATCGCTCTAATCAAGATTTAGAAGCAGCCTTAGCAGAAAATGTGACAGATACCCGGAGTGAATTGGCCGGTGCGATCCATAGTTTAAATCGTATTATTGAAGACGGTAATTTTGTTGATGAGAATGGTGAATTAAATCCTGAAGTGCAGGGTCGTTTTGAATCAGCGATGCAAGTCGTCAATCGCCAAGCGGGGGCTTACATGACAAGTCTACGGATTCATCAAACCAGCGTGGGCCGCGAATATATGGCAGCTTACCAAGAGTTGGAAGTGGCTCGAGAAGAATTGCATGAGCACCAAGGCCGATCACGTCATGAATTTGAAGGGAAGTATACCAACCACTATGATGGTATTTTGGCTAATTGTCGTCGCCGAGTTTCTCATGCAGAGGAAGAATTAGCCGCGGTTGAAAGTCGTTTTAACACGGTCTTCGAACGTCAAATTGAACGCCAAGGGGTAACGACGGAAGGGATTCCTGTTTTAACCGATACTAGTCGTGATACTGTGAGTGGCTATAGAAGCGTATTGTCAGAGGATCCCGTGGTTTTCTATGGTCAGTATGTTAATTTTCTACAGAGTGTGGGTACCCGAATCGACTTATCTATTATGGGTCCACAGTTAGATGGTTTATTAGCAGAAGGCTCTCTTGCTGCGACCGGAACAGATGGGTCATTTCCCTAAACTCATGCTGTGTTTATCACATTAAAAATAAATTAAACGGGTGTGCGAAAGGCTTCTAAGGAGCTCGTTAAAATTTTAGCGAGCTCTGCTGAGATAGCTGCATTGCTTTCATGATTAAGGCTAAAGTTTTGTTTGAGTTCTAGGCCGTATCGTAGCATTTGACTGTGTTCCCTTGCGCTATCATAGTCAAACCCACTCAAGTCGACATCTTGCAGCTCTGCAAGATATTGGTCTACAGTAGCTAAAATTCCCAAGAGCACGGGAATATTTTTTGCGTTATAAGCAAGGGTTTGTTCATTAATCAGCGCTGAGTTATTTAAGTACTGATGGATGTCTCTAAGGCGAGCATGAACAAAAACGGCTTTGAGTCGGCCGACGGTACGGGCATCAACTTCTGATAAGGGTGGTAAGCGTAAGGAAGTTTTTAATGACTCTCTTATATCACTGACAGGGTCAGGTAATGCTGTGCGATAGGACTGCCCGATAAAAAGCCGTAAACTTGCGACTATGCTTTGGATAGGATCACCATTTTGCCTATCACGTTGTTGAAGTGTATTGCCGATTTCCTTGGCAAAGCTGCTTTGATCAAGTGTTGCTAACATGAGGGGGACTTCTGCAACTGTTGCCTGTTGGAAGAGACGGGATAAGGCATTCCCTTGCGGACGACTCATCAGACTAAAAGCGACATCTTGTTTAAGTTGGGTCGCCGCTTCAAGGCTTAGCTCCGTGAAAGTATCTGGAGCCATAGCCTGTACCTGTGCCAAGGTGCTGGCGACAGACAAAGTCTGAGTCCAGGCTGCTGCTGCGTTCGCAAATAGCGCGCTATTTATATTAAACCCCGATGAAAGCACGGGCTTATATCGTATCCACGGGTCAAAGGTTGCGCATCTTTTGCACCCACTAAGCAACTCTTGCCTCAGGTCTAGTAAAGTGCTAGTTCGCCTACAACATGGTGAAATCTTTTACAAAATCGACGCAACTCTTTGAAAAATCTAAGAAAGTTTTGGTTGGCGGTGTCAATAGTCCGGTGCGCGCCTTTGGGTCAGTCGGCGGAACACCGCTTTTTATTAGCCAGGCCAAGGGAGCCTATCTTTGGGATGAAGATGGCAACCGCTATCTCGACTATGTGGGTTCTTGGGGTCCGATGATCTTAGGCCATGCCTATCCGTCCGTGATTGCCGCGGTGCAACAAGCGGCCGAGTCAGGCACAAGCTTTGGAGCGCCGACCGCCCGTGAGATTGAGTTTGCTCGACTCATCCAGCAAGCCTTTCCTAGTATGGAGCAAATTCGTTTTGTTAATTCTGGGACCGAGGCCACCATGAGTGCCATCCGGTTGGCGCGTGGTTTTACGGGTCGCGATAAGATTATTAAGTTTGAAGGCGCTTATCATGGGCATGCGGATTATCTTTTAGTGAAAGCCGGATCGGGTGCGACGACTTTAGGCGTGCCTACGAGTAAGGGTGTGCCGGCTTCTTTTACTGAGCATACTTTGTTGGCGCGTTACAATGATTTGGCTCAAGTACAGCAGTTATTAGAACAGCACCGCGGTGAGGTGGCAGCTATTATCTTAGAACCCGTTTGTGGCAACATGGGTTTGGTGGCACCGCAAGGACCTTTTTTGCAACAGTTGGCAGAGTTAGCCAAAGCAGAAAATGTACTGCTTATTTTTGATGAAGTGATGACGGGTTTTCGAGTGGCCTTTGGTGGCGCCCAAGAACTCTATGGTATTCGTCCTGACTTAAGCTGCTTAGGTAAGATTATTGGTGGCGGTTTACCGGTGGGGGCTTTTGGTGGTCGTGCCGATATCATGGCGCACTTGGCACCCGAAGGTCCGGTTTACCAAGCCGGAACTTTATCCGGAAATCCGCTGGCCATGGCAGCCGGTCATGCGATGATTCAGGCCTTAGCGGAGCAAAAACCTTATTCGCAATTGAATCAAACAGCCAAAATCATTGTCGATGGCATTCGAGAACGTGCTGAGCAGCGTCATATCCCTATGGTCGCGGCGCGTTTAGGTTCGATGTTTTCCTTCTTTTTCACTGATCAGGCAGCAGTCACTAATTATGATGAGGTGCAACAAATCAGTGCCGATCGTTTCAAAGTGTTCTATCATGGGATGCTAGAGCAGGGAGTTTATTTGCCACCGTCACCTTATGAGGCTTGGTTCTTGTCGACTGAGCATGGTGAAGCGGAAGTTGAGATAACTTTGTCGGCGGCAGAACACGCCCTGGATTTGGTGAAGAAAAGCTAACTACTAATATGCCGAAAAAACGTTCAGAAAAAACCGGAGATCCTTTTCTCATTGCCTTTGGCATCTATGGAGGTGTGGGATTTCAACTGGCCATTGCCGTGGTCGGTGGTTTGTATTTAGGTAGTTTAGCCGATGCTCACTGGAATATTTCTCCTTGGCTCACGCTTATCGGCCTCCTTTTAGGCTCCATCGGAGGTTTTTATAACCTCATCCGCATTATGGACTGGAATCAACGCAGAAAAGAGCGTAAACAGCCGCAGATTGCGGATCGAGATTAAGCTTTATAAGGGGCGCCTAGCGCTTACTTCGGCCTTATCTCGCATCCTGTGGATATCTTATTGTTATTAAAGAGGAGTTTCCCTTGACAAGGACCGGGTCCATTTGGAAAAAGAGCCTCGTCGCAGGGGCTTGTGCTGTGGCAGGAAGTTGGGTCTTTTTCAGCCAGACAGCCGCGGTCAGTGCCCTTTTAGGGGTGGTGATTGCCATCGCTAACTTTTGGTTACTAGAGCGCCTGGTTTCAGGCTTTGCTTCAAAGCAGAAAGTTAGCCCAGCAAAGCTGTTGGTGATTTTTTTATGTAAGGCTCTCGTCATGTTTGGCGCGATTGGCTTTGTGGTGATGAAACTGTCCATTGAAGCGGTGCCTTTTTTGATCGGATTGTCCTGCCTCGTTATCGGTATTACCCTTGATGGATTGCTTGGGGCCTTAAAATCCCGTGACACAGAAATAAGTTAAGCATCAACCCACCGTGATGGCGGTGGTTGTTTGAGGAGAAAGCATGCACCATTTTACTTGGGCGCAATTATTTTTTGAAGAAGTGAACCATCACAATGTTCACATGATGTATTCGACCTTCATTTTCATCGTGCTGTGCTTGATCTCACTGTTTACTTTTTTCAAATTGCGCAAAGCTGAGGCCCGTTTAGTTCCTGAAAGCAAAGGCAGTTTGGCCAATATCATGGAAGTGGCCGTCGAAAAGTTATTAGGTTTGATGGAAGACATTGTCGGTAAAGATGCCCCTAAATATTTCCCTTTGATTGGAACACTATTTATCTTCATTTTTTTAAATAATCTTTTATCAGTGGTCCCGGGTTTCTTACCGCCAACAGATAATATTAATACAACTTTGGCCTGCGGTTTAACGACCTTTTTATACTACAACTACGTTGGCTTTAAAGAAAATGGCGTCGGCTATTTAAAGCACTTCATGGGTCCGATTATTTGGTTGGGGCCTTTGATGTTAGTGATTGAAGTGATTGGACACTTAGTCCGTCCGGTATCCTTAGGCTTACGCCTCTTTGGTAACATTACCGGTGATCACTTAGTATTAGGAATTTTCTCGGACTTAGTGCCCTTGGTAGTCCCAGTCGTATTTTTAGGTCTGGGAACGTTTGTGTCTTTTATTCAGGCATTTGTATTTTCTCTGCTGTCGCTCATTTATGTGGGCTTGGCTGTGGAGCATGAAGAGCATTAAGTTAGGAGTTTTTTACGGGGAATTAAGGGAGGGCTAAGTTCATAGAACTTTAGCACTTCAATAAGATTGGGGATGGGTTGCACAGTGTGTAGGCCGGAACTTGAGTTTATATAATATATAATGAAGGAGACTATACTCATGCAGAAATATCTTTGGATGTTAGCGGTTAGCGTTGTGGCCACTTTAAGTCACGGTGCTGTTTGGGCGGAAGGTAATGCGGCAGCAGCTGGCGGCGACTCTTCCTTTAAAGCGGTTTTAGCGATTGCTGCTGGTTTAACCATTGCGATTGCTTCTGTCGGTGGTGCTTTAAGTCAAAGCCGCGCCGCAACAGCTGCCTTAGAAGGTATTGCACGTAACCCAGGCGCAGCCGGTAAAGTGCAAACACCTATGATCATTGCCTTGGCCTTGATTGAATCATTGGTCATTTACGCTCTGGTTATTGCGTTCTTGTTACAAGGTAAGATCTAAGCTAGATTATAATACATTATTGCTAGGGGCACGGCATGCCCGCCTAGACTTGGCGAGACTGGCCGTGCCCCTGCTTTTTTGTTTTTACGCGCCCGTGGCTCAGCTGGATAGAGTACCTGGCTACGAACCAGGGGGTCGGAGGTTCGAATCCTTCCGGGCGCGCAGTGAAAAAGTCGAGGTCTATAGGCCTCGGCTTTTTTAATTTTAGTGGGCTTGATTGTGGTAAACCCATACGCCAACTTAAAATTATAATGCCTTTATTGGCGAAGATAAAACAAGATAGTCAGCGTTGCAATGATCACAAGGGTTACGCATAAGCAGGTTAGGCAGTAGCTGCAGGCGCTCAGCAACTTTTAGCAGCCATGTGAATGCTTTAAAGTTTACGAATCGTAAATTCCCAGAATTTTTTTTCACCTTCTTTGGCCCCGACTTCAAAGCGATGCCCTAAAGTTTCTGTGAGCGCTTTTTTGAGTAAGGTGGCACGGCCCGAATATTTTAAATCATAGGTGATAAGGCCTTGTGTCGACCGGAAGGGGATAAAGTTGGTGACCCCCGGAATGCCATAGATCTGCTCTTGGATGTCTTTGATGGTTTTATAGTTCTTAAAATCAATAAAGGTCACATGAATGGTTTCCAGCTGAACCTGCTTAAAGCCGGTATTTTGTGTGATGACCGGAATAGGCTTGGTCTCAGTAGCGGTCTCTTCAGTTTGGGCGCATAGGGGTTGTACTGTGCCCATAGCTAAGCT